>RGUW01000017.1 GCA_010027605.1 Synechococcaceae bacterium WB9_2_112 | reverse complement strand
AGCGCATGGGGCAGTTCGAGCTGCAGCAGGTCGAGATGGCCTGTGTTGGCCGACAGCACCGTGGGAATGCCACAGGCCAGGGTTTCCATGGCCATGAGGTTGGTGCCCCCTTCGCATCGGCTGGTGAACACCGCGGCATCGGCCTGTTTGATCAGCGGGGCCAGCTGCGCGTTGGCTGTGATCGACGGCACCAGAATGTTGCGTTGGGGCAGCCCCTGAGCGAGCAGCCAGCTGTAGAGGCTTTCGGCATCGCCGTTGCTGGGGCTTCCCTCGACATGGGGGCTCAGGGCGATGGTGTCGAGACCCACATTGCCGATGTTGCCCCAGCAGGCGATCAGCAGGGCATCGGGGCATTGGGTCAGCAGCCGTTTGAAGGCCGCGATCACCACGTCCTGGCCTTTGCGGGCCTCGAGTTTGCCGCCGGCGAACAGCACGAAGGAGCTGCGCAGCAGGCGGGGCACGGGCACGGGGTGAAAGTGGCAGGCATCCACCCCCTGGTGAATGAGCACACTGCGGTCGTAACCAACCTGCTCGAGCAGCTGCTGATTCCAGGCTGCGCCGGTGATCACCAGATCGAAGCGTTCGAGATCCTCGCGGTAGCGCTTGTCGAGGGTGGTGCGTTCGATGAAGGCCACACCCACCTGGTGCGCACCCTGCATGCGTTGCGGTGGCACCAGGTTGCCCATGGGCTCGAGCACCACCCGGCAGTTGGTTTCGACCAGGGCCCTGGGGTTGGCCCTGGCGTACTCGATCAGCCGCGCGCTGTAACGCTCCAGCTCGTCGAGCCGCATCAGCCAGGCCAGGTCGCAATGGGGGCTGCGATCGGCACGGTTGGTGAGCACGGGGCGCGCCAGCCCGCTCGCCAGCAGGGCCTTGGCCAGTTGAATGCCGTAGCTGCCCCAGCCCGTGTAGGGGGTCAGCGGCCAGTCGATCAGCAGCTTCTGCTTGCTCAAGGCGTTCAGCTTGCCGGCAGGGTGCGCAGCAGACCCATGAAGTTGCGGCCGGCATGCTCAATGGTGAGAAAGCGGCCGTTTCTGAGCACAGGTTTCATGATCTGGAAGCTCTTCATCACCCCCAGGGTGGCGGCACTCTCCAGCGGGCTGTGGAAGCTGTCGTCGCCGTCACTCCAGTGGGGGCCGTTGAAATAGTGCTGCGATTGGTTGCGGTTGAGAAAGAAACAGCCGGAATGGGTGTTCAGCGGTTGCCTGAACTCCACCACCTGGCCCAGATGGTCGAGGCACAACCGATGCTCCATCGACAATCGGTAGGTCTCTGTGGCCGGTGGGTTGTAGTCGCCATCGATGTAGAAACGACGCAGGCTCTGCAGATCCTTGCTGGTTTCGATCCGGTTCGGTTGCAGCAGGTAGTGATCGCCGAAGCAGCGGTTGAAATGGTTTAGCTTGAGAAAGAAATCTGCATCGCAGATAACCAGGTCATCTTCCAGGTAGCCGTTGTAATCGAAGCCCTGATGCTGCTCGGCTAGCACCCGGTGGCATTCGAACCCCAGATGTTTTGAAGTGCGTGGTTCGCACACCCTCACGCTGAAGGCGCCGCGTTGGCGGAGATCCTGCAGGTCATCAAGCAGGTGGGCATCACCGCTCACGCAGATGGTGAGCTGCAGGGGGCCCCCGCCATCTGTCACCGGATCGACCCTGCGCTCCAGGTGATTGAGGCAGCCGCTGGGTTCTCCGAACAGCTGGTGCAGGCTCAGGATCGCCGACCGCAGCGCAGCGCTGCGGCCACTGGAATCAGGGCTCAGGGAACCATGCCTGCCGCCGCCGTTGGCATTGAAGTAATGGGCGATCGCCAGATGGAGACGCAACCGATCACGGCATCGCCACAGCAATGTACCCGCCACAGCTCCCGTAGAGTCGCTCCAAACTGACTTCGCCCTTGCCACGCCGTTTCCGCCGTTTTCGACGAGGGCTGGTGCGGGTACGTACCAGCCCCTTTGCCGTGCCTCTGGGGCTGTTGCTGGGTTGGGCCCTGGTGGTGATCGGTCTGGCTCGGGTGGCTGATTTCTGGATCGTCGCGCTGGCTGCCACGCCACTGCCGTTTGCCCTGTTGCTAACTCTGCTGTGCTGGTGGGCCTACCGGCGCGACTTCTATGCCTGAGCTGACCGCGGCCGCGCCGCCTGGGAGCAGGTTGTTTCCGGCTGCCCTGCTGCTCCCTGGTGACGCCTTCGACACCGATCAGTTTCAGGTGCTGGGCCGGCGCGTGGCAGGCCGCTCGATGGCCCGTGGCCTGTGCGCCCATCTCGCCGACGGCGAAGAGCTCACCCTGCTGGTCTCCAGTGAGCCCGAGGCCAGGCGTCTCAAGGAGCTGTTGGAGCCTGCGCTGCCCTCTGGCGCCCGCCTGCGCTTGGCGATCGGCTTTCACCGCGAATCATTTCAGGCGGTGGGTGCCCTGCACGTTCCCGATCCGGGCCTGGCCCGCTGGGAAATGCTGCGAGCTGGCCAGCCCGCCAACCGCTTTTCGATCACCGGCGTGATCCATACGCTCTGCTCCGAGAGCGTGTTCAACGCCATGGCCGACCTGGTCACGGCGCCGCTGCAGCCCTGGGATGCCCTGGTGTGCACCTCGAGTGCCGGACGCTCCGTGGTGCAGGCGGCCATGGACCATCGCCATCAGGCCCTGGAGCGGCGTTTCGGCCAGAGCCTGCCGCGTCCTGCCGGACCTCAACTGCCGCTGATTCCGCTTGCGGTCGAGGAGCCTCTGCAGCCTCTGGCCCCAGTGGATGTGCTGGATCCAGGCCAACGGGACGGGTTGCGCCGCCAGGCCCGCAGCGCGCTGCAGCTGCCTGCATCGGCCTTTGTGCTGCTGTTTCTGGGGCGGCTCAGTTTTCATAGCAAGGCCCATCCGCTGCCGCTGTATCGCGCCGTTGCCAGGTTGATGCAGCGCCACCCGGGCCAGGAGGTCATCCTGCTCGAGTGTGGCCACCTGTTCAACAGTTCGGTGGCCGAGGCCTATGACCAGCTGCAACAGGATCTCCCCCAGCTGCAGATTCGCCGTCTGGGAGGCCTGCAACCCGCATCCGAGCACGAGAAGGCCCTGGCCCTGGCTGCCGCCGACCTGTTCGTCTCACCAGCCGACAATTTGCAGGAGACCTTTGGGCTTTCGGTCATCGAAGCCATGGCTGCGGCCCTGCCCACGGTGGTGAGCGACTGGGATGGTTACAAGGATTTGGTGCACGACGGTGTGACCGGTATTCGGGTCCCGATCCGTACAGCGTTTTCCCAGCGAGGTCGCCTCGACCCGCTGGACCGTTCCTACCGCCTGGGCTTGATCGATTACGACAACATGATCGGTGTGCTCAGCCTCGCCGCCGTGGTCGAGGAGGATGCGCTGCTCGAATCCCTGGAGCGGCTGTTGCTTGATCCTGGCCGGCGACAGACCATGGGCACCATGGCCCGTCACCGCTGGCAGCAACACTTCTGCTGGCCTGTGGTGCAGCGTCAGTACAGAGACCTCTGGCTTGAGCTGGCGGCCCTGCGCCAGGCTGCCGGACCGTTGCCGCCTGCGCCGCCGGCCCAGGCTCCCATGGCTGATCTGTTTGCCGGTTACGGCACTGAGGCCTTCGTGGCCAGCCGCGTGATCTGCTCGGCGGGGTGCACCCCGGCGAGCTTTCTTGAGCGTCCGATGGTGCAGTTGTTCAGCCAGTTGCTCTGTGGTGGGGCCCACGGGGCAGTGATCAGGCAGCTCAGCGACGAGGGCCAGATCAGCGACAGCGATCTGGAGCGCCTGGGTGTGCCCGCCGGGCGTCGCCAGGCGGTGCTGGCGATGCTGGTGAAACTGGGCATTGCCCGTGTTTGTGCGGATGCCTCCTAGATGAGCGCTGCACCCGAGCCGCGGCCGCGGTTGTTCTTTGTCTGCTACCCCGACACCAACCACCCCATCGGTGGCGTGAAACAGATCTACCGCCAGGTGGAGCTGTTGAACCAGGCCGGCTGGTCGGCCTGGGTGTTGCATGAGTCAGCCGGTTTTCGGGCCGACTGGTTCAACAGTCAGGCACCGGTGATCGATCTGCAGACCTATCTGGCCTCGTCACCCGACCCTGCCAGCGATTGGTTGGTGTTGCCGGAAACCTGGGTGCGCAACATTCCTGGATATCTTCCTGGTATCCCCAAGATTGTTTTCAACCAGAACGCCTATTACACCTTTGGACTTGACAGCAACATCGACGCCGATGTGATCGATCTCTACCACCATCCCGATCTCAAGGGTGTGGTGACCGTGTCTGAAGACAACCGCCGCTTTCTGATCGAGGGTTGCGGTCTCGATCCGGCTCGGGTGCATGTGGTGCTCAATGGCATCGATGGGGCGTTGTTCTATCCACCCGAGCGCAAGATTCGCAAGATCGTTTATCTGGGCCGCAAACAGCTTCAGCATGCACGCATCGTGCGGGCGATGGCCGAGAGGCGTCCATCCCTGGCTCGCTATCCGTTTGTGGAGCTGGGACGCCTGCCCCACGAGGAGATCGCCGCCCAGCTTCGCGATGCCCTGATCTTTCTCAGCTGTGGTCACCCCGAGGGTTTTGGTCTGCCCCTGGCCGAGGCGATCGCCTGCGGTTGTCTGGTGGTGGGGTATCACGGTCTGGCGGGGCGTGATTTCTGTTCCCCCTCGCTGGTCGAAGTGCCCTTCGGCGACCTGCTGGCGTTTGTGAACAGCCTCGAGGCTGCCGTCGGCAGGTTTGAAGCTGACCCCGAGGCCATGACCCAGCACCTGGTGCAGCAGGCGGTGGCGCTGCGGCAGCGCTACTCCCTCGCCGAGGAGCAGAAGCGCTGTCTCACGGTCTGGCCCGCGTTGATCAACGGGTCAGCTGCAGCTCCCGACTGAGTGCCGTCAGCGGCTCGTCCCAGCTGTGAAAACGGGTTTGCTGGTGCACCGTGGTGAGCTCGCGATACAGCCCGTCAGCAAGCAGGTCGTACCAGCGTTCGTCGGGCCAGAGCGGCAGCAGCAGATTCACCTGACGGCGACACAGCACGGCCAGGTGGCCCAGGGAGGTGTCGACGGTGGCGATCGCCTCGGCCTGTCGCATGAGCCTGAGCGTGTCCTGCAGGCTGTTCAATTGCTGGCGAGCCAGGGTGACCCAACCGCCATGGCTGGTTTGCAGCACCCTGGCCTCGTCGGGGGTGTAATCACTGATGTCGATCAGCTGCAGCCCCCGACGTTGCGCCGCGCCGCGCCACTGGTCCAGCAGCGAAGCGATTCGCGCAAACGGCAGCGAGCGACTGAAGGAGCTCAGCGGGGTCATGGCATCCGGCTTGGTGCGCCAGCACACCAGCAAAGTGCCACGACCGGAGCCGTCGACCCGGGCCTCATCGAGCAGGGGTCTGCGGATGGTTTCGCGGATGCCGCACCGGCCCAGCCAGTAGCGAAACCAGGGGGCCGTGATGCGCCACTGGGCGTGATCCTGGTTGGCCTGGCTGAGCAGATTCAGCCCCTCGACCTGTTCCAGCAAGCGGGTGACGATTCCGGCGTTTTCACCCAGGGTCCGCACGTAGAGCGTTGGGATCCGGCTGAGCTGGGTCTGAATGTTGAGCAGCAGAGCTGCATTCTCCAACTGGTCGCCAATGCCGCCCACCAGGTCAACCACCACAGGAAGGCCGTCCTGCAGCTTCGAATCGATCGTGGCACAGAGGGAATCTTCCCGTTCGGCCTCGATCAGAGCTCGCCAGGGATTGGGCAGCCGGCGAAAGCGGCGCAGGCGATAGTCACTCTGGCGACCGATCACATCACGGCGTCCACCCACCTGATCGAGCCAGTGGGCACAGCCGTCATAGTCGCCCAGATAGCTGAGAATCGAAATATTGGCCAGCAGCAGGTCGCGTTGCTGGCTGGTTGTGATCGCTCTGTGCTGCAATTCCTGCGCCAGAGCAAGATCCTGCCCATACAACCACCAAGACGCTGACATTGCTTGCCGGCTCAGAAGTTCAGATCACGATCAGGCAAAGGTCACCATCGACGGCTTTGAGAGGGTCTGAAGACGCCTGAAGGTTTCATCCAGCACTCTGGCCGACCGGGTGGCGGTGAACCTCGACAGGGCATGCCGCTGCGCGTTGCGGGAAAGTCGTCGCAGGCCCAGATCCTCGGAATGGCACCACAGCAGGGCCTCGGCCACAGCACTGCTGCTTCCCGGTTGGACCAACAGTCCATCGACACCATGGGTGATCACTTCAAAGGCTCCGCCCACACCCGAGCTGATCGGCACAACACCCTGTGCCATGGCTTCGGCGACGACCATGCCGAAGGACTCTGGATGCAGAGAGGGAAAGACCAGAACATCGAGCTTGCGGTAGAAGTCGTGGAGCGACTGGCCCTCCAGAAATCCCAACCAGTGCACCCGGTCATCGATGCCTTGCCCGATGGCATACGTTCGGAGTTGTTGGCCGTAGTCAGGCGCGAAGGCTTTGCCCGCGACCTCCAGCCTGAAGGGAATGCCGCGCTGCTTCAGCATGACGCAGGCCTCCAGCACGTTGTGCACACCCTTGGAGTGCATCAACAGGCCGCTGTAGCCGATGCGCAGATGATCCCGTTGCTCAGGTTGATGGGGACGTGTCGTGTCTGTGTCTGGGGCCAGAGGGGGGTGGACCACAGGATGGCCCTCAACCGGAAACCCCTGGGCTGCAAGCAGACGTTTGGCCTCTCTCGAGGCAAAGGCCATGCTGTAGGTCGCTTCCTTGGGAAACGCCTCCAGCGGGAAGGGGGCTGCCATGAAGCCCACATGCTGGATGGTCGGAATGCCGCGTTCGGTGATGGCGTGCAACAGGTCGGTTCCAAGCAGATCCAGATTGCCCACCAGACAGGCCTGGGGCTGCAATCGGTCCAGAACCTGTCTGACCCGTTGCAGATTCTGGTGGGCACGGCGTTGTTCCTCCTGGCTGTCGTTGAGCCGTGACACGCCGTTCTCGTAGCTGCCCAGGAGCTCCAGCAGCCGCAGCACCTCGGGGGCATCACCCGTGGGGCCCAGATAGGGCTGATCGGAGGTCAGAACGTGGGGTGAATAGCCGGATGCAGTCAGGCCTTTCACCAGTCGCTCGATGCAGAGCCCGAACCCCCCCAGGTTCTGAGGGGGGTACAGGTTGGTGACCGTGAGCAGCCGCATGGATCAGGGTCTCGACCGAACGGCGAGTCCGCCCGATGTGAATGTGATGGTACCAGTGGGCTGTGGTGCTTGATTGACTCTGTTGGGATCACATTGTGGGTCAGATTCTGATGGATTGAGGTTTGAATTGACTGTCTCGAGTTGCTGCAAAGAACCTCGCAGTCGATTCGAGGAAATCCTGGTGAATCTGCGGCAATGACGTAGCTTTGAAAGCCGCATTTCAAGGGCTATCAATGGGCCGTGGCCTGATCGATCGATCTGATGCCTGGGTCATTCCACCCCACGAATGGGCGGCATGGCTGGCCGGGGCCGAGGCTTGCTCCCCGGCTGTGGCGCCTGCTTGGCAACCCATCGAAGGCAGCATCCTGCTCTCCATCTGTGGCGCCACCTACGCAGACTGGGCCGTTCATCTGTGGCTGGATCGTCTGCCCCTTGAGGCGATGGCCAGTTGCAGACTGGGCTGGGAGCCGGCGATCCCCAATCACCTGCATCTGCATCAGGCCGATGCTGACAACGGTCGCGCCCCTGGACAACGGCACTGTTGCCTCAACCTCGAGCTGCCTGGGCTGGATCAGCTGGAGGCCTGGTGGGCCCATCTGACGATCCAGCAGGCCATCTGGGACCCCGATCGGCGCCGGGCCGCGTTGCTTCAGGCGCTGGGCCTGCCCTGCCACTGGTTGCCACCCGATCGCCCCTCCAACGGTTGGCTGGACGCGCATCCCCATGGGCTGCTGCAGGCGGCTGCACTCCTGGGGCTGCCTGCGCCTCTGGCCTGCCATGGCCTGTGCCTGGGGCCGGGCGATGGGGTCTGGGAGCGCGCCCTTGCCGCCTGGGAAGCGGCTTCGGAGTCCCAGGTCTTGGTCTATCTGCCGGAACTGCCTGGTCTCGATGGGAGCCTCGACCAGGCGCGGACGCTGGCTCGTTGGCTGCAGGCGGCCGCAGCGGGGGCGGAGCACGTGCTGCTGCTGAGCCGCCAGGGATTCTGCGGCGATCCTGCCCTCGGCTGCCTGAGCGCTGGGGAGCTGCGCCACTTTGAAGCTCCGATCACACCGTGCGAGCTCGTGGCCGAGTTGGCTGGCAAGCCCATGGCTGCGGCCTATGACCCCGCTCAGCCCGAGGTGCACATCGTGTTTGCTCTGGAGCAGCAACGGTCGATCGAGGCGACGGTCGTGGTGAGTTCGTACAACTATGCGGATCGCATCTGTGCTGCCCTCGACAGTGTTGATCGCCAGACTCTTGCCGAGCTTGAGCTCATCATTGTCGATGATGCTTCAACCGACGACAGTCTCGACGTCATCACGTCATGGCTGCAATCCCATGCCGATCGCTTTGCGCGCACGCTGCTGTTGCAGCATGCCTCCAATGCTGGGCTTGCGGCAGCGCGCAACACCGCCTTCAGCCACAGCAGCTCCGCTTGGTGTTTTGTTCTTGATGCCGACAACACCCTGATGCCGCAGGCCCTTGCGGCCTGTCTCCAGGTGGCGCATGCTGCATCGCTGCAAACGGCTGTGGTTCATCCCTTGGTGGAAATCAAGGGTGCCAGGCGGCTTGACGCGTCTGGGGCCGCACTGATTTCACGCCTGCCATGGCAGCGCAGGTCGTTTGTTGGAGGCAATTACATCGATGCCATGGCCTTGATCAGGACTCAGGCCTGGCGCGATGTTGGTGGTTACAGCCATATCCAGGGTGGGTGGGAAGATTTTGATTTCTGGTGCAAGTTGATCGGCGCCGGCTATCACGGTGTGCTGTGTCCAAGGGTGCTCGCGCGCTATGCGGCGCACGATGAATCCATGACGGCCCGGTCGAGCCCTATGCCTTGTGAGTGGGCCGATACAGTCTCAAACGCCCTTGTTGCCCTTGATGCTGGAGCGTTACGACGGTCGCGACCTGGGGTCCGAGCCCCACATTGCCCTGCTGGGCTCCAGCAAAGTCGGCAACTTCGTGGTCACGGTCCCGCTGTTGCAGGCGCTGCGACAACGATTTCCTCTGGCCCGGATCGATTTCTGGGGAAGTGAGCTCACCGCTGATTTCGAACGTGCTCTGGAGCCGATCAACTGGCGCACGTCGTGGGATCAGAGCGACGCGGGGCATTTTCAGCGGCTCGCAGCCCGTGCTGAGGCGCGTCTGCGCGAAGCAGGGCCGCTGGATCTGTTGATCAATTGCGATGGATTCAATCCGCTCACGCAGGTGCTTGCCTCATGGTTGCGGCCCCGCTATGTGGCCGGTGCTGCCCTGACGGCCAACGGTCGAGGTCCCCTGCCTTGGGGGGAGCATCCCTATCAACGCTTTCTCAACGACCCCGATTGGGATTCACCGGCTTTTCTGGCCCGGTATGAGGGCTTGTTTCGGACCAATTCGATCGCGGAACTGCTCTGTCGACTGGCCTTCCTCGAGCCTCCTGCAGAACCGATTGCGCTGCCCAGCCGAGACCCGGGTTTCCCCGTCCCCGATGTTCTGATCCATGCCACCACCACCCGTGCCGCCAAGATCTGGCCGTTGCCAGGCTGGGTTGACGTGCTCCGCTGGTGTGAACGTCGAGGGGTCTCGGTGGGGCTTGTGGGCAGTCCGCCACGGCGTCAGCGTGAGGAGTACCACGCCGGAGACCTTGAAGAGGACCTGCTGGCGCAGACCCAACTCATCGATCTGCGCGGGCAAACGACGCTGATCGAACTGGCCGGGGCGTGTCGCCAGGCTCGGGCCGTGGTGAGTGTCGATGCCGGCCCTCTTCATATCGCTGCCGCGGTCGGCACCCCCACCCTGGCTGTGGTGGGTAACGACGCCGATGGTGTCGGCGCCAGTCCGATCCGCCTCTGGCTTCCACGGTCGGCCAATTGTGAGCGCACCATCGCAACCGCCACCTGTGACGGGTGCGATGCCCTGCGGTTTCGCAATGACGGTTGTGTCAAGGACACTCACCTCTGCATGGAATCGGTGCAGCCTGCGCAGATCACCGACTGGTTGGACCGCACCCTTGCCTGAAACGGCGCCCACGCTGCTGCAACTGCTTCGCGAACGACCGCCTGGCTACGGCGGCGTCGAACGCGTGGCCCATGAACTGGCAGAGCGCTATGGCGGCATCACCCTCTCACTGGGTCAGCACAGCAACGGGTCAGCCTCCGGGGCAGCCTCCGTCGCCGCTGCAGACCCTCTTTCGGTGTCGTACCGGCGCCTGGGTTGGCCGGTTCTTCGGCTGGGCCGCATGCGCGTGCCACTGCCGGCTCTGCAGCCCTTGAGGACGCTGTTGGCCCCCGACAGGGTTTTGCTTCTGCATCTGCCCTGTCCTGCCATCCTGGTGATCGGCTGGATCGTGCATCTGCTGCAACCCGCCAGGGGTCTGCATGTGGTCTGGCATGCCTTTCTCGATGAGCGTCGGTGGTGGTTTCGAGCCTATGAATGGCTTGCCCTGGCGCTGGCCCGGCGGGCCACCACCGTGGTGAGCACATCTCCGGTGCTGCTGAAGCTGCTGGCCGAGGCCCGGGTGCCCACTGACGCGCTCGTGCTGTTGCCACCGGTGCTTCCGGTCGCTCTTGAACCGGCACTGCTTGCGTTGGAGGTGTCTCCCCTGCCTTTGCTGGAGGTGCTCTGCATTGGTCGCCTCGACAGCTACAAGCGCTTCGATTGGGTCATGCAGGCCATTGCCGCCGTGCCCGGAACCCGGCTGACGATCGCTGGCGCCGGTCCTGATCGCGAGGCGCTGCAGCGTCTCGGCGACAGCCTCGGTCTGGCGGTGAGTGCTCGCTTGTCTTTTCTGGGGCGTGTCAGCGAACAGCGGAAACAGACCGCGCTTGCTGCATCCCACGTGCTGGTGCTGCCGGCAGACACCTCCCACGAAGCCTTCGGCATCGTGCAACTGGAGGCCATGGCAGGGGGGCGCACGGCGCTCTGCATCGATCACCCCCGATCGGGGATGGCCTGGGTCAACGGCCTGGCGCTGCCTCCCCATCACCCCTGCCGGGATCCATCGGATCTCATCGCCCTGTTGCAGCGGTTCAAAGCGGAGCCTGCCTTGGTGCATCGGTGTGGCCTGCAGGCGCGTCGGCGTTACCTGGAGCTGTTCAGTCGGGATCGCTGGCAGCAGCGCTGCACAGTTCTTGAGCAGCGTCTCAGGCTCATTCCCCGGCCCGCACAGCAGAGGTAACCTGAATCGCCTTCCTGGGCGCCCCGGCGCAGCGGCAGCTTTTGTTTTCAGCCCCGTCCCATGAGATTCGCTTGGGTCAGGGTGAGCCCGGCAAGCGGCTCCCCGACGAACAACCCATCGCCCTCAGCCTGGAGAACGTTCGGCTGGAGATTCCCGTCTTCACTGCAGAAACCCGTAGCCTCAAGACCAGCCTGATCCGCTCGGTGACCGGGGGCAAGCTCAGCCGCAAGGGTGGCAAGGCCATGGTTGCGGCCCTGCAGGATGTGACCTGCACCGTGCACCAGGGTGAGCGCATTGCCCTCATTGGCCACAACGGGGCCGGCAAATCGACCTTCCTACGGTTGATCTCGGGCATCTATCAGCACACCTCCGGCCGCTTTGAAGCACGGGTTCGGGTGTTTCCGATGATTCACAAGAGCTTCATCACCAGTCCGGAGCTCAGTGGTCTGCAGGCGATCAAGGCCCATTACCTGATGGTCAACGGTCATCTGGGTGGTTTTGAAGCCTTCAGTGATGACGTCATTGCCTTTTCAGGCCTGGGTGACTATGTGCGCCTCCCGGTCAAGACCTACAGCCAGGGCATGTCGGCCAGGCTGCTGTTTGCCGTGCTCACGGCTTTCCGCCATGAATGCCTGGCTCTTGATGAGGGATTCGGCGCCGGGGATTCGAGTTTTTATGAGCAGGCTCAGGATCGTCTCCATGAATTCCTGAGTACGACCGGCACGTTGGTGCTGGCCTCCCACTCGGATGCTCTGCTGCGCCGCTTCTGCCAGCGGGGCCTGGTGTTTGAGGAAGGGCGCATTGCGTTCGATGGGCCTCTCAAGGAGGCGTTGGCCTACTACCACCGCAATGGGGTGTCAGGTGACGTTGACCCCCTCCCCCAGGACGCGCCTGTCTGATCATGGCCCGCGTTTCGTGTTGTTGTTTGAGCGTTCATCCTCTGAGGTCGCCCCAGTGACGTTGTCGTTGACTCCTGACAGCCGTAACCGCTCTGTGCGGGCAACCCTGTGGAATGCCTGGAGGCAGCGCAGGGTGTGGTGGTTCACGGCCACGGCCCGAACCAAGGCCCGTTTTGCACGCACCTTCTTTGGCAGTTTCTGGCTGGGTCTGTCCAACCTGTTTTCGATTGCTGTGCTCGCCGTTGTGTATGGCACGGTCTTCAAGGTGCAGGACTTCAACACCTATGTGGTGTATCTCGGTCTTGGCCTGGTGGTCTGGAACTCCATCAATTCGGCAGTTGCTTCAGCGCCGAATCTGTTTGAGCACAATCAGTCCCATTTGCACAACACGAATCTGCATCCCATTTTCTATACGCTTGAGGAATGGGCGTTCCAGTTGCAGACGTTTGTGCAGTCTTTTCTGTTGGTGCTGTTAGCCCTTTCTTTCTACCAGGCTGATCTCTTTGCTCACTTTCTGTTGTATGGCTGGTTGCCGTTATTGAATATTTTCCTTTTTCTCTATTGGTTGCCGGTGCTGGTCTGCGTCTTTGGCGCCAGATACCGCGATCTTTATCAGTTGGTGCCCATTGTTCTGCAGCTGATCTTTCTGTTGTCACCGATTCTCTACAAGAAGGACAGTCTCGGCCCCTTGGAGTGGGCCGCAGACCTCAATCCCTTTTACCGCGTACTCGGCGCCATGCGTCACAGCCTGATCCACGGTGAGGTTCAGTGGCACCTGGGCCTTCTCATGCTGATGGTCAATGCTGTTGGAGTCTGGGTGGCTGTGCGGGTCTTGAACAAAGAGCGTGCCAACCTTCCTTTCCTGGTCTGAGTGTGGCCCAGCTGATCAATCTGCTGCCCTGGATGCCGGGGCATTCGGGCTTCAGCAGTTATGTGCAGAGGGTGGTGCCTGCACTCGACGGCTGGCGATTGCAGCTCGGTGCCGTTGGTGAGCCAGTCCTTCTGACGCCACAGCGGTGGCGACCCGCTCCTCCAGGGGAGGTGCCGTCAGCGCTGCCCCGGTTGCTGCAGATGGTTGGCCTTGCTCAGCATGGGTTCAACCTCAAGAACCTGTTGGCGCGTCATGGGCTCGGTCTGAACGATCTGGACTGCATCTATTCACCCTTCTTCGATGCGTTGCTCGCCATGCCGCCGCAGATACCCCAGGTGATCACCTGTCATGATCTGACGCCCCTGCTGCTGCCCAACAGCCGCAAGGCCTGGCTGCGTTATCGCTTCTGGCAGCCCCTGCACCTGCGCAAGGCCCGTCGGGTGATCGCGATCAGTCAGCGGGTGGCTGATCATCTGCTCGCCTTCGGCGTTGATGGCCGCAAGCTGACGGTGATTCCCAACGGTATTGAGGTGCGTGATCCACGTGTGGGAGCTCCGGCCAGCGCCGATCTGATCGTGCTGGCCCGCCATGATGGCAACAAGAATCTGCTGGGGCTGATGCGAGCGCTGGCTGGTGTGCAGCGCCAGCTGCCCCAGTGGACGGGCACCGTTCGCATCATTGGCCGCGACGGTCGTCAGACCGCCGCCCTGCGGCGCTTGCATGAAGCCCTGCCTCGCCCCTGGCAGGTGCAGCTGATCCCCTCCTTGGGGGCAACCGAGCTGCGTCGCACCATGCGCCAGAGCCTGGCCCTGATCTCGGCCAGTGCCGAGGAAGGTTTTGACTACCCGGTGCTGGAGGCCAAGGCCGAAGGCCTGCCCACCGTGCTCAGCGACATTGCGGTGCATCGCGAATTTCACCACGACAGTTCGCTGTTCTTTCCGCTTGATGATGACGGAACCCAGCTGGCGGCCCACCTGCACAGCCTGCTGCAGGATGGAGACCTCTGGCAGCAGTTGTCGCTGGCGGGCTATGCCCTGGCCCGGCAGATGAGCGTCGCACGTCAGGTTGCTCAGATTCAGGATCTGATCGCGTCGACCTGCTAGAAGCTCTGCAACAGCAGGTCGCAGACCCGCTGTTGAAATTCGGTTTCCAGGCGTTGTTGGAATCGCCGGTAACGCTCGATGCGCTGCTGGCGCAGCTCCGTGAGCCATACCGTGCTGCTGCGCCGCGTCAATGTGGCCTGCTGGCCCTGCACATGCTGGTGTTGCCCAGTCATGGCGTCCTGGCGCTGCCCCTGGATACGGCTGTGGATCAGCCGCAGAGCGCTGGCCCAATCGCTGGTCTCGCGGGTGCTGCACAGCATCACGTGCTCGGCAAAGTCATGAAGTTGCTGGATTTCCCAGTGCGACTCCGACAGGCTGGCGATCACGGGTACCCCCAGGCAGGCTGCATCAAGCACAGGAATGCCGAAGCCTTCAACGAGTGAAGGGCTGACGATGGCCATGGCATTGAGGAACAGCTGGCGTTTGAAGGCTTCATCGACATAGCCCGTCAATACAACATTGGTGTGAGCCTGGACCAGTGTCCTGACCGCGTCGCTGTAGCTGTCTTTTTTCAGTTTTCCGGTGATGCAGAGGTGGATGCCCTCGGTTTCAAGGCCCGATTCCACAAAGGCTTTGAGCACGAACAGCACGTTCTTCCGTGGTTCGATGGAGGAATTGAAGACGATGTAGCGCAGCGGTTTCAGTTTGACCGCGGACTTGCGTCCCTCGGCTGCAACAATCAATGCATTGTTGCAGGCGTCAAAGTCTCGGGCGTCGGCAGGAAACCGAAGCGAGGGTGGCTGGATCACAACACAGTCGTGTCCGCTTCCGGCTTGCTGTTGAGTGTCATGAATGAACAGATTGTATTTCTTCTGCGTCGCCCCTGAGACGAACATCCGACTCCCCTGATCGCAGGCAGTGAGGCGTCTGGTGAAGCAGCGAACCTGTTCATAGGTTCTTGCATACTCCAATGGGATCACGTCATGGATCGTCTGGGCCGTGATGCGTGTGTTAGGCGATTCGATCGCCAGGGGTGCCGTTGTAATGAAGGCGTCAAAGCCTTTGGCCTGCAAGGTGATGGTCTGAGAGCGTTTGCGTTGCGCCATCAGAAAGGAATTGACGTAGATGTTCCTGGCACACACCAGACCCTTGATGTCGTGCAGGTAGCTGAGACGCTCGCTCTGCAGGTAGGGGTTGTCGTAGAGCGTCTGCAGATCGAAGGCCTGCAACTCCTCGCTGCGGTAGGTGGTCTTGGGAAACAGCTTGGCGAGAATGGTCCGCACTTTGCGGCTGAAGCCATAGAGCGGCAGCCTGTTCAGAATCCGTTGGCGCAGACCTGTGTACCGGTCTGGCTGCCAGCCGCTTTCCAGGCCTTCAAGGGTCCGCGCGGTGAAGACCAGACGGTTTGGTCTTCTGCCGGCAGGGATCGGTTGCATGTCGTCCATGGGTGGCGCCAGTTCTGTCAGCAGCCAGACTTCGGCGCCGGCCCGGCTCAGAGCCCTGAGCAGGTTCTTGCTGTAGACGGCGATCCCGCGATGCCTGGGATTGATGGGCCAGTTCCACTTCCCTCAGGCTGGCCTGATGCTGCTGCTCCAGGGCTTCGCGTTCAGCCCTCTGGGCGCGCTGCGCGTCTGCGGCCAGCACCCTGAGCATGTGGCTCTCCCATTGCTGCTGTTGCAGCAGGGCGGCCAGGGCAGCCGGCGGGGCGCCGGCGATGAAGGCGCCCCAGCGCTGGCGCAACCGGGCCTGGTCATCGGCTAACGCTCCCTGACCTTCAGAGCGCCGGCGTGTCGTTTCGCCGTTGTGCACGGCCTGGGCGTCGCTGCACAGCCAGACCTGTTTGCCGCGCTGCTGCTGCATGTCGAGGCACAGCTCCACATCTTCGCCGCAGACCCGGTACCGGGTGTTGAGGCGCAGCGCATCGCTGCGGCGCAACCACTGCACTGCGCCGGTCACCGCGGCGACCGGTTGGGTGGGCACCAGGTTCGACTGCTGCAGTGTCAGTTTCTGGTCCAGCACGTGATAGGCGTTGCCCTCGTGATCCAGGGCGATGCCCAGATGGCTCAGGCGGCCGCAATCCGTGCGCAACAGGCCCCCGACAAGGCCGATCCGCTCGCTGCTGGTGAGCAGACGAAGGCCCGCGTCGACGCAGCCCGCATCGAGGCACACGTCATCGTTGACCAGCATCAACAGAGAGCCTGAGGCCTGCTCAATCAGTGCGTTGACGTTGCTGGCGAAGTGGTACGGATCCCGCTGAACGATTCGCAGCGCATAGCGGCTCGGGTTGCAGATCGACTGCTCCTCGCTGGCGCTGCCGTTCCAGGAGCACAGCACCTCCACCGCCTCGCCGGGCAGCGAGCACGCCCGATCCAGTGACGACAACAGCGTGCCGAGGAGCTCTGCTGTCCGTGAGACCACCAGGACTGAGAGCTGCATCGATCTTGGTCCGGCGGCGGCACTCTATCAATCGTCTGCGTCAAAGGCCTGCCTCGAAGGCCTGCTGAGATCCCCTGGGGCGTGGCGCGGGATGCCTCAGGTCGCGGTCGTTAAGCTGCCCCAATCGCAGACCGGCCCTCGTTCCATGCTCAAGCTGTTGCTGGGTGATCCCAATGCCCGCAAGCTGCAGCGCTACCAGCCTCTGGTCACCGACATCAACCTGCTGGAGGAGGAGGTCGAGCCCCTGAGTGACGAGGAGCTGCGCGGTCTGACCACCGAGTTCCGCCAGAAGCTCGACGCCGCCTCCGGGAACCAGCAGCGCCAGAAGCAGTTGCTGGCTGAGCTGCTGCCCCAGGCCTTCGCCGTGGTGCGCGAGGCCAGCAGGCGGGTGCTGGGCATGCGGCACTTCGATGTGCAGCTCATCGGCGGCATGGTGCTGCACGACGGCCAGATCGCCGAGATGAAGACCGGCGAGGGCAAGACCCTGGTGGCCACCCTGCCCGCCTACCTCAACGCCCTCACGGGCCGCGGCGTGCATGTGGTCACCGTCAACGACTATCTGGCCCGGCGCGACGCCGAGATGATGGGCCAGGTGCACCGCTTCCTGGGCCTCAGCGTGGGGCTGATCCAGCAGGACATGGCCCCGGCTGAGCGGCGCCGCAACTATGCCTGCGACATCACCTACGCCACCAACTCGGAGCTGGGTTTCGATTACCTGCGCGACAACATGGCGACCGACATCGCCGATGTGGTGCAGCGCCAGCCCCACTTCTGCATCATCGACGAGGTCGACTCGATCCTCATCGATGAAGCCCGCACGCCGCTGATCATCTCGGGTCAGGTCGAGCGGCCCCAGGAGAAATACGAGCGGGCCTGCCAGGTGGCTGTGGCGCTGGAGCGCGCCGCCGAAATGGGCAAGGACGGCATCGATCCCGAGGGTGATTACGAGGTCGACGAGAAGCAGCGCAACGTGACCCTCACCGATGAGGGCTACGCCAAGGCCGAGCAGCTGCTCGGTGTCGAGGATCTGTTCAACCCCGCCGATCCCTGGGCCCACTTCATCAACAACGCCCTCAAGGCCAAGGAGCTGTTCATCAAGGACGTGAGCTACATCGTGCGCAACAACGATGTGGTCATCGTCGATGAGGGCACCGGCCGGGTGATGCCCGGCCGCCGCTGGAGCGACGGCCTGCACCAGGCGATCGAGGCCAAGGAGGGGGTGCCGATCCAGCCCGAGACCCAGACCCTGGCCAGCATCACCTACCAGAACTTCTTTCTGCTCTATGAGCGCCTGTCGGGCATGACCGGCACCGCCAAGACCGAGGAGGTCGAGTTCGAGAAGACCTACAGGCTCGAGGTCACCCAGGTGCCCACCAACCGGCCCAGCCAGCGCGCCGACTGGACCGATCAGGTCTACAAAACAGAGGTCGCCAAGTGGCAGGCCGTGGCCGCCGAGATCGCCGGCGTGCACGGCCAGGGCCGGCCCGTGCTGGTGGGCACCACCAGCGTGGAGAAATCGGAGCTGCTGGCGACTTTGCTGGCCGAGCAGCAGATCCCCCACAACCTGCTCAACGCCAAACCCGAGAACGTGGAGCGGGAAGCCGAGATCATCGCCCAGGCCGGCCGGGCCGGGGCGGTCACCATCGCCACCAACATGGCCGGCCGCGGCACCGACATCATCCTGGGCGGCAACAGTGACTACATGGCCCGCCTCAAGCTCAGGGAGGTGCTGCTGCCCCGGCTGGTGCGCCCCGAAGAGGGCCACCGCCCCCCGGTGCCCCTGCAGCGCGCCGGGGCTGCCGGCTTCAAGGCCTCCAGCGAGGCCACCAGGGCGCCCGGCAGCCTGTTCCCCTGCAGCCTCAGCGACGAGAGCGATGCCGCCCTGGGCCGCCTGGCCCGCGAGCTGGTGGCGGCCTGGGGTGATCGGGCTCTCACGGTGCTCGAACTCGAGGAACGCCTCACCCAGGCGGCCGAAAAAGGCCCCACCGACGATCCCCAGATTCTGGCCCTGCGGGGCTGTCTGGCCGCCGTGCGGGCCGAATACGACAGCGTCGTGCAGCCCGAGGCCGTGCGCGTGCGCGAGGCGGGTGGCCTCCACGTGATCGGCACCGAGCGGCATGAGTCACGCCGCATCGACAACCAGCTGCGCGGTCGTTCGGGTCGCCAGGGCGATCCCGGCAGCACCCGCTTCTTCCTGTCGCTCGAAGACAACCTGCTGCGCATCTTCGGGGGCGACCGCGTCGCCGGCCTCATGAACGCCTTCCGGGTGGAGGAGGACATGCCGATCGAATCGGGCATGCTCAACCGCTCACTCGAAGGGGCCCAGAAGAAGGTGGAGACCTATTACTTCGACATTCGCAAGCAGGTCTTCGAATACGACGAGGTGATGAACAACCAGCGCAAGGCCGTCTATCTCGAGCGGCGGCGGGTGCTCGAGGGCCTCGATCTCAAGCAGCAGGTTCTGGGCTATGGCGAGCGCACCATTGACGACATCGTCAACGCCTATGTGAACCCCGATCTTCCGCCTGAGGAGAACGACTTCACCAGCCTGGTGGAGAAGGTCAAGGAGTTCATTTATCTGCTCGAGGATCTGACGCCAGACCAGCTCGAGGGCCTGCAGATCGAGGAGATCAAGGCCTTTCTGCAGGAGCAGATGCGCAATGCCTACGACATCAAGGAAGGTCAGATCGAGCAGGTGAGCCCGGGGCTCATGCGTCAGGCCGAGCGCTTCTTCATCCTGCAGCAGATCGACACCCTGTGGCGCGAGCACCTGCAGGCCATGGACGCCCTGCGCGAATCCGTGGGCCTGCGGGGCTATGGCCAGAAGGACCCCCTGATCGAATACAAGAACGAGGGCTACGACATGTTCCTCGAGATGATGATCCAGATGCGCCGCAACGTGATCTACTCGATGTTCATGTTCCAGCCCGCCCCGGCGGCCGAGGTGGCCTGATCAGCGCCGGGGGCCGTCACGGTCGGCGTCACGGGCACCGTCACAACTCCGGCTTGCGGATCACGATGCCGATGCTCGTCGCGGCATAGCTCTCAAGCAGCAGGCGCAGGTGCACCTTGCTGTCGTACGGAGGTGCATCAACGTGATAGTTGTAGGCATGGACGCCGGGGTCGAGGACCAACGGCTCCATCTCCAGGCCCTGCATGGCCAGTTCAGAGTTGAGTTGCTGCAGATCGCTGCCGCGAAACACACAGGTTCCCGGCTCATCGACCGTTTCCAGATCTGAGGCGAGATTGAACTCGGTGGTGTGCACGGCGATGCCACCGGGGTTGAGTTTCTGCGCGCTGGCCAGCAGAAAGTCCTGGGCTGCGCGGATGCCGCCGATGTGCTCAATCACGCAGGAGCTCCAGTGAAAGTCATGGCCGCCCGGAATCTGATCGTGGGCCCGCATGTCGAGAGGTTGAAAGCTGCAGGCGGCAGCAAAGTCCTCGTAGGCAATCAGATTGCCGTGCCACAGTTGTCGGAGGGCGCTGGCATGCTGGGCCGTCCGTTTCCAGCCCTCATCGCTGACATCGTCAGGTGCGTCGCTGGCCAGGATGGTGCAACCCAGTGAGGCAAACAGGCTCGACAGCGGCTCTGTGCCAACTCCGAAGCCCAGACCCCTGCGGCCTGGTCTGAGAAAGCCGTTGGTGCGCAGTTGGTGAATGATGTAAACGAATTCCCACTGTTTGCGATGGAACACCGGTTCGCAGCGCAGATCATTTCTGCAGATCGCCTGATAGGTGGGGTGAATCAGGTCTTCGGCGCGGCACAGGCTTGAGCCGAACAGAGCATTCGGCGACGCCACACCCGGTTGAAGACAGCTGGCCAGTCGCGACGTGATCCGGTAACTCGACTGGCGTTGTTCAGGTGTTGCGCCAGCGTCGGAACGCGCCTCCAGCGCCTCCTCGACAACGGTCTGGATGTAGGCCTTCAGGCGGTTCTTGAGCCTGTTGAATCCCAGCGCCCGCTTCAGAATTCGCTTCATGATCAGGCGTTGGTGCCCAGAAACTCCAGGATCTCCCGGTCCTTGAGGTTCTGAGCCTCGCCGCGGCAGGGTTCCTGCAGGGGGCGGCCGGCCGCCAGTTCCCGCAGGCAGGCCTGGGTGCGGGCCAGTTCGCCTTCGAGGGCGTCGATGCGCTCCATCAGGTTGCGGATCACGCTGGCCTCGGCATCGGGCAGGGCCGAGTGGGCCAGCGGGTCGATGCGCACGCCGCTCTGGTGGATCACCCGGCCCGGCACGCCCACCACCGTGCAGTCGGGGGCCACGTCGCGCAGCACCACCGAGCCGGCGCCGATGCGGGTGTTGCCGCCCACGGTGATGGCGCCCAGCACCTTGGCCCCTGCGCCCACCACCACGTTGGCCTCGAGGGTGGGGTGGCGCTTGCCGTGGGCCTTGCCGGTGCCCCCCAGGGTCACCCCCTGGTACAGCAGGCAGTGATCGCCCACGACGGCGGTTTCACCGACCACCACGCCCATGCCGTGGTCGATGAACACCCCCCGGCCGATGCTGGCCCCCGGGTGGATCTCGATGCCGGTGAGCCAGCGCCCCAGCTGGCTCAGGCTGCGGGCCAGCAGCCCCGCGCCCGGCAGCTGGCTGCGCCACAGCCGGTGGCTGACGCGGTGCAGGGCCAGGGCATGGAGCCCCGGGTAGCAGAGCAGGATCTCAAGCGTGCCGCGGGCCGCCGGATCCCTCTCCTTGATGATCGCCAGATCGGCGCGGAAGGCTCGGAGCATGCCCCCATCCTGCCGAAGCCAGGCGCGGCGGCGAGGGTGTTTGACCGATGGGCCCTCGCTCGTGCATGATCACCAAGCCGAAGGCGATGCCCGGCTGACCCGCGGATGTAGCTCAGTGGTAGAGCATCTCCTTGCCAAGGAGAGGGTCGAGAGTTCGAATCTCTTCATCCGCTTGATCCCTTTAAGATCACCATGTCATATGACATGGCTTGATGACGTTTCGTGCCAGGCTGTTCATGAGCGGTCGCAGTCAGGCTCTGCGTCTGCCGGCGCGCTTGAAGCTGCAGGGCTCCGAAGTGCAGATCGAGGCGATGGGTCAAGCACTCTGGGTCCAACCTTGTGACGACCAAAGTCAAAACCTGGCCACCTGGTTGAAAGGCTTCTATGCCGATCATCCGGCCTTGCCAGAGGCCTTCCTGGCCGAGCGCGAAGATGCTCCGCCCCAGGAGCGTGACTGGGCATGAGGCGCACCCTCGACACCAATATTTGCAGATACGTTCTGAGGCGTCACCCGGCTGGCATGGTCGAACGTTTTTAGGGATTGGATCGACGCCTGCTCTGGTTGTCAGCCATCGTGGCTGCAGAGTTGCGTTTCGGTGCGGTCAAGCTTGGATCCACCCGTTTTCAAGGGGCCGTTGAGGCCTGGTTATCTGGCTTTGATTTGCTGCCCTGGCCCGTGGAGGCGAGCCACCACTACGCCCGGCTGAGAGCGGAGTTGGAAGCCATGGGAACTCTTGTTGGCAATCTCGATCTCATGATTGCTGCCCATGCCCTTGCTGAAGACAGCGTGGTGATCACGAACAACGCCTGCGAATTTCATCGCATTCCGGGAGTTGCTGTGGAGGAATGGAGCCTTGGTTGAACCGGCTTCGGCCAGGCCGATCCATCACCCCTGCAGCAGGCCGATCTCCTTGCGCAGCAGGTCGATGGTGGCGCCCCCCAGGTAGCTCTGGGCGCAGTGCACCACCGGCAGGCGCATCAGCTGGGCCCGGTTCTGGCGCAGGGTCTGCTCCACCAGGGGCATGCTGGGGCGATCGCACAGCACGTGGCTGGCGGCCCGCAGCAGGGCCAGCAGGCGGCTGCCCGTGTCGGGGTTGGCGGTCATCACCAGCAGCTCGCTGCCGCGCATGCTGTGCAGGATCACTTCGGCTGCCCGCAGGATGCCGGGGCTGATGCTCACCAGGCCCACGCAGCTGCCGGTCCGCAGCTCCTTGAGCAGGTCGAGCTCATGGCGAAAGTCGTTGAGGTCGACCGGCACGGCCCGCACCCCGTGGCGCCGGGCGATCGCTTCGACCGGCTGCAGAAAGTAGCGGCTGGTGACCACGGTGCCGTTGTTGGCGCTGGTGAGCACCGCCTCCAGCTCCTCCATGGGCACCACCTCGACCGGCACCTCCAGGTTGGGGGTGAGCTCCTCGGCGATGAGCATGGAGGCGCCGATGTCTTCACGGGGGGTGCTCACCAGCACCCGGGCGCCGCAGCGCAGGCGCCAGTCGATCTCGCGGGTGATCAGGTCGCGGGCCTGCTGCAGGGTGCAGCCCGCCTGCAGCAGCCCGTCGACGCTCTGCCGCACCTCGCGGTCGATGTCGGGCAGGGCCTTGTGGCGCAGCCCCGGCGGTGGCTTGATTTCGCGGGGGTTCTGCTGATCGCGCACATAGATGCCCGATCCCGCCATCGCCTCGACGACGCCGTCGGTCTCGAGCTGCCGGTAGACCTTGCTGATGGTGTTGCGGTGCAGCCCGGTCTGCATCGCCAGCTGGCGGGTGCTGGGCAGCCGGTGCCCCGGCGGAAAGTGCCGCGCCGCAATCGCGAAGCAGATCTGGTTGTACAGCTGGGTTGACGCCGGGATGTCGCTTTCCTGCTGGATGTGGAATCGCACGCCGGAGTGGGCCAGATGACGGTCCGGCCACCATACGGACCCCAGGCTCAGGTGACAATTGCCGCGGTGGCATAACCCGAAGCGATGACGATCTCCAGCGGCTCCTGGGTCACCCTGGCCGCCCCTGGCCAACCCGACCTGCGCTGCTGGTGGTCAGCCCCGACCAGCCCCGCGGCGCCCCGGGGCGCGGTGCTGGTGCTGCCCGAGGTGTTTGGCGTCAACGGTTGGCTGCGCTCGGTGGCCGATCGCCTGGCGGCGGCCGGTTACGCCGCCCTGGTGATGCCGCTCTTTGCCCGCACGGCCCCCGGGCTCGAGCTGGGCTACGACCCGGCCTCGCTGGCCGAGGGGCGGCTGCACCGCGATCAGGTGAGCGCCGAGGGCTGCCTGGCCGATGCCCGCCGCGCCATCGCCTGGTTGCAGCAGCAGCCCGGCCTGGAGCAGCGCCCCGTGGCCTGCCTGGGCTTCTGCTTTGGCGGGCACCTGGCCCTGCTGGTGGCCACCCTGCCCCAGGTGGCGCTCACCTGCGCCTGCTACGGGGCCCGGGTGTCGAGCTTCCGGCCCGGCGGCGGCCCGCCCACGCTCCAGGTGCTGCCCCGGGTCGGCGGCGATCTGCTGTGCTTCTGCGGCGATCAGGATCCCTTGATGCCGCCCGAGGAGCTGCAGGCGATCGCCACGGCTCTGGCGGCCAGCGGCTCCGCCCGGCGCCGCGAGCTGGTGGTGTTCCCAGGCGCGGGCCACGGGTTTCTGTGTGACCAGCGGGCCGACTTTGCGCCGGCGGCCGCGGCCCGGGCCTGGTCGCTGCTCCTGGAGGCCCTGGATCAGGCGTTCTGAGCGGCTGCCTCGGCTGCTGCCGGGACCGCAGCAGCCGGGCTTGCCCCCGCGGCTGCAGCCGTTTTCACCGGCTTGGGCTTGGCCTCGCCGCTGGCGGGCTTGCCCGAGCTCAGCTTGCGCGGGCTCAGGAACATGATCATGTTGCGACCCTCGCGCTTGGGAGGTTGCTGGATCTCGGCGTTCTCCTCGAGATCCTTGGCCATGCGCATCAGCAGCACCTCGGCCAGGGCCGTGTGCTGGATCTCGCGGCCGCGGAAGATCACCGTGCACTTCACCTTGTCGCCGGCCTTGAGGAAACGCACCGCCTGACCGATGCGCACGTCGTAGTCGTGCTGGTCGATCTTGTAGCGCATCTTGACCTCCTTGACTTCGGTCTGGTGCGACTTCTTCTTGGCCTCCTTGGCCTTTTTCTCCTGCTCGAACTTGTATTTGCCGTAGTCCATGATCCGGCAGACCGGTGGATCGGCTTTTTCGCTGACCAGGACCAGGTCGAGTTCCCGGTCCTTGGCCACCTCCAGCGCCGCCTCCCTTGTGATCACCCCCAGCTGACTGCCGTCGGCGTCGACCACCCGCAGGTTCGGGTAGCTGATGCGTTCGTTGATGTTGGGCAGCTCCCGAACGGGAGCGCGGCGGTCAAAACGGGGACGTGGTGGCATTCAGGCGGGTGGTAACCGGTGGAGGGCATGAATCACTGACCCCACACCCTAGGACGCGCTCCACCGCGGGCAAGGCCTGGGCCAGCTGGTGCTGCAGATCCGAACCCTCGAGCCACAGCGGCTGGTGCTGGCGCCGGAACCAGGTGCGTTGCCGTTTGGCGTACTGACGGGTGCGGCGGCCGGTGATCGCCACCGCCTCGGCCTCGCTGATCTCGCCCTTGAGCACCCGGCGCGCCTCGTCGTAGCCGATGGTGCCGAGCAGCTCCAGCCCTTCGCCGTAGCGCTCCATCAGCGCCGCGGTCTCGGCCAGCAGCCCGCCTGCATAGAGGGCCTCGGTGCGGCGGCTGATCCGCGCGCTCAGGTCGGGGGGGTTGAGGCCCAGCTCGAGCACCCGCCAGGGCGGCGGCGTGCTGCACTGCTGCACGCTCATGGGCCGGCCGGTGCCATAGATCACCTCCAGGGCCCGCTGGGTGCGCACCGCATCGGCCGGGGCGATCCGGGCCGCGGCCGATGCATCGGCGTGCCGCAGCAGCTGGTGGCA
>RGUW01000160.1 GCA_010027605.1 Synechococcaceae bacterium WB9_2_112 | reverse complement strand
TCACCAGCGATTGCCGCCGCCACCGCCGTAACCACCACCGCCACCGCCGCCGCGGTTACCGCCACCGCCGCCGCCGTAACCACCACGACCGCCGCCACCGCCGCCGCCGCCCTCACGGGGAGTGGCCTTGTTGACGCGGATCATGCGGCCCATCCACTCGACGTCCTGGAGGTCGTCGATGGCTTTTTGCTCGGCGGCGTCGTCGCTGAGTTCAACGAAGGCGAAACCGCGCTTGCGGCCGGTCTCACGGTCGAGGGGCAGGCTGCACTGGCGAACTTCGCCGTACTGGCCGAAAAGGTCGAGCAGATCCTCGCGCTCAGCTTGGAACGAGAGGTTGCCAACGTAAATGGTCATTGAAGGAACTGAAGCAATCCTGGAACTGATTCGTCTGATGCCGGGATCCAAGGGATTGCCAGTGAATGCTGGGCGCGCCGAGGGAGCCTGTAGACCTGTTGAATCATCAGAACTGTACTGGCTTGGCTGCCCGGGGACGCCCAGCTGCAAGGCCGGCGCCCGGCGCTCGCTCACGGAGATGGAGAACCGTGAAGCAGATCCGAAGGGATTCTGTCGAAGCCGCAACGATCCCCGGGTCGTGTTCCATTGTCAGCAAATCCTGATGCGGAAGCACCTGTGATGACGTCCCCGGTTCCCTGGAGCCTGGCCTGGAGCGAAAACGGAGAACTCGCTCCCCAGGACCGCTTTGACCTGCTTCAGACCCTTGTCTGCAGCGAATCCATGGAAACCCAGGCCTCCCTGGTGGCCGCCGTCGAACGGCTGACCAGTGTGGAGTTCACCACACTGGTCAGTCCGGATGTGACCGGGCTCTGCGCCTGACTCAGCCCTGGAACCTGGAGATCTGAAGGGGTTTGTTGAGCACCCGCAGCTGGCGGAGTCCCTCGAACACGTCCTGGGGCATGCCCTGGGGCAGGTCCACCGTGCTGTGGGTGTCAAAGATCTGAATGCGTCCGATCGCCTTGCCCGCCAGACCGGTCTCGTTGGCGATGGCACCCACGATGTTGCCGGGCTTGATGCGGTCACGCCAACCCAGCTCGATGCGGAAGCGTTCCATGTTGGCTTCGAGGGCGCGGGCCTGAGTCGGGCGCTCGCCGCGCGGGTTGCGGGGCGAGCTGGAGCGGTCCGCGAAGCTGGCCTGACGCGGCATCGCAAAGGATTCTTCGCCCTGCAGCAGCAGGGGCTTGCCGGCCAGAACCAGCTCGAGCGCCGCCAGGGCCAGAGCTTCACCGCTGCAATCGAGTTCCTGAGCGACCCGCTGCACCATCTCGCTGAGCAGGGCGCGCTCTTCGGCCTGGCAGGTCGAGGCCTGCACCGCCGTCGTCAGACGGCTGCGCAGCCGATCGAGCCGGTTCTGGTTGATGGTGGCGTTGCTGGGCACCTCCATCGGCTCGATCGGCCGACCCACGGCCCGCTCGAGCCCACCCAGAAAGCGGCGTTCACGGGGGGTGAGAAACAGGATCGCCTCGCCACTGCGGCCGGCACGGCCGGTGCGGCCGATGCGGTGCACGTAGGCCTCACTGTCAAAGGGCACGTCGTAATTGATCACCAGGGTGATCCGCTCCACGTCGAGCCCGCGGGCAGCCACATCGGTGGCCACCAGCACATCGACCTGCCCCTTGCGCAGGCGGTCGATGGTGCGCTCGCGCTGGGCCTGGGGCACGTCGCCGTTGAGCACGGCCACGTCATAACCATGCTGCTCGAGCGACTCGGCCACGGTCAGGGTGATCGCCTTGGTGCGGGCAAAGATGATCGTGGCCTCTGAGCGTTCGGCTTCGAGCACCCGCTCCAGAGCCGCGAGCTTCTGGGGGCCGTTGACCGTCAGATAGCGCTGGCGGATGCGTCCTGAATCCGCCGCCTTGGGGCGAATCGTGATCTCGGCAGGGCTGTTCAGATACTTCTGGGAGATGCGACGGATCTCGGTCGGCATCGTGGCCGAGAACAACACAACCTGGCGCTGCACGGGCAGCTGCTCGAGCACCCATTCGACATCGTCGATGAAGCCCATGCGCAGCATCTCGTCGGCTTCATCGAGCACCAGGGCCCGCAGTGCCGACAGATCCAGGGTTCCCTGGCGCATGTGATCCATGACGCGGCCGGGGGTGCCGACCACGATCTGCACGCCGCGGCGCAGATGGTGAATCTGGTCGCGGAAGTCGGCACCCCCGTAGATCGCCAGGGTGCGCACGCCATCGAGATGCACCGCATAGCTGTTGAAGGCTTCGGCCACCTGCATGGCCAGCTCCCGGGTGGGGGCCAGCACCAGCACCTGGGGTTTGCGCTGTTCGGGGTCGAGGGCCGCCAGCATCGGCAGGGCGAAGGCGGCGGTTTTGCCGGTACCGGTCTGGGCCTGACCGACCAGATCGCGACCGAGCAGCAGCTCGGGGATGGCTGCGCTCTGGATCGGCGAGGGCTCCTGATAGCCAATCGCCTCGAGAGCTTTCAACAGCTCGGGGCCGAAGCCGAAGCGGGCGAAACCGCTCGGGTTCTGAGCCACGTCAAGATCGACGGAGCAGCCGACGCTGCCCTCCAGGGAGGTCTGAGTCACGGTGTTTTGGGCCTGAAGAATCCTTCAACGCAGGCCCGACAGAAACCCCAGGGATCACATGAAGTGACTTCTGACCTCAAGCCAGAAGAAACACGCGATCCGAAACGACTGTCCTGCCCTTGAAAAAGGCTTTCAACAACATTAACACCCCGGCTTCACCCGTCCGAAATCATCGGCGAGCCGTTCGATGTCGTCTTCGCTGAGCCAGTCACCGCGCTGCACTTCGATGATCTCCAGATCAGCCAACTGGGCCGCTGCGCGGTGCACCGCCCCAACCGGGATGAGGGCCACGGACCCCGGCTCCAGGCTGATGCGCTGAGCATCGAGCTCCATCACACCCGAGCCGGCCACCACCACCCAATGCTCACTGCGGTGGCTGTGGCGCTGCAGGCTGATGCGCTGACCGCTGCGGATCAACAACCGCTTGACCCGGTATCCCGCGCCCTCGGCCAGGGTCTCGAACCAGCCCCAGGGCCGCTCACTGCGGCCGGTATCACCGGGCGTTGACACGGGCGGGGAACGGCTCCGGTTCCAGTGTGAGGGCTGCGGCGGTGATCAGCCAGGCCTGGCTCCGCGCCCGGGTCAGGGCGGTGTAGAGCAGGGGTCTGAGCCGGCGCGCCCCCTCAGCCAGCAGCACCCAGACCTCGTCGGCCTCGCTGCCCTGGGCCTTGTGCACCGTGAGGGCAAAGGCGGGCTCGGCGTTGGGCACCTGAGCTGGATCGAGGCACAGGGGTGGTCCGACGGGTTGGGCAAACAGCAACCGCCGCTGTCCGCCGCGCTCGATCACCACGCCCACGTCACCATTGGCCAGCCCCAGCTCATCGAGGTTGAGCGTGCAGAGCACCGGTGTGCCGGCAGGCCACTGGCGCGGCGAACGGCTGGCCAGCTCTCCAAGCATGGCCTGGTGCAGGGCCTCGGTGCCCCAGCGGCCACGGCGCAGCGGTGAGAGCA
>RGUW01000159.1 GCA_010027605.1 Synechococcaceae bacterium WB9_2_112 | reverse complement strand
GCTGGGCTCTTCGCCCCCCAGAAACAGTTCGCTGGGGTTGGTGACCTCGGCCAGGCCCCGATCGCGCATCTCGAACACCCCCAGCTCGTGGGTGGCGCCAAAGCGGTTCTTGACCGCCCGCAGCAGCCGGTGGCTGGCGAAGCGGTCCCCCTCAAAGGTGAGCACGGCATCGACCAGGTGCTCGAGCACCTTGGGCCCGGCCAGCGCACCCTCTTTGGTGACATGGCCCACCAGCAGAAGGGCAGTGTGCTGGCGCTTGGCAATGCGGGCCAGGGCGGCGGCGCATTCACGCACCTGGGCCACCGAGCCCGGGGCGCTGCTGAGCTCGCCGTCATGCAGGGCCTGGATGCTGTCGATGATCGCCACCGCCGGCCGCAGGGCCTCGAGCTCCTGCAGCACCAGCTCCAGGTCGGTCTCTGACAGCAGCTGCAGGTCGGCATCGGCGACAGGTCCGCTGCCCGACTCCTGTTGGCCATCGGCCTCGGCCAGGCGGCGCCAGCGCAGCTTGACCTGCTGGGCCGACTCCTCGGCGCTCACGTAGAGGACCGACGTGCGGGCCGCCATGGCCCGGGCGCTCTGCAGCAGCAGGGTGCTCTTGCCGATGCCGGGGTCGCCCCCGAGCAGCACCAGGGATCCAGGCACCAGTCCGCCCCCCAGCACCCGGTCGAGCTCGCCATAGCCGCTGGCCAGACGCTGCAGCGGCCGCTCGCCCACCGCCGCGATCGGCTCCGAGCGGCGCGCCTGGGCTGGCGCCTGCGCCGCATCGGGGGCGGCCACGGGCCGGCGGCGACGCTGGTCGGCCGCGGCAGGGGCAACCTGCTCGACCAGGCTGTTCCAGCTGCCACAGCTGCTGCAACGGCCGAAGAACTGGCGCGTCTGGGCGCCGCACTCACCACAGACAAACAGGGAAGTGGTCTTGGCCACAGGCTGGCAACACAAGGGAGTTATGAAGAAAGGCGTCGTTCAGTGAACGAATGCCCCCTCTGCCCTTTTCAGTAGATCGGATCCGTTGTAACGCCACGCCGCCGCGATGACGGCCACTGCCACCCCAAAAGAAACGATCCTTGTCGTCGACGACGAGGCGAGCATCCGCCGGATCCTCGAAACCCGTCTGTCGATGATCGGCTACCGGGTGGTCACGGCCTGCGATGGTGAAGAGGCGCTTGAAGCCTTCCGCCAGTCGGAGCCCGACCTGGTGGTTCTCGACGTGATGATGCCCAAGCTCGACGGGTACGGCGTCTGCCAGGAGCTGCGCAAGGAATCCGATGTGCCGATCGTGATGCTCACGGCCCTGGGCGACGTGGCCGACCGCATCACCGGCCTTGAACTGGGTGCCGACGACTACGTCGTCAAACCGTTCAGCCCCAAGGAACTGGAAGCCCGCATCCGCTGCGTGCTGCGCCGGGTCGACAAGGAAGCGGTGCCCGGCATCCCCAACTCGGGGGTGATCAGCGTCTCGGACCTGCGCATCGACACCAACAAACGCCAGGTGTACCGGGCCAATGAACGCATTCGTCTCACCGGCATGGAATTCAGCCTGCTGGAGCTGCTGGTGAGCCGCTCAGGCGAACCCTTCAGTCGCGGCGAGATCCTCAAGGAGGTGTGGGGCTATACACCCGAGCGTCATGTGGACACCCGGGTGGTGGATGTTCATATCTCCCGGCTGCGCTCCAAACTGGAAGACGATCCGGCCAATCCCGAGCTGATCCTCACGGCACGGGGCACCGGTTACCTGTTCCAGCGCATCGTTGAACCCCGCGAACACGCCGTTGCCTCCGAAGGATCCTGAGCCCAGCGGCAGCCAGGCCCGCCGCACCAAACCGAACCGGACGATCCGCCGCCTGGTGATCTGGTACCGCCGCAATGCCGCGGTGACCAGCCTGGTCGACACGGCCACCTCGGCCGCCGGCGCCGCCGGAACCGTGGCGGGCTCGGTGGTGTCCGGCGCAGGATCGGTCGCCGGATCGGTGGTCTCAGGCGCCGGCAGCGTGGCTGGATCGGTGCTTGAGCCCCTGGTCTTCGACCCCCTCAGGCGGCTCCAGCGGGGCCTGGGCGGTCCGGGAGAGGACAACCCGATCAACGATGCCGATCGCCTCTGGGTGGCGGTCGACGGCATGGGCGGCGATCATGCCCCGGGACCGATCCTTGAAGGCTGTCTGCAGGCCGTCGAACGGTTGCCCCTGCGGGTGCGTTTCGTGGCCGAGACCGAGCCGCTCGAGGCCGCCGTGACCGCCATGGGTCTGAGGGAGCAGCTCGACGAGGCCATCTCCAGGGGCCTGATCCAGCTGGTGCCCAGCGGCCCATCGGTCGGCATGGACGAGGAGGCGACGGTGGTGCGCAAGAAGCGCGACGCCAGCATCAACATGGCCATGGATCTGGTCAAGGAGGGCCAGGCCCTGGCGATCTATTCGGCCGGCAACTCAGGGGCGGTGATGGCCTCGGCCATCTTTCGTCTGGGACGGCTCAAAGGCATCGACCGCCCCGCCATCGGCGCCCTGTTTCCGACCAAGGACCCCGAGCTGCAGGTGCTGGTGCTCGATGTGGGCGCCAACATGGACTGCAAACCCGAATGGCTGCTGCAGTGGGCCCTGCTGGGCAGCATCTACAGCCGCGACGTGCTGCAGGTGGGCCGGCCCCGCATCGGCCTGGTCAACATCGGCGAAGAGGAGTGCAAGGGCAACGACCTGTGTCAGCGCACCTACCCGCTGCTGACCAACGAATCACGACTGCACTTCGCCGGCAACTGCGAAGGGCGCGACATCCTCTCGGGTGAATTCGACGTGGTGGTGTGCGACGGCTTCACCGGCAATGTGCTGCTCAAGTTCCTCGAGAGCGTGGGCAGCGTGCTGCTCGATGTGATCAAGGCCGAGCTGCCCCGCGGCCGACGCGGCAAGGTGGGATCGGCCTTCCTGATCGGCAACCTGCGCCGCATCAAGAAGCGGCTCGACCACGCCGAGCATGGGGGCGCCCTGCTGCTGGGGGTCGATGGGGTCTGCGTGATCGGCCATGGCAGCAGCAAGGCCCTGTCGGTGCTGAGCGCCCTGCGACTGGCCCATTCGGCCGCCAGCCATGGGGTGATGGAGAACCTGCATGCACTCTCCAGGGCCGCCTGTGGTTGACTGAGCCCAACCACGCATGACCTGTGAGCGCGCCGGCACCCGCATCCCTGCTGCTGGCGCCCCGCGGCATGGCGCTGGTGGGAACGGGCAGTGCGGTGCCCGCAACCCGTCTGAGCAACGAGGCGCTCAGCACCCGGGTCGAAACCAGCGACGACTGGATTCGCAGTCGCACCGGCATTGGGGCCCGCCGTATCGCCGGGCCCAACGAGGGGCTCACCCAGCTGGCCACCCAGGCCGCCCAGGCCTGCCTTGACCAGGCTGGCTGGCGTGCCGATCAGGTGGACCTGATCGTGCTGGCCACCTCGAGCCCCGACGACCTGTTTGGCACGGCCCCTCGCATCCAGGCGGCACTGGGTGCCAGCAACGCCGTCGCCTTTGACCTGACAGCGGCCTGCAGCGGCTTTCTGTTTGCGCTGATCAC
>RGUW01000158.1 GCA_010027605.1 Synechococcaceae bacterium WB9_2_112 | reverse complement strand
CTGCCGCGCGTAGGGCAAGGTTTGACCGCGAGGTGGCGGACGCCGAGCGTGGGCTGGATGAAATGCGGGCTGGCCCTGGTGCGCCGCCTCCGCGCGTGCGCCCTCCAAGCCCCACCGCTCGCCTAGAGCAGGAAGGCCAGGACCTGGCCGATAGCCGCGCCTACGGCAGGCCGTCACAGGGTGGTGCCCCGTTCCGTTCCGCAGGTGAGGCCGAGGAGTACGGACGGAGGCAAGTCGCATCTCCTGCCCGCCGTGCGGAAATGGCTGCCCAGGGCATGACCGAGGCCGAGATCATCGACGCCCAGCGCTCGCAGCGTGACAGGGACATGGCGCAATCTGGAATCTCAGGCAGCTCAGGCTGGGCGCCGGTCTATGTAAACGGCCGCGTCACCTACATGGAAAGGGCGCCGGACGGTCCCGTCGGTCTCACGCAAGAGATACCACCCATTGAAGAGCTGCCTCCTGTTCCTGAACAGCGCACAACCCTGAGCCTGCTTGGATCTTTTCCGCCACGCCCTGCGTCGCCACCTCCAGCTGCTCGCCCGTCCGCGCCTGCCGCTACGAGGACTGTGGTCAATGTAGACAGAGGCGCGACAAACACTGCGTCTGGCAACAGGCGATCAGGCCCGTTGGTAGATAGCGGTGAGTTTTCGGATTCATTGGGCGTGCCAGGCAACATTACGCCACCGGAACCAGTTGGCACCGATCGCACTGACCTCCGGCGGCGCGGATACGAACAGCGCACCATGGATGGCCCGTATGGTCCAGAGCGTGTCTGGGTCAAAACGCGGCTTGGCGATGAGACGCAGGCTAGGTTGCTACTGGAGGGCGACAAGGCAGGGGCAGCGATGACGCTGGAAGAATATCAAGCGCGAGAGAAGGAGCGCAGTCTGCGGCGCCGCCTGATGGACCGAGCTGGCAAGACCTCCACAGAAGCTGCGGAGATGAGCGTTCAGCAACTCCGCGACCTCATCGCTGATAACCGCAACGCATCCGAGCGTGACCGCAAGGAGGTAAACCGTCGGGCCCGCATGGCCAACTTCCCGCGTGAAGAACTGGCACTACGTGAGCTTGGTGGTCCTGGCTCCAACGAATGGCAAAACGCCGTCAACGCCCAGAGGCTCATGCCTAGCCTGCGTGGCATGACGCCACTAGCGCGTGACACCATGAACATGCAGCGTGCGTTCGACCTGGCTAACGCTGCCCTGCGTGGTGGCGGCTCCGCAGAAGCCATGGAGTTGCAGCGTGAGCTAAAGAAGGAAGCGGATCTGCGTGAGGCCAGAAGGACCGCCGCCAGTTATTTCAATAGCCCGTGGCGAGTTGCCCAAACGCATGCCCAGCGGCGCGCGGCTGCGGAACAGGCTTTGCACGCTGCCGGCACTGACCCAACAGTGATCGAAATGATTTTGAACGAGTTTCCGATTGTTGCGCCGGCGCCTGCGACGCCGCTTCCAGATGGCGCATCCCCAATCTAATGGCCCGCTCTCCCCTCTTCGACATCTACGATCCTTATGGAACGCTTGGGGCGGAGCGTCTAGAAGACCTCATGCCGCCGGAGGAGAAGGACAGTCTTCTCCGTGGCCTGGCCAACATGGGAGCCAGCGGGCTCTCTGCGTTCGGCTATCTGCTGGATACGCCCGGAGCGTTCGTCCGAGGTCTCCTGGCTGGCGATCCACTGTCGGTGTTCGGCACGTCCGACGACCGCGTCACGGGACGTGAACTGCTGCGCCAATACGGCCTGGCCGGCGAAGAGGATACGTGGGGCAACTTCACTGGTGGCCTGGGCGCCGAGGTCCTGCTGGATCCAAGCACATACCTGACGTTTGGCCTAGCTCCATTCTTTGGAGGCGTGGCCACTGCTGGCCTTGCTCCGTTCTTTGGTGGAGTCGCAAAGACCACAGCAGGCAAGTTAGCCCAACGCGCCGGAATGCTGTCGGACGATCTGGGGCTGTACGCCAGGGAACTGGGGCGTCGAACAGGCAGAAACGTCGGCACTGCCCAGCTCATGCGTGAGACGCCTGAGCAGATGCTGCGCCTGCTTGACGACACCACTGCTGGTGCAGCCAGGCAGAGGTTCCGTGACTTGGCCGGCGACCAGGCCGACGACCTGCTTCAGCAGCCCATGGCTGCCACCAATCAGGTATCTATCCCAGGGATTGGTAGCTGGGCGTTTGATCTGTACGACACTTTCTTGCCTGGTGCTGGCGATCGCATTGCTCAGGCTGCCGATTATTTAGGCAGTGCCGCCAAGTCTGCGCCGTTTATTGGGCCAATCGTCCGGTCCGCTCAGGCAATGGTTGGTGATTCGCGTGTCATGGGCATGTCCGATGAGCAGGGCCAATGGCTTGGCCGTGAGATCACGCAGCAGTCCAACATCGCAGGCCGGCAGGCGCGGCAGCGCCTGTCGAACGCCTACGTTGACGCCGCCCGGAATGTGGGAGAGGAGCTGTTCCGCAGCCGGGAGTTTGACGAGGCGTTTGGGAACGTGATGGAGGGGCAGTTCGGCCAGGTCCCGGAAGCACTGCGGCGGCATTTTGAGCCAGGCGGTGGTGCGTTCGATTTGGTCCAGGCGGCGAGGCGTTGGCAGCGCGACGCCGTTGACCGAGCAAACCAACTGGGCATACCGCTGGCTTCCGAGAACCTGCCCAACGACATCGAATACTTCTTCCGCCAATCGTCCGGCATCGCAGACCCCACTATCCCGGAAGGGTGGGCCCGCCATCTTGGGCCTCAGTACGACCGCAGCCGCGCCGTGGCAAGCGTTGTTGGAGGGGCCTCTGGAAGACGGGACTACACCCGGGCTTTCCCCCGGTGGATCCTCAACAAGATGGCACAGGACGGCGATCTCCAGAATCGCCTCCGCCAGGCCGTGAACGCTGGCGACTCTATCCCAGAGATCATCGATGGGTGGGTGGCAACCAATGCGCCTGGGTGGCTGCCCAAGGACACCACGTCGCCTTTTGAATACATGGTCCGAGATGCCCAAAAATTCAATCCCGCAGACCCAGACCTGGCCAAGCGGGCCCTGGAGGACCAGGCTCGCATCGACAAGGCGTATCGGTCGCTGGCCGATACGCTGCGGGCGTTGCCTGCGGAACACGCAGCGGAAGGCGTGCCGTTCTACGGAAGCGCACTGAACGACCTGCAAACCTACGTCGGCAGTCGCGCACGCAACGAAGCAACAGCGGATGTGCTGCTGCGGAACCTGGCCGACAACAACCTCCTGTTGGACCAGGCTGCCCAGGATGTGGCCGGCGGCACAGCCATCTCCATCCAGGATGCCCTGAAGCAGTTGGGCTTTGACACGGCAGGCGGCGGTGTCGATGAGTTCGGCATGCGCACGTTGTCGCCCGGCGAGAACGCATTCGTCCAGGCCCTGAACCGGACAGGCAGGCCACTGCTGGACCTGAGCAACATCGACAACTTGTCTCTGCCAAAGCAGTACGTGGACCAGCTGTCGCGGCGGATCCTGGGCAGCCGGGTGCCGTATGAGGCTGGGCCGCTGCTGCGGTCTATCGACAACTTCACGCAACGCTTCAAGACACTAGCCCTGCTATGGCCCGCACGGTATGCCCGGGACGCTTACTCAGGCGCTTTCG
>RGUW01000157.1 GCA_010027605.1 Synechococcaceae bacterium WB9_2_112 | reverse complement strand
GCAGCGATCGGATTCCACCAGGATGCCCACACCGGCCGGGCGCTGCTGCTGCATCACCTGCTGGCGGCGGGGCTGGGTCTGCTGGGCAGCGAAGCGGTCAGCGCCGCCGGCGAACTGCTGCTGGGCCAACCGGCCCTGGGGCTTGGCGACGCCAAGCTCACGGCTCTGCTGGGTGCCTGGCTGGGGCTCACCGGTGTTGGCCTCACCGTGCTCCTGGCCGTGTTCAGCGGGGCCATCTTTGGCCTGGTGGCGCGGCTCTGCGACCGCCTCAAGCCCGGCCAGCCTTTTCCGTTTGGTCCCTTTCTGGCCCTGGGGGGCGCGGCGGTCTGGCTGCTGGGCAACCGGTTCTGGTTGACATGGCTGCCCCTGTGAAGCGGCAGCCCCCTGGACAGACCGGCGGATCTCGGATCCTTTAATGGTGCAACCCTCCAGGGAGTCGGCCCTCTCCTCCTGGAATCACCCCAAGTTCCATGTCGCTGTTCGACTGGTTTGCCGATCGCCGCAAAACCGCCCCTGCGGTGCGCAACACCCAGGATGTGGATGAGGGGGATGGCCTCTGGAGCAAATGCCCCGAATGCGGCCTGGTCGTCTACCGCAAGGACCTCCTGGCCAACGCCAGCGTGTGCAAGGGCTGTGGTCACCACCACCGCATCTTCAGTGAGGAGCGGATCGCCCTGATCGCCGATCCCGGCAGCTTCGAACCCCTCGACAGCAACCTGGGCCCCACCGACCCGCTGGCCTTCAAGGACCGGCGCAGCTACGCCGACCGCCTGCGCGACAGCCAGAGCAGCACCGGATTGATCGATGCCGTGATCACCGGCCTCTGCCGGGTTGAGCACCATCCCCTGGCACTGGGGGTGATGGATTTCCGCTTCATGGGCGGTTCGATGGGCTCAGTGGTGGGAGAGAAGCTGACCCGGCTGATCGAGATCGCCACCGCGCAACGGCTGCCGGTGCTGATCGTCTGTGCCTCCGGTGGAGCCCGCATGCAGGAGGGGATGCTCAGCCTGATGCAGATGGCCAAGATCTCGGGCGCCTTGCAGCGTCACCGTGAGGCGGGCCTGCTGTACCTGCCCCTGCTGACCCACCCGACCACCGGGGGGGTCACCGCCAGCTTCGCCATGCTGGGCGATCTGATCCTGGCCGAGCCGAAGGCGCTGATCGGCTTTGCCGGTCGCCGGGTGATCGAGCAGACCCTGCGGGAAAAGCTTCCCGATGGGTTCCAGACGGCTGAATACCTGCGTGATCATGGGTTTGTGGATCTGATCGTGGCCCGGCCCGACCTGAGGGAGACCCTCTCGAGCCTGCTGCGACTGCACGGCTGCCCCGCCCTGCAACCGGCATGAGAGCACTGGTGCTCACGCTGGTGCTGGTGTGCACCCTTATGGCCAGGCCTGCCGTGGTGCTTGCGGGGCCTCTGAACTGGCATGAGGTACCCGCCTCGCCAGCAGGGCGCCAGTGGTGGGACGAGGGCAGCCTGCGCTTCAACCGCGATGGAGCACTGACGGTGCTGAGTCGCTTTCAGCCCGTCGAGGCCGACGACCTCACAACCACGCGCCCCCGCAGCCTGGGGGATCTTTATGTGATGCAGATCGATTGCGAACAGAATCTGTTCCGTGACACGTCGATCAACGGCATCCCCCGTTGGCGGTCCGAGTGGCATCCCGCTGACGGCGACGCCCTGACCGAAGCGGTGGTGCAGCAGAGCTGTGCCGCAGCCTCCCTGCTGAATCCGACCTCTCCCACGCGCCCCGCATGACCCAGGCCCCTCTGCGTGTGGCCGTGGCCGGCCTCGGTTTTGGCGAAGCGGTGCATCTGGAGGCCCTCAGGGCCTCATCGCTGTGGGATCCGGTGGCCCTCTGGCACCCACGGTCCCAACGGTTGGAGGAGGCCTGCGCGCGCCACCAGCTCCCCGGTACCGATGACTTTGAAGCCCTGATCGCCGATCCCCGGCTCGATGCCGTGGTGATCGCCACACCGCCGGGCCCGCGCCATGGCCTCGCTCGCATGGCCCTGGAGGCCGGCAAGCACCTGATGCTGGAAAAACCCGTGGGGCTCCATGCCGGCGAGGTTGAGGATCTGCAGCGGCTGGCCCTCGAGCGGGGGCTGACGGTGGCCGTGGATTTCGAATACCGGGCCGTACCGCTGTTCATGCAGTTGGCAGACCTGTTGCAGCAGGGGGTGCTCGGCGAGCCATGGCTGGTCAAGCTCGACTGGCTGATGAGCAGCCGGGCCGATGCCCGCCGCCCCTGGACCTGGTACGCGAGCCGGGCCGAGGGTGGTGGCGTGCTGGGTGCCCTCGGCACCCATGCCTTTGACATGCTGCACTGGCTGGTGGGTCCCAGTCTTGGCTTGACGGCCCGACTGAGCACCGCCGTGCGCGAGCGTCCCGATCCCCGCAGCGGCCAGCCCCTGCCCGTCGATGCCGAAGACATCGCCCTGATTCAGCTGCAGCTCCAGACTTCGACGGGCAGACCGGTGCCTGCCCAGATGAATCTGGCCAGTGTGACGCGGGCCGGCCGGGGCTTCTGGCTGGAGCTCTACGGAAGCGAGGCCACGCTGGTGCTCGGCTCCGACAACCAGAGCGACTATGTGCATGGCTTCGGATTGTGGATGGCGCGTGCGGGTGAGCCGCTGCGACCGGTGGCCGCCGATCCCCAGCTGGGCTTCAAGCGAACCTGGGGCGATGGCCGCATCGCGCCGGTGGAGCGGCTGCATGGCTGGTGGGCCGAAGCGATCGCGGCCCGCAGGCCGATGGTGCCGGGACTGCTCGAAGCCCTGAGCAGCCAGCGATGCTGCGATCAGGCACGCGAGAGCCAGGGCTGAGCCAGTCAGGACACACTGATCGCTCGTTCAGTGACTGGAGCTCAGGGAATGGAGCTCAGGGAATGGAGCTCAGGGAATGGCGTCTGAGTGATGGCCTTGGCAGGTATCGGTATCTCAGCGAACACCGAACATCCGTAGCAATGGCTACCGTTTAACCACGTTGGCCCCGGCAGCTACTCGCTGCCGGCGGTGGAAGTAGGGAAGCCCCCGAAGCAACGCGCCATCCACCCCGGCAACAGCCGGACCCTTCCTGGAGGCAACGTCCATGTCCATCACCACCGCCAAACAGCTGGTGCGTCAGGCCGCCGAGGCCCGCCGTGCCGCCAAGCAGAACGGCTTCGCCGTGCAGTCGCTGCGCAGGCAGCAACTGATCGACTGAAGTCCGTCACCCAGACTTGCTCAGGCCATGGCCCCGTCCGGACTCCGGGCGGGGCTTTCTGCTGCGCCGCTGCGTCGCTGACATCGGTCGCTCGGGGGCATCCCGTAAACTCGCGCGCAGACCGGGTTTCTGCCCGCCTGCTCGTTCACTCCCTTCTGCCCCTTCGCGAGGACTTCCCATGGCGCTCGTACCGCTTCGTCTGCTGCTGGATCACGCCGCCGAGAACGGCTATGGCATCCCTGCCTTCAACGTGAACAACCTGGAGCAGGTGCAGTCGATCATGGAGGCGGCCCATGAGACCGACTCCCCGGTGATCCTGCAGGCCTCCCGCGGTGCCCGTCAGTACGCCGGTGAGAGCTTCCTGCGCCACCTGATCCTGGCCGCCGTCGAGACCTATCCCGACATCCCGGTGGTGATGCACCAGGA
>RGUW01000156.1 GCA_010027605.1 Synechococcaceae bacterium WB9_2_112 | reverse complement strand
GCCGGCCACGCCGTGGTCGCAATAGCGTGTGAACGTAGGAAAGGGGGTGATCAAAGTGGTTGACAAGTTCCTGATCGTCAAGTGGCTTTTGAGCCACGTCGGTGTGCTGAAGGAGCTGTCGGCAATCGTCGCCCAGTGGTCTGAGGTAACGACCCTGGCCGAGAAGCTGGAGATCGTCTACGCCGTGGCGAAGGCGCTCCTGCCGGTGATCGACACCTTCCCTCTGTTCACCGCCCAGGCGATTAGTGAGGAAGAGGGGGACCAGATCATGGTCACCGCCCAGGCTGCGGCCGGTATCCCCATCCCGGTGCTGGTCAGCGTGGTGGTGCCCATCGTCTCTGCGCTGATCCAGCTGATCCGGAGCAGGTGATGCTTGTCCACCTGCCACCCTACCGCGTTGAGGCCGTCGCCTATTCTCTCACGTCCGGGGAATGCGACTGGGGTATCTCCGCGTATGGCATCCCCGCTCTCTGGGCCACACACCAGGGGGCGGGGGTGCGGGTGGCAGTGATCGACACGGGAGTGGAGCCAGGCCATCCGGGTTTGGCTGGGGCGGTGAAGGAACACCGCAATTTCACCACAGACGAAAGCCCGTATGACACCAACGGGCACGGCACGCACGTGGCAGGGATCATTGCTGCCCGTCACGGCATGAAGGGGGTGGCACCGCAGGTCGATGTGATCTCCTGCAAGGTGCTGAACAACTCAGGCTTCGGCTCCATGGATGCGGTGGTCCGAGCCCTGGAGTATGCGGTGGAGGCCGGCTGCTGCATTGCCGTCCTGTCACTGGGGTCGCCTGTTATCTCCGAGCGGCTGGCGCTCACGTGTGAGAAGGCGTACAGGGCCGGCGTAGCCCTGGTCTGCGCCGCCGGAAATGACGGCGGGAAAGTTTCGTATCCGGCAGCCTATACCAATACGATAGGGGTAGGCGCAGTTGACCGGGATGGCAACGTGTGTGAGTTCTCCTGCCGTGGCAAAGAGATCGACGTTGCCGCACCTGGGGAACACATCACCAGCTGCTGGGTTGGAGGCGGGTATGCGACTCTATCTGGCACTTCCATGGCTGCGCCATTTGTGGCTGGGGTACTGGCCCTGGCTGTGTGTGAATGCGGCAAGGAGCATGTAGCCCGCCATGCCGGGAAGATCCTGGAGCAAACCTCCATGGACAGGGGTCAGCCCGGGCATGACAACGACTTCGGCTGGGGACTCATCAACCCCGCTGCCATCCTGGACGGAAAGTGCAAGGTGATCCTATGACGTTTCAGCAGATCGCAGCCGTAGTCGCAGCCGGCATTGTGGCCATGGTGTACCTCTGGCCGCTGCTTCAGAAGCAGGACATGCGTGCGGTGGTCAAGCACGGCGCCGCCATCGGAGTGGTGTTCCGGCCCGCAGCCGCTCCGACTCAGCTGCCGCCCGTTGCCGTGGCCATGCGGCCGGCGAGCAAGTCCGACCGGGAGATGGTGTACCAGTTCTACCGGGCGCTGGCTGACGTGGTGGAGCGAGACGACAAGTACGTCACCACCGTTGGGAAGTTCCGGGACATTCACTCCGCCAGCCTGGACCTGGCGTTTGAAAAGACGGACCTGAAGGGCAAGTACGTCGGCCTGGATGTGGCCATCAACGACACGCTGGTGAACGCCATCGGCCTAGAGAATGTGGCGCTTGCACCGGAGAAGCGATCGGCCCTGGTCAAAGCCCTGCGGGGGATAGCCGATGCCGCCAGATGAGCTGTTCGACTCGCCTGAAGAGCTGGTCCGCGCCTACCAGGCCGGCGGATTCCAGGGGTACGTGCCGAGCGAGAAGGACCGGGAAGAGTTCCTGGCCAGCAATCCCGTTCGGTACTTCACTGCCCCTGCCAGTGGAGCAGGCAAGCGTGCGTTGCTCTGGGGCTACGTGTTGCAGCTGGACAAGACTGCGTTCAGCGAAAGGCAATCAGTTGGCGACTGTGTTTCCCATGGAAGTCGCAACGCACGGGACTGTGAGCGTGCCGTCAGCCTGCTGCTGAAGGGCGAGGCGGAGGAATGGTTTGCCCGCACGGCAACCGAGCCCACATACGGGGCACGTGGCCATGGTGGTGAGGGCATGTCACCTGCCAGGGCAAGCATGTTTGAGAGGGACGTGGGCTTCTGCCCGCGTGAGGACTACCCAGGCATCGCCAACCTGTCGGTGTATGACGGTGGGTTGGGTGCGAAGTGGGGCCGGCAGGGTGGCACACCAGCAGCAGTGCAGGAGCTGTGCAAGCGGAACAAGGTGGGCACCATCGCCAATGTCCGCACGGTAGAAGATGCCATGGCCGCACTGGCCAATGGATATGGGATCCACTCAGGGCAGCAGGCCGCGTGGAGCAACAAGCCCAACGCCCAGAACTACCACGCACGCGTGTCGCCGGGGTGGGCCCATGATATGGCGACTGTAGGCTATGACGACACCAAGGAACACTGGCCGTTCACTGTGTTCTTCATTGCCAATAGCTGGGGAAAATGGAATACGCCAGTGCCTGATTGGCCCGCGTCGTTCCCGCCCCAGGTCCCGGGCATGATCGTCACCAAGGTGGATGACTGGGCCACCTGTGTCCGCAGTGGTGACTGCTGGGCGTACTCCGATGTGCAGGGCTTCCCGGCCCGTGCATTGCCGGACCTGGGATCGATCCGGAGGATCTGATGTTCTGGTGGACAGACCACACACCGCAGTACACAGCCATCGTCGCCACCCAGGCTGCACTCCATAGCCTGAGCGACATGGCGCCCACGCCTGCGCCCCACAAGCCCCCGCTGCCCAACTGCCCGCAGTGCAAGGGCAGTGGCCAGATCAGGACGGGAGACAACCAGGGCTGGACGGCATGCCCATGCACAGAGCGTGCGGCATGCAACTGCCCGGCTACCCAGATCAGGACGGGAGACAACCAGGGCTGGACGGCATGCCCATGCACAGAGCGTGCGGCATGCAACTGCCCGGCTACCAAGGGGGGAGCATGCACATGCGCAATATGCCCAGATGGGAAGTGCAGCCTGAAACGCTGATCAGGCTGACCGCTTTCGGAGAGGGCGAGGCGTGGGTGTATCAGTACCATCCAAGCCTGTGGCGTGTCGCCGTGAAGCGGATCATGGACGACTTCAGGCGCGAGAAGCTACCGGAGGCGGCAGCCAGTGGGCTCGTCTCCATGATCGCCAGCGGAGCGACACATGCACACTGATCAGCTGCTGGCGTTCATTACAATACTCATTGCCGTGGTCCCCTGGGCCATGAGCATCCACGCCAAGGTGGCGTTGATCGCTTCTGCTATGGAGGGCCTGCCAGAGCTTGTCCGGGAAACCCGGGCGAAGCTGGACCAGCATGAGACGGCGATCAAGGCTCTCCAAAAAGCAGCAGTTGCTCGTCACTGAATACCACCACATGGTGGTCACCGCAGCCAAGTACTTCCTCGCCAACCGCCCGTCATGGCAGAGGCAGGCTTTACTGGGTGACATAGAGGGCGAGGGTTACCTGGCCCTGTGCCGTGCAGCCAGGACCTACGATGCCAGCCGGCTGCCGTACCCAAAACGGTACTTCGCCCAGGCGATTTTGAACGCCCAGCTCAAGGCCATTCGCCGGCTGACACGCTCTCCAGGAGAGCAGGTGAGCATGTCAGACC
>RGUW01000155.1 GCA_010027605.1 Synechococcaceae bacterium WB9_2_112 | reverse complement strand
GAAGTCGGTGCCGTGAATGCAACCCTCAGCAGCACCACGGGCTGGGCGTTTGTGCAGACCGATGGCGGCACCAACTTCTTCAATCCGACCAGTCCCTACACCAGCCCCGGGGTTGCCGCACCCGACAGCTCAGACATCATCGCCTTCAACCCTGCGGGCTGGCGGACGCTCACATTTGATCAAGAGGTGCAGAACCTCTACTTCGCCTTTGTCAGCATGAATGGCAACGGCTATCGCTTCGATCGCGATTTCGACATCATCAGCCAGGCCACAGCCAGCAACCCGGGTTACTGGGGCGGCGGCAATGCAATCAAGAAAGAGGTGCTGATCGGCGGCAAAACCTTCTACGAACTCCAGTGGACCGAGGGCGAACCCCATGGCGTGATCCGCTTCAAAGGCGCCTTCTCCACACTCTCTTGGGAAAACCCAGTGAGTGAGAACTGGCACGGTTTCACCGTTGGTATCAAGAGCTCCTCCAATGCTCTGCAGGGGGTGAGCGGTGAGTTCATCAACAGCAACGGCGCCCTGATCAGCGCCACCCCCACTTTGCTGGTGACTTTCGATCCCACGGCCAGCAGCCCTACCACACTGGACACCACCACCAGCCAGGCGCGTCTCACCGACGGCGACCAGCCGATCGGCACCACTGGCAGCCTGAGCCTCTACGACGCCGATCGCAGTGATCAGATCAGCGTGACCGCCAGCAACGTGGTTGCCAGCGGCATCACCACGGGCATCGGCCTCAGCGACAACGCCCTGCGGGCCCTGCTCACCGTCACCAGCAGTGACACCGCCAGCAGCCAGCAGGCCAAGGTGAACTGGCAATTCACCGCCAGTGCCCAGACCTTCGACTACCTGGCCGCCGGCGAAGAGCTGGTGCTCAGCTACGCCATTCAGGCCCGCGATGGTCAAACCGACAGTGCGGCGGCCACCTCCCAGGTGACCTTGCGGATCACCGGTGTCAACGAACTGCCCCAAATCAGCCAGCAGGGCAGCGACACCAGCAGTACCGCAGTGCTGGAAACCAATGCCGCCCTCAGCGCCAGCGGAACGTTGACGGTGGTGGATTCCGATCGCACCAACACCGTTACCGTCAGTGTGCGCAACGTGGCGATCGATTCGGCCAGCACGTTTGCAGGCAGCCTCCCCTTCAGCACGGCTCAGCTGCAGGCCATGCTCCAGCTGGGTGATCCAGCCGCCACCAGCACCACCCTGCCAGCCGATGCCGGCAGCAGCAGCAACCTCCCCTGGCACCGGGACTGTCGCTCCGTGACGTGGACAGCCCTCTGGCGGGGGCTTCGGTGACCCTGCAGGACGCCGCCGCTGGCGACCAGCTCCACTGGACCATGCCAGCAGGGGCTGGGATCAACGCCAGCAGCCAGTGGGATCCAGCCACCACCGGCGGCACCGCCGCGCGGGTGCTGCACTTCAGCGGCATCGCCACTCCAGAGCTCTATCGCGAGCTGCTGGCCTCGATCACTTACACCAGCAACTCGGCCACGCCCTGGCGCCGTGACCCGGCCGACCCGACCACGAGCCGCACCGATGTGCAGCTCACCTGGACGGTGGACGACGGCCTCGCAGCTCCCGTGGCAGCCACCAGCAGCCTCCGCTTCATCAACCTCAAACCCGAGATCACCCGCGGCAGCGGCCACCAGCCTGGTAGCACCGATCCCCTAGCGATTGATGCCCTGCTGCAGGTGAGCGATGCCGACACCACCCAGATGGCCTCCGCGCGGGTGACGATCGAGGATCACCAGATCGGCGACCGGCTGCTGTGGGACACCGCCCTGGCCGCCAGTCGCGGCCTAACAGTGACGTTCAACCCCGCCAGCGGCACCCTCAACGTATCGGGTATCGGGACGGTAGAGGCTTACCAGGCCCTGCTGCGCACCATCCGCTATGGCGTGGATTGGGGCATCACCAGCAACCCGGCGGCGAATAGCTCCACCCGCAGCATCGCCTGGCAGGTCACCGATGCCAACAGCGATGCCCGCGGCCCCTCCAGCAGCAACCTCTACCGGACGACCATTCAACTTGCCAGCATCGCGGCAACGGGCGCGAACCTGAACGCCAGCGCCAGCCTTGTGGAGGACAACGGAGTGAACGGCAGTGCCGGACCCTTCGCCTCGAAGCCAGCGCTGCCCCTGTTCAACCCAGGCGTCACCAGCATCAGCCGCAGTGGCCAGCTGGCGATCAATGATTCCGATTTTGGTCAAGCTCAGTTCTCCACTGAGGTCAGCGATTGGACCGGGCTTGCAACAGCCAACCTGGGTACCCTCTCGATTGACGCCAGCGGCCACTGGACCTACACGCTGGATAACACCCATCCGCTGATTCAGGCCCTCAAGGCCGGTGATCAACGGGTGGAGTCGTTCCTGGTGCAATCGCTCGACGGCACAGGCCGCCAGCGCGTTGACATCACCATCAACGGCACCAGTGACACCCTGGTGCAGTACGCCAGTCGCGTGCTGGATGTTTCTTCCCAGGGCAAGGACCCGGCCAGCGACGTTTACCGGCGCTGGTATGCCAACCAGGCCCTTGGTGCCCCCAACAGCGACTTCGGTGACTTCGACACCGCCTGGTCGCCGCGCCGACGCAACAGCGACAACACCGTGAATCCGTCCTGGCCAGATGAGTACATCCAGCTGGGTTTCAGCCGCAGCGTGCTGGCAACGGGTGCCCGCATCCACGAAACCGCTGGCCTCGGTTTTGTACGTGCCGTGTTTGGCTTTGTGGTCGATGACACCGGCCACAAAACCTTCATCGAAACGCCCCTCTGGGTCGGCACCGATGATGCCGCCAGCAACGAGGCCAGCCCGGGGGTTTTGGAGCTCAGCTTTGCGGATCCGCCGCAGCTGATCAACGGCCTTGAAATTCTGGTGGACATCGACCACACCAGCTTCTGGGAACAGATCGATGCCGTGGAGCTAATCGGTGTTGTCAGCGACGCTTCCTACCAGGTTCAGTCGCCCACGATCGACGAGATCGCCGGCGACAATGCCATCAACCTGGCCGAGAAAACCGCCGGGGTGATGCTCTCCGGCAGCTACGACCAGTACGGCAGCACCGCAGTAGAGGTGCGCTGGAACGGCAAGACCCATACGGCTGAGCTCAACCAGGACCAAGGGCTCTGGTGGTTGACCATCCCTTCAGGAGACATTCCGGCCGACAGTGGTGCGTCGACCCTGGAGGTGCAGGCCTTCGACCGCTCGGATCCGCGCAGTGGCGATCGCTTTGGCTCGGCCGTGGTGACGGCCACTGTGAGCATTGACACCGTGGCTCCCACCCAGCCGACCCTGGCCGTGGTGGCCAACGACAACGCCATTAACCAATACGAGAAGTACCTCCAGGGAGTGCTACTCAGTGGCACGGCTGAGCCGCTGAGCAGCGTGGAGATCGCCTGGGATTACAAAAAGCCCCTGGTGGTGTCCGCCGATGCGCTGGGCAACTGGTCGCTGCTGGTGAAGGATTCGCTGATTCCGGTGGACAACCCCGACAGCACGCTTGTGCTGACCGCGATCGATGCCGCCGGCAACCGATCCACACCTCTGCAGCAGCAGGTGTTGATCGACACCCGGGAGCCCCTCAAGGCCACGATCAATCCTTTGCATTGGAGTGACAGCGTCAACGCGGCCCAAAAGGCCGCCGGCGTGGTTG
>RGUW01000154.1 GCA_010027605.1 Synechococcaceae bacterium WB9_2_112 | reverse complement strand
GCGATGTTGGCGGCATTGCGGATGCCCTGGCCCGAGCCGATCGGCGAGCCCAGCGGCATCACCGTGGCGCAGCCCACATCCTCGAGTCGTTTGGCCAGCAGCGGGTCGGCGTTGATGTAGGGCAGCACCGTGAAGCCCTCCTGGACCAGCGTTTCAGCGGCCTCGAGGGTGCCGATCGGGTCGGGCAGCAGATGTCTGGAGTCGGGGATGACCTCGAGCTTCACGAAGGTGTTGTCCTCCTGACCGGCCAGCCGGGCCAGCTCCCGACCCAGCCGCGCCACCCGGATGGCCTCGTCGGCGGTGGCGCACCCGGCCGTGTTGGGCAGCATCCAGATGCGCGACCAGTCGATCGCCTCCATCAGTCCCTGATGGCCCTCGGCCTGGTTCTGCACCCGGCGCACCGCCACGGTGACGATCTCGCAGCCACTGGCGCTGATGCTGGCCTGCATCGCCGCGAGGCTGGGGTACTTGCCGGTGCCGGTCATCAAGCGGCTGCTGAACGAGCGCCCGGCGATCACCAGGGGATCCGGCGCGGTCGGGTTGGTGGTCAAGGCTGCCTGGGAGGGGTTGGGGGACCGTGTTTCCGGCGACCGTATCGCGTCGGGCCGGATGTCATTAGTCTCATGGCCATGCGCGCTTCGGTCATGCTCCGCTTCCAACCGGCTGGTTCATCGTTGTGGGGCCTGATGGCCGCCCTGCCCCTGCTGGCCGCGGCCCTGCCGGCCCAGGCCCAGGCGATCAAGCCGGGCGCGATGGTGCCGTTTGATCCCACCAGTCCGGTGGTGCGCTCCCAACTGCAGGCGGTGCAGACCGACACCGTCGAACAGTTTGACCCCGTTGCCCGGGCCAAGGCCCTGGCCAAGGATCTGCCGCGCCGGTGGAGCGGCACGTATCTGCCCAAGACAGCCGGTACGGCCCAGAGCGTGCGCCTCGATCTGGCCTCGCTGACCCCCGTCGGGCAGATGCTCGTGATCAAAGGCACCATGACCATCGGCAGCCTCACGAGCCCGGTGCAGGGCAACATCAATGCCAAATCGGACCAGCTGGATCTGCTGCTCCTGGGCGACACCGCCGCGGCGGGCCTTGAACCCGGCGGCGTGTTCCAGGGGCTCCAGACCTTCCAGCTCAGTGACTGGGAATCGCCCCGACTCACCAACACCGGCGGAAAACTGCAGTTGACCGCAACGGCCCGCCGCTGAGGCCATCGAGGGTTGTCGTGGCCATCGCCCCGGATGCAGTTCAGGCGGCCGTGCTGCGACCGCCCAGCAGGTTGAGCCGTCTGCGGGCTGTGCGGTTGTCGGGGTCGAGGCTGAGAACCTGTTCGTAGGCCTCGCGCGCCTCGTCCACCTTGAGCTGTTTTTCGAGGGCGTAGGCGAGGTTGTTGAGCGCCACGGGGTAGTCGCTCTTGGCCTGCAATGCCTTGCGGTAGTGCGGGATAGCGGCTTTGTAGTTGGTCTGGGCCGCCAGGGTGAAGCCGAGGGCGTTCTCGATCAGGGCCACGGCTTCCGATGGCTCACCCTCGGCCTGGGCGCGTTTCAGTGCCTGCCGGAGGGTGTCACCGGCCTGGCCGTACAGCCGTTTGCGCAACTGGGCCGATCCCAGTTCGTAGAGATCGGCGGTGGTGCTGGTCTTGGCTCCGCCCTGCTGCTCAAGCCGCGCCAGGCTGAGCTCATCGCGGCGCACACGCCAGACCTGACGGCCAACCGCAACAGCGGCGACCGCCAGAATCACGACCAGACCGATCAGGTAGGTCTGGGGCAGCAGGGCGTCCATGGGGGCAGGGGCCTACTGGGCGGCTCCCACCACGCTGGTGAAGCTGGCGGGATCGACCACGGCCAGCTGGGCGAGCATCTTGCGGTTCAGACGCACATCAGCCTTCTTCAGACCGCCCATCAGACGGCTGTAGCTCAGGCCGTTGAGCCGGGCTGCGGCGTTGATGCGGGCGATCCAGAGGCGACGGAAGTCACGCTTGCGGCGGCGACGGTCCCGGTAGGCGTTGCACAGGGCCTTCATCACCCGCTGGTTGGCGGTGCGGAAGAGGGAACCGTTGCCGCCCCGGAAACCACGGGCCAGACGCAGGATCTTGTTACGGCGTTTGCGGGCGACGTTGCCCCTCTTGACGCGGGCCATGACTCAGGAAGACGAAGAACGATCGGATCAGACGGATTTCAGCCAGAGAGGCTCAGCTGCCGTAGGGCAGCATCAGGGCAACGTTGTCGGCGTCGCGCTCATCCACCACGGCCATGGTGCCAAGGTACCTCTTGCGCTTGGGGCTCTTGTGATCGAGCAGGTGGTTGCGGAAGGCCCGGCGGCGCAGAAACTTGCCACTGCCGGTGACTTTGAACCGCTTGGCGGCCGCTTTGCGGGTCTTGAGCTTCGGCATTTCTGACGACGCAGGCACAAACAAACACCTTACGACGTGACAGTCCGATCCTTCAACACCAAGGCCCTGCTGCTCGGCTGTGCCCTGCTGCTCGGCTGTGCCTGTCAGGCCCGCTCGGCGCCGGCGCTGCAGTGGCCGGTGGAGCCGCCTCCGGCCCTCGAGCCCCGGGCGCCGAGGCTGTGGGTGGCCCTGGCCGAGCGGCTGGGCAGCAGTGCCGAGATGGCGCCACTGGAGCTGCGCAGTGCCAGCGGCAGCCTCACCCTGCAGGATCGATCCGGGCGTCGCTGGGTCGGGCCGCGGTTCAACCTGCAATGGCAGCGTGTGCCCCTGACCCAGCCGTTGCTGCTGCAGCGGCTGGTGGCCGGGCCATTCGCCAGCTTCGAGTCGGCCGAGCGCCGGGCCCGCCAGTGGCGCCAGCTGGGAGCCCGGGTCAGCCTTGTCCATGCCGAGGACTGGGAGCTCTGGGCTCCCCTTGGTGCTCCGCGGCCGCCGGGTTGGTCGCTGCGGCCCGTTGAGCTGCGGCTGCAGCAGGCCGTGGTGCCGGCCCTGCAGGACCCGGGCCGCGGCGTGATCAGCCTGCAGGGGCCAGTGCAGATCACGGCTCCCGCTGGGCTGCTCTGGCGGGGCGGGGTCTACGGCGGCCCCTTTCGGCTGCAGGGCGATGCCCAGGGCAGCTGGACCCTGGTGGAAGAGGTGGCGCTCGAGCGCTACCTCGAGGGTGTGGTTCCCCATGAGATCGGTGCCGGGGCTCCGGCCGCCGCCCTGGCGGCCCAGGCCGTGCTGGCCCGCACCTGGGCCCTGCGCAACCTGCACCGCTACCGGGCCGATGGGTATCACCTGTGCGCCAGCACCCAGTGCCAGGTGTACAGCGATCCGCGCCAGGCGAGCGAGCCGGTGCGGCAGGCCATCCAACGCACCCGGCAGCTGGTGCTCAGCTGGCAGGACCAGCCGATTCATGCGGTGTATCACGCCAGCAACGGTGGTGTGACGGCACCGCTGCAGGAGGCCTGGGATGCGGACCCCCTGCCCTACCTCCAGACCGGTCTCGATCGCCGTGGTCAGGATCTGGCCGGGACACCCCCACGTGCCCCCGGCGCCCTGGCCCGCCTGCTCCAACAATCCGAGCCGTTTCTGGGCGCCGACCATCCGCTGTTTCGCTGGAGCCGCTGGCTCGAGCCCCAGCAGGTCGCCGCCGCCCTGGGCCGCCGCGGCATCGATGTGGGTCAGGTGCGGCGGCTGGCGGTGCTGGAGCGGGGCAGCAGCGGCCGGGTGCTGGCCCTGGCGATCG
>RGUW01000153.1 GCA_010027605.1 Synechococcaceae bacterium WB9_2_112 | reverse complement strand
CGGGGCGTGGCGCAGCTTGGTAGCGCGGGTGCTTTGGGAGCACTAGGTCGCAGGTTCGAATCCTGTCGCCCCGATTGATTTCTCACTGATCGCCTTACCCAAGCGGGCTCAAAACGGGCTCAATAACGGGTCCGAACCTGCCCGATGGCGGTAGAAATGGGCGAGGGCTGTCCCCCTAGCCTCCGGCGCGATTTGGTCATCAGACCCTGGTGAATCGATCGCGGGCATCCGGCCTGCCGGTGCTCCCCGTTGTTCACGTCCACCCCATGAATTCCACTCCGGTCTGGAGCATGCAGCGCCACGCCGCCGACTGCCTCGGCGTCAGCGAGCGAACCCTGCATCGCTGGCGCAGTGCAGGGCTGCTCAAACCCGGCGAGCACTACCGCCGCAAGTTCCCCACGCCCAACAGGTGAGAGTCGAGGTGCGGAGTCCGGCTCCGTTCGTCCGCAGCTGCCCTCCTCTATCGGCAGTCAGACACGTGCAGCCAATACGACTCTTCCATCAAGTCTCAACCCGACAACAGCAACAAAGGTGGAATCAGGGAAGACGTGCTGGAGCAGCTTCCATGAGCGCCCAAGAATGTCTGCATGGGTCAAGTCCAACCAAGGTGCCGCCGAAAAACAGAAGCAGAGATATTCAGACTGTTAAGAGAAGACTCCCTGATGCATCTTTGGCAAGGTCGAATGCGCGATACACGTTAGGGCAGATTTGCAATTCGCTCTTCTGCTTGCTGCCCTGTTCCCGCAGGTGGTTGGTTAGTGCCACTCCCCAAAAAGCTCCGCGCCGGGCACCTCCAGGATCGCCCCTTGGCAAGGGCTCCGAGAGGCGCCCCAGGTGCGATCCAACGGACTAAACTAGTTGATGAACCAGGTCAATCGATCGATGGACGCCAGCATCGGGGCCTTCGAAGCCAAGGCCCAGCTCTCCCGTTTGCTGCGGGCCGTGGAGCAGGGCCAGCGGTTCACCATCTCGGTGCGGGGCAAGCCGGTGGCCGATCTCATTCCCCACCGCGGCGACGCAACCGATGCCGCGGCTGCCGCCCTGGCGGCCCTGCAGGCAGCCCCACGCATTCAAGGCGTCAGTGATGCAGAGGTTGCGGGCTTCGTGAGCGAAGGGCGCCTGTGAGCGCCGCGCCGGATGCCGTGGTGATCGACGCCTCGATGGCCCTGGCCTGGCTGTTCGAGCGCGAACTGCCCAGCGATCGTGAACGTGCCAATCGCCTGCTCGCCACCTGCGGGGAGGTGTCTTGGTGGATCCCGGGGCTCTGGCACCAAGAGGTGAGCAATGCCCTGCTGGTGGCCGAACGGCGCTCCGTGCTCTCCCAGGCCGACAGCGATCGCTTCCTCGCCAGGCTCAGCAGCCTGCCTTTCTTCACGGACAGCGATCCAGTCGCAGACCGCAGCACTCGGATCCTGGCCCTAGCAAGAAGCCAAGACCTCTCCAGTTACGACGCCACCTACCTGGAGCTTGCCCAACGGGCCAGCTTTGATCGCCAGCTCAACCGGGCGGCCGCTGCCCTTGGTGTGGCGCCGTTTGCGGATCCGTAGCCTTGCAGGGGGCATCGAGCTCCAAGAACCGCGAGAACCCAGGCTCAAATCCAAACCGCAGCGTGCCCACGGGGTGATCGCGGCGACCGATGGCCGTGGTGGTGCGCTCATGGCCATCAGCTTGATGCCATCTGGATACGTGTGCAGCACCAGGGTGCGGATCTTTCAGCATGGAGCCGTGCGGTGTGCCATGGCAGGGATAGGCGTGCGCTGGGCAGTGATCCCATTGCATGGCTCGGAATGGTCGCTCACCAGCCATTCCTGTTCTCAGACCCAGTTGGCAAGAAGCAGGCCCTCGACCCGCTCGAATTCACGCAGGTTGTTGCTCACCAGCGTGAGGCCTTCACTACGGGCGTGGGCTGCAATGTGCAGATCGTTCACGCCGATTGGCATGCCGCGGCGCTCCAGTGCAGCGCGGATCTGACCGTAGTGCTGGGCAGCCTTGACCCCGTAATCGAGCACATCGAGCCTGCTACAGAAATCCTCCACAACCGCCAGGGTGCGCTGGGAATTGGAGCTCTTCTCGGCACCATGGAGGAGCTCAGCCAGCGTGATCGATGACATCGCCAGGTGAGAGGCATTGCTGTTGAAGCGCTCCAGCAGGGACTCTGGCCTGCGCTTGATCACGTAGATGCAGATGTTGGTATCCAGCAGGAAACGCAACATGGCGACGCTCAAAAGGACTCGCGCTCGCCCTGCTCCTGGCTGGGGCGCTCAGCCATGAAGTCATCGGGCACGGTGGGGCTCTCGTGGAAGAACGTGTCCCAGCGCTGTCCGAGAGGCGAAATGATGCGCTCCTGGCCGCATGCCCGCACTTCCACGGTTTTTACCGAGTCGGGCAGACGCAAATGGGCAGGGATCCGAACCGCCTGACTGCGGTTGCTCAAAAACAGCTTGGAGAGCGAAACCACACCAACTCCCACCGTGGATATACAGCAAGTATATCCGGGTTATTGGGGGCTGGGGTCTGCCATCAATGCGCCGAGATCTGCGGCCGCGGGGGCGAGAGCCGAGAAGGCTGCAGCCTGAGCAACCTGTTTGCCCACCTGCTGGAGGCGGCGACGCCCTGACCCTTGCCCCATAGGGCTTGCCTGGGCCATGACTGCTACAGAGGGGGCTGATGGAGGACGCGGCCCCTTCCCAGGCGGTGGCTTTCGGGGGTGATTAGCCCGGAGGTCCCGTTGTGGAGTCACCTCTCCAAGACCGTTACCGTGCCGCCAAATCGCAGCCGATGCCGATGGTGCGCTCGATCCGCCGGCACCTCTCCATCGCAGGCACAGCAGTCCTGGTACTGGCATCAGCTCCAGCCATTGCTGACTCCGTGAAGGTCGCCCAAGGCACCGCTGCAGAGCTAGGTGTGATGAGCGTCTCCCTCAAAGACGCCGTCAAGCTCAACTACGGCATCCAAGGGCAGCTTCAGGGTGCCGGCACCCCCAACGAGGCGGGCATCGGCGGGTTCCTGCCGCTGCGGGTGGGCAAGCAGTGATCGAAGCTGGATGTATGGCTTCAACTTTGGCTATGACAGCCGTCCCATGGCAACTGGGCCTGCGGATACCGGCGTGAATGTCAGTAACTCGCGGACCGTCTTCTTTCAGCAGATGGCGTTCAACGCTGAGGCGGTTAGCAACAAATGGAGTGCCAATGGGTACTGGTTGATTCCTGTTGGACAATTCGGGTGGGGGAACAACAGTGTGCCTGCGTTAAATAGCAACTACGGCGGTGATTCACTGATGACCGTGGGGCTTGACGTTGGCTACAACTTGACCCCATCTGCGAGGGCATCTGTTGGCTATTACTACCAAGATGGCTACCGCAACGCCGCCGATGCCTCTGGTGCTCAATTCAAAGCCGACTACATCATTGCCAATGGCCTGACGGTGGGCGGCAAGTTGTCATACGACCCTGTCTTCAACACCTCAGCATCCGCCAACCTGAAATACCGATTTGGTGTCAATGGTTACGGTGCCCCAGGTAAGGGTAAAAAGCAGCCAGTGCTGATGCCTGTAGTACAGGCGCTGTCATCGACTCCAGTCAACAGGAATGTGCGTGTTTACGATGATTACCCTTGTGATTACGGCTATGGGGATCAAATCACTGACAGCGTAACTCAATGTAATTGAAAAACATGAATCGCAGGATGTTTACCCCGCC
>RGUW01000152.1 GCA_010027605.1 Synechococcaceae bacterium WB9_2_112 | reverse complement strand
AGCCTGCCGATCACCTGGCAAGCCGCCCAGCAGTGGCAGTTCAGCCTCACCCCCGGCGCCAGCTTCCTGCCATCCAGCCAAGGGGAAGGCCAGGGCGGCGCCGGCCAGTTCTATGGCAACAACGCCTTCATCAGCGGCGGCGTGAGCTGGCAGCCCAGCCGCCACCTCGCCCTGTTCAGCTCGGCCTTGATGCCGCTCGGCCCCGGCAACAACAGCTTCAACGGCCAGCTGCAGTACAGCCGCGTGCCCGTGGTGAGTGGTGGCCTCAACTGGGCCCTCAACCCCCGCATCGCGCTTGAGGGGTTGCTCACCAACGGCTGGGGGGGAACCCCCGCCACGGCGCTGCTCACCGTGCCGTCCGGCAACACCCTGGGTTACTACGCCCGCTTCGTGTTCACCCCAGCCGCCGCCGACACGCCCCAGCCCGAACTCAGCCCCCGCCAGCGCTCGATCGCCCTGGGGGGCCTCACCGTGAACACCGCCCTGGTGCCCCCCGATGGCACCACCGAGCTCTGGGCCAACGCCGACAGCGGCGGCAACGCCTTTGGCTTTATCGGCCAGTCGATCTCGAACATCTTCCAGCTGGAAGTACTCAAGGGCGGCTGGTTCAACAACGTGCCCCAGACCACCGCCCTGGCGGACACGTACACCAACGGCGGCGCCTGGCAGGGCCGCATCGGCGGCAAAGCCGTCTCGCTCAGCCCGCTGCGTGGAGCGCCGTTCTGGCTGGCAGGCCGCATCACCGTCGGCCGTGAATTCCCACCCGGCAGCGGCCAGGGCTACGTGTTCGCTGAATCGATCAGCACCTGGGAGGCCAACCGCTGGCTGGCACTACACCTCAACCCCAAGCTGGCCTGGAGCGGCGTGGGCGTGCCCTGGGGCTGCGGCCTGGGCAGAGCAACGCCACCCTGGCCCTGCGCTGGCTGGCCAGCGACGCCCTCAAATTCGATCTCTACGTGAGCAACGCCGCCGGCCTGCTCGACATGGGCCAATTGCTCACCGCCGACCAAGCCCGCGTCGGCGGACGGGTGATCCTCAGCTTCTAATCAACCCAGGCTCCGTTCCAGCGCAGCCAAGCGCGCCTCTAGGTCTGCCAACAGCTGCTGCCGAGGCGTCCGCAGGGCAAAAGGCCCTTCCTCGTAACGGGCTTCAACGGCGTACACCTGCAGCTCCAGGAGTTCTGGTGGCAAGGGCTCCTGGAGCTGTTCTGCCAACAGACCAAGCTCATGGGTGCGCTCGGGTGACAGATCCCGCAACACCAAGGCGGCCTTGAGCAGCTTCTCGAGCGCCTGCTGTGCTTGAAAGCCCCACTCCTCATCGGGATAGGCAGGATCAAGGTTGAGCCGCAACGCCTGCAGATGGCGGCGCACGATCCGCAACAGCAAGGCAGCGTCTTCAGCCGGCGACATAGAGCACCTTGCCCTCGCGGGCCACATCACCCATCACATGCCAGCGCGACCCGGCCAGCCACTCCGCATCTGCAGCGCCCTGCACCACAAGATCAACCCCGCAATTCAACTGTCCCAACAAGCTTCGGTAGTAGCTCCAGCGCTGGGTTTTGAGAGCCGGGTCGAGGCTGAGTTCCGAGCAAATCACAGCCAGATCGAGGTCGGAATCCGCCCGTGCGTCGCCGCGGCCCCTTGAACCAAACGCCACCACCGCCTGCACGCTGGGATCCGCACAAAGACGCTCAAAGGCGGCGTGCAGACCCACAGGCTCCAAGCCTGGCCCCAGATCCAATGTGGCCGCCAAAGGCTGAGGCCTCAACCACGGGATGGTCGGCGGCTGAAAAGCAGTGCTGGCGGTGGATGAGGCCATAGGCCCAAGCTAGCCAGACCCAATCTGTTAAGCCTTGACAGACCTGGGCAGCAGCCGCAACACAACCCCATTGCGGGAGCGCAGCGTCAGCCGGCCCACCAGATCCGGCGTGTGGCCAGGCTCGGGCGCAAGCGCATAACGGCGCACCAATTCCGCCAGCACCAGCAAGGCCTCCTGCAGGGCAAACGCAGCCCCCGGGCACTTACGCGGCCCCAGCCCGAACGGCAGCCAGGCCTCCCGGGCGAGTTGGCGCTCCTCGGCGGTAGCCGTTTCCGCCAGGAAACGCTCCGGCCGGAAGGCGTGCGGCTCGCTCCAGTGGGCCTCGTGGCGCTGAATCACCCACGGCGAGAGGATGAGCAGCGAACGCATCGGGCAACGGCTGCCGCCCAGCTCGCCATCGGCGCTGGCCTCGCGAATGAAGAAGCTCAGAGGCGGATACAGCCGCAGCGTCTCGTTGAATAGGGCCGCGCCGTAGGCCAGCAGGCGCAAGTCGTCGAACTGCAGCGGCCGCTCTTCTCCGCCGAGGGCCTGCTCCACCTCGGCGCGCAGCCGTTGCTGGGCCTCGGGGAACTGGGCCAGCAGGTAGGCGGCCATCGCCAAGGCACTAGCGGAGGTTTCATGACCCGCCAGGAACAGAACCATTACCTGATCCAGCAGCTCAGCGGCAGTCAAGCGGCTGCCGCTTTCCGGATCCTCAGCCTCGATCAGGGCCTGCAACAGATCCTGCGGGACTGCCGAAGCGGACTGCGGCTGCTCTAGGCGCTGCTCGATCTTCTGCTTCATCCAACGGCGGATCGTGGCGGCATGGCGCCCCAGATACGCCTCCAGCCAGCCTGCAGGCAAACCGAGCAGCCGCAGCACGAAGACCAAGCCCTCAGGATCTGCGCCGCTTCACCGGCATCCAGGGGCTTGCTAAAGATCGTGCGCACGATCACATCGGCCGTCACCAGGGTCATCTCGGCCTCCATGTTGATGGGCTCGCCCGGGGCCGTTGCCTGCAGCCGCTGCAGCATGGCCTGAACGGCCCCACCCATCTGTGGGAACACCCGCCGCAGCTGGGCCACCTGCAAAGCCTGGTCGAGCAAGCGCCTCTGGCGGGCCCAAGCCTCGCCATTCACCGAAAAGATGCCGCGGCCGATCAAGGGCTGCAGCAACCACACCATCAGAGGGTGCTTGGGAAACTGCTCCACCTGATCCACCAGTACCTGGCGCACCAGCGGCGGCTCGTTCACCAGAAACAGCGGCCGGCCCAACACCTCGATCTGCCCGAGCGGCACCCGAAAGTCCCAGTCATTCAGCAGCGCAAACCAGGAGCGCAGACCCCTTGACAGCCGCCGCGCAAGGTTGGCCGTGTAGGGCTGTGGCTGAGGGCAAACCGGTGGCTGAGACGCTTCAACCATCGCAACCCTCCAGCAACAGGCCCATCCAGTCAAAGCCGCCCAGCGCGGGGTCGCCACTGCGCAGGTAGTCAAAGTGCAGATCGAACTGACAGGCCAACAGCTGCAACCAGCTGCGAATGCCCCGTGGCTTTGCCAGGGGGATCAGCCACAGTTCGGGATAGGCCTCGCCGGCAGGCCGCGGCAGCCCACAGCTGCGGTAGGGGTCGACGCCGGCAAAGCAGAGGTAATCGTCGCGCGAAGTGATGTCGAGCCAGGCAGGCCGCGGGTCCGCGGCCAGCTCCAGCAGATCGGCATGGAAGCGCTCGGCGCCGCGGTGCACCGCCAGGTTGGCCAGGTTCTGGCCCAGGCTCAGCAGCCGCAACCGCCCAGCCAGCTGCGGCCAGGAGGCTTGTCGGCGCAGTTCGGCAGCGAGCATCGCCATCACAAAGGAGCCGGAACTGTGACCCACCAGCAACACCTCGCCGGCCACCTCCTGGCGCTCCAACTCCAATAACCG
>RGUW01000151.1 GCA_010027605.1 Synechococcaceae bacterium WB9_2_112 | reverse complement strand
TTGCCGGAGGTGAAGGTGTGCGTGACCACTCCGGAGCCACTGGCAGTGGCATCGCCCAGCAAGGCTTTGAGCCACATGCCGATGTTGCGCACATCAATGGGCACGACAATGTCGCCCTCGACCTTGATCACGTCGCGGATCGGGGCACTGGGGTCACGCCCCAGGCCGATCAGGTCGTTGGCAATCAGCCCCTGCTCGGAGCCGAGGGTGGTGGAAACAAAGGGCAGCTTCCAGTAGTCGCCCACTGGGTTGCTGCCGTAGGTGGTGTCGAACGCGGCCAAGAGGCTGGCGTTCGCGCCGTAGGCACGGGCCATAAGCTTTCTCCTTGGGGAATAGGTTTCAGTTCAGCGCACCCGAGCTGCTGTAGTGCAGGACCACGGGCAGCAGACAGGCTTTGATGCCGCTGCTGCCGTCGGGGGCCAGTTCATCGAACTTGGGTGGGCCGATCTCGGCGTACTCGATGACGCCGGCGAGCGTGCGATCCGCTTCAATCAGGGCTGCCAGTTCGACCAGCAGTTCATCCATGCGCGCATCGCGCGCGCTGGCATCCGGGTCGGCCACGAACAGTTCGATGACCACCTGGTGCTGCCAGTGGTAGGACAGCGGCGAGAGCGACACCTCGGGCTCGCCCATTTCGCCGTCACGCAAGATGACCATCGCGTGGTCGGACACCCGCTCGGGCAAGGCGGCGTTGCGTTTGACCGTGGTGCTGGATGTGCCCAGGGACAGCTGGCCGAGCACGGCGAACAATGCCCCGATGGCGCTCTCACGTTGACTGGGGCGCTGGCTCATGGGCGTGCACCTCGGCGTTCAGCTTCATCGAATCGATTGGCAATCCGGTTAGCCAGGGTGCTGACCCAACGGCGTGAGGCTCGGTCAATGTCGAATTTCTTGTTGAGAGTCACTTGCGGAACCAGCAGGAACATCGGCACCGTGACCAGGCCTCGACCGGTGGCTTGGGCCTTCTGCGAGGCCACCGAGAAACCACCACGTTGACCCTGGCGGGCACGCTGGTTTTCGGCCACGAGGAGCGAGGGCTTGCCCCGGCGGTAGACGAAGCGCAGGCGCTGGCCGCGCAGCTTTTCCCAAAGACCGGGGGTCATGCGTTTGCCACGTGGGCCTTTGCCAGCAGCGGGTAGCGGGATCGCCAGCCAGAAGCCGTCTTTGGAGCGGATGGTGGCGCCCTGGGCGTGGGCACCCACCACTTCGGGGGCTCGGCTGTAGACCAGGCCAGCCGCCTTGATGCTCATCTGACCCTTGGGGTAGACCTCGCCACGCCAGGTGTTGGCTAGGCGCTGACCGAGACCCGCGCCGGTGATCTGGTTGCGCAGTTCGGTCTTGAGACCGTCAGTCGCTTCGCGGATGGACTGCGTCACAGCCTGCTCGGCAATGCGCACTTCATCGGCCAGCATCTGATCCAGGTCGCCGGACAAGGCTGCCATCAGCCTCATACCGGCGCTCCGGTGAGGGTCCAGATCAGCCGATCGCGATCGGCCAGCGGCTCACCCACCACTTGATAGGTCTGGCCAACGACGGTGAAGCGTTCACCCTCGCGGGGGGACGGGACACTACTGACCATCACATCAAAGCGGTGGGTCGCCAGCGCCAGGCGCGTGTCACCGAAAGACTCGACGACATCGACCTGCTTGGCGATGAACCGGGTGGTGATTTCACGACCATCGGCCAGCCGGTAGGTGCCAGGCGCCCCCAGCCGGGCGAACAGGCGCACCACTGCTCGCTCAAAGGCTGCTTCCATGAATCAAGCCGTCAGCTTGATCAGCACGCCCGGGCGGTGGCACATCGGCAGAGGGTTGCTCTGTGTGTGCAGGTCGGTTCCCCGGTCGAACTGACGCGGGGCCTGCTTGGCGTAGACCGGCTGCCCCAGAGTGTTGACCGTTTCGTTGAAGTCCGCTGGCGCGAAGTAGGTGCCGAAGGTATCCACCGTGCCCACAGGGAAGCAATGCGCTTCGCCATCGGCGATGAACTTGCGCACCGTGCCGTCGGCCGAACTGGCCTGGCCCCGGTACTCTTCAAACGTAATGCCACCGTAGGTGAAACCGGAGCGCACGTCTTCGCGCAGCCAGGCGCCTTCTTGGAACCGGGAGTAGGACTCCACCACATTGGCGTGGCTGGTCAGCGCCTCAAAGAAGGACGGAGAGCACAGGCAACGCACGCTGGTCATGAATTCGCCTTGCAGGGCCTTTTCCATTTCGCCGAGGACCTTGACGCACTTGTTGCGCACATTGGTCTTGGCGTCCGCCAGGCCCAACGACATCGTGGTGGCATCGATGCCGAACTCGTCGTAGAGGTTGTAGATGGTCGAGCCATCGGCATCCAGGATCTCGCCCTTCAAGGCGCCCATGCGCAGGTGCTCCAACGTGATCGCGTGCTTGTTGCGCATGGTCTCCAGATGCCGGGCCAGCACGCCAGCTAGGGTCTCGAGCTCGGTCTCCGATCCAAAGGCGCGGATGCCCTGGACCTCTTCGGGTAGAACCACATCGTCGTGCGGGATGTGGGGGATGACAAAGGAGCGGACCTTGCGCTTGCCACGCGTGCCGACGGTACCGGGCGAACCTGGCGGCATGGTGGGCAGCAGGTTGAGCACGCCGTTGCGCTCTTCGATGATGATTTGCCGAAACCGCGTGGGCTTAGCTGGAAACAGGTTCAGGTCTTCTAGCCGGCCGTAGCGGTTGGGCACGTAGTTGATGGCGGCCGTGAGGTTGGCCATGCTGAAGGCCGGGTTGGCAAAGAGGTTCTGCATGTGGGGCTCCAAGAATGACGAAACCCGCGCAAGCCAGACGGCCAGGCGGGTTCGGGGGAATGAGGGGGAATGGGTGACGGGAGGATCAGACGCGTTGTTTACGCACTTTCACGCACCAGCACGCCACGCTCGGCCAGTTGCTGCTCGTAAGCGGTGCGCTGGGCACCGGTGAGGGCAATCGGCCAGACCAGCGCGGTCTTGGCGACGATGGCGTGCCGGGCGATCAGGATGGCATCCGACCTGTCGGCATTGGTGGCATCGACGGCGTTGGCCAGCACACCAATGGCGGATTCGGTGCCATCGGTGGCGGCGGGGTCGATGGCGTAGTGCTTGCCGTCGCTGGCGTTGCGGCCAAGCACGGTGCCCAAGGGCAGGTTCTGGCCGGCAGCGATGGTGGCAACGTCACGCGAGTAGCGGTTGGGGCCTTCGTACTTCAAGAGATCGCCGAGGTTGTTTTGTTCGGTGATGGCAGGCATGGCTGATTCCTTTCTCAGGCTTGGGCGGTGAGTTTCTTGACGGCAGCCACGATGGGCGAGGTCTCAGGGCGATCCAGCGACTGGGTTCCTGCATCAACGGTGATCGTGGAGCGGATGTCGGCGGCATCGGATTGCGCGGCACGGGCGTCGATCAGCACGCGTCGCACATCGGCCTGGGATTTCCCGGCGGCGATGAACTCGGCAGCACGGTCGGGGCAGCCGGCCAGCAGGCACAGCTCGGCAATCGCCTGGGCGGTTTGGGTGACTTCGCGGCGGGCTTCGGCTACCAGCACAGCAGCTTCGTCGACACCGATCGTCTCCAGCACTTTGTCTTCGTTCATGGTCATTTCCTTTTTCAGGGGTGCCGCCTCAGCACGGATGACGCCCCGCACCTGAGACGGCGAATGGTTACGGGCGTTGATGAATCGATGGAATTCGACAAGGGTGCCGTCCAGCGTCTGGACACCATCGGCGAGTCCCTGGGCCACGGCATTGCTG
>RGUW01000016.1 GCA_010027605.1 Synechococcaceae bacterium WB9_2_112 | reverse complement strand
GCGTCGCCGCAAGGCGGCGTGGGGCTCGGGCTCAAGCCCCCAGGAGCGCAGCACCGCCATCCCGGCCTCGAGGCGCTGCAGGCTCTCGGGAGCCAGGGCCGAACTGGCGGCCACCAGCCGCACCCGATCACCCGGGCGCAGGGGTGCTAATTCCGGGGCCATCAGGGGAATCCGACGACAAGGGCCAGCAACAGCAACGCCCCAAGCAGCACCTGGCGGGCGAAATGGCGGCCATAGGCCGATGCGGGCAGATCGGGCCGCAGCAACTGCCGGGCTTCACGCTGCATGCCCGCGGCGGCGAGACCCCACAACGGCCAGAAGGCCGATGACACGTCGCCAAGCAGGGCTGCTCCGGCCAGGCAGGCGGCGGTGGCGCCGTAGCACCAGGTCACCGCCCATGGCGCCCTGGCCGCGAGGCTCAAGGCGCTGCTGCGGATGCCGATGCGCGCATCGTCGGGGCGATCGGCCATGGCATACACGGTGTCAAAGCCGAAGGTCCAGCAGACGGCGGCCAACCAACACAGACCCAGCGGCCAACCAGCGGCCAGCGAGCCCCGCAGCGCCGCCCAGGGGATCAGCACCGCAAACCCCCAGCACAGGGCCAGCACGGCCTGGGGGTAGCCGAACCAACGCTTGGCCGAGGGATACATCAGCACCGGTGGCAGGGTGGCCAGCGCCAGGCCCAGCACCCAGGCGCGGCTGGTCTGCGGCAGCGCCAGCACGACCAGCAGGGCCAACAGCAGACAGGCCAGCAACAGCAGCACCGCTTCGGTGACGACCACCCGTCCGGAGGCGAGGGGTCGGGTGGCCGTGCGTTGGACCTGGGGATCGAGGCGGCGGTCCCAGAGATCATTGGCGATGCAGCCGGCACCGCTCACGGCCAGCCCCCCCAGCACGATCCAGCCCAGCAGGGCAAGAGGCGGTGGGCCGGCCGCCGCCAGCCAGAGGCTCCAGCCGGCCGGGATCAGCAGGATCAGCCGCCCGCTGGGCTTGTGCCAGCGAAGCAGTTCCAACCAGGCGCCTGCGCGGCCGGGAAGCATCGATGCCGCTCGACTGGGCGCAAGTTACGCCGGCAGCGCGCAGCTTTGGTGGCAAAGTGACGCCGCCGCTGTGAAGCGATGCCCCAGGCCTCCAACCAGACCCGCCGGGTTGCCGCCATCGACATCGGCACCAATTCGATTCACCTGCTGATCGCCGCGGTCGATCCGGTGCTCGGCAGCTTCAACGTGGTCGTCACCGAAAAATCGACCACGCGCCTGGGCGAGCGCGATCCGGACCGGGGTGATCTGTCTCCCGCTGCGATCGAACGCGCCCTGCTGTCGCTGCGTCACTGCCGCGATCTGGCCCTCAGCCACGGGGTGGAACAGATCGTCACGGCGGCCACCAGCGCCGTGCGCGAAGCCCCCAACGGGCGCGAGTTTCTCGGCACGGTGCAGGAGCAACTGGGGTTGGAGGTGGATCTGGTCAGCGGCCCCGAAGAAGCCCGGCTGATCTATCTGGGTGTGCTTTCGGGCATGAGCTTCGGCGAACAGCCCCACCTGATCATCGACATCGGTGGGGGCTCCACCGAGTTGGTCCTGGCCGACGGGCGGGATGCCCGGGTGTTGAGCAGCACCCGCATCGGCGCGGTGCGGCTGCAGCGCGAGTTCTGCCAGGTCGATCCCCTGCCAGCCGAACGGCGCTCGTTTCTGATCGCCTACATCCAGGGGGCGATGGATCCGGCGGTCTCCCAGGTCAAGGCCGGCCTCGAACCCGGCCAGGTGCCCCAGCTGGTGGCCACCAGCGGCACCGCCATGGCCCTGGCAGCCCTGGCCGCGGCCGAGGATCCAAGGCCCCCGCTCAAATTGCAGGGCTACCGCCTGAGCCGCGAGCGGATCGATCAGCTGGTCAACCGGCTGGTCGCGCTGACCCCCCAACAACGCCGCGAGCTCCCGGCGCTGAATGAACGGCGCGCCGAGATCATCGTGCCCGGGGCCCTGATCCTGCAGACCACCATGGCCAGCCTGCAGATCCCCGAACTGGTGATCTGCGAGCGGGCACTGCGGGAGGGGTTGATCGTCGACTGGATGCTGCGCAACCGGCTGCTCGACGACCGCTTCGCTTACCAGAGCACGATCCGCAAACGAACGGTGCTCCATCTCGCCAGGGGGTTCGGCGTGGATCTGGTGCGGGCCGAGCGGGTGGCCAGCCATGCCCTCAGCCTCTACGACCAGACCCGCGGCGTGCTCCACGACGACAGCGGTGAGGGGCGTCAGCTGCTGTGGGCCGCCGCCATGCTCCACACCTGCGGCCAGCACATCAACATCGGCGCTTATCACAAGCACACCTGGTATCTGATTCGCCACGGTGAGCTGCTGGGTTACACCGAAAACGAACACCTGATGGTGGCAGCGATCGCCCGCTACCACCGCCGCAGCCTGCCGAAGAAACGGCACGAGTCGTGGCAGCTGCTCGACGGCCGCAACGCGCGCCACACGGTGGCCTCGATGGCCCTGCTGCTGCGCCTGGCTGCAGCCCTCGACCGCCGGCCCCAGCCGATGATCGAGACCCTGGACGTCTCTGTGGAGCAGGCCGCGGGCAACGGTGCCACGACCGTGTGCATCGCCCTGCAGCCCATGGCACACGGACCTGGGGAGCCTGTCCCGGACTTGAGCCTTGAGCGCTGGAGCGTGGAGGCCTGCAGCAGCTATGTGCAGGAGGCCTGCGGCGTCGAACTCAAGGTGACGATCAGCCCTGCCGCAGACCTGATGCCTGTGGCTTCGGTGCACTCGGAGCCGGTGCTGCCGGCTTGAACGGGATCCAACGGATGTCAGAGACCCCGCCCAGCGGTCTGGGCGCAGCGGCTCCCTGGCTCACCATCACCAGGTCGGGGCGTCCGGCCCGCAGCAGCAGCCCGTCACCCAGGGGGAATCGCCGCTCTCCCACAAAGCTGCCGCGATAGAGGGGCTTGCCTCCGGCCAGCGGGCGCACCGTCAACCAACTGGGTTGGCGGGAGCTCACCAACAGCACAACCGGAACCTGGGCCACAGGTTGCGGCGCCTTGGCGGCAGGAGCCACCACAGGCGGCTTGGCCGGCCTGACAGCCGATGCGACTGGGCGGCTGGGCGGCTGCCGGACCAGGAGCGAACGCCACAGGGATGGCTGCTGCCAGACCACCGCCACGGCCACCGCCACGGCGCCGGCACCCAACAGCAGCGGCGCCAACCACCAGGCTCTGACGCGGGGCCCCGGCCCACCCCAGGGGCGGGAGGAGGAGGGAGCGCCGGTCTCTCCGGGGGCACTGGAGGCCGAAGCAGCGGCCAGACGGGCGGCCTGCTGAAACACTTCGGTGCTCAGGGCCGGCCTGAGCGCCGCGAACGCCTCACTGGCCCGCAGCGACTCGATCTGGCTGCAGACATCGACGCGCAGCGTGTCGGCAATGCGGCGGGCCTGGGCCACCACAAACACCGGCTCCGGCAACCGGGTCAGATCGGCCGCTTCAAAGGCCTGCAGCTGCTCGACACCCATGTGCAACTTGGCCGCCAGCGACTCCAGAGTCAGACTCTGGACCTGCCGTGCCTGGCTCAGAGCCTCGGCCAGAGCCACCAATTCAGGGATCTCGGGGGCCGGGGGCACCTGCTGCACGTCAGCCTGGCGGGTCGACGTGTCGGGAATCTGAGGTTCGGCCGGCAACGGAGGCCTGTGCGCAGTCGCTCACAATTCTGGTGACCCCGTCAAGCGCTGCACTCGGCCATGGGCCCGATCCACAGTCCAACAACGGGATCAACCGTTGACCTCAACTGAGATCCTGACAAGTGGGCGATACTGGATTCGAACCAGTGACCCCTTCCGTGTGAAGGAAGTGCGCTACCGCTGTGCTAATCGCCCCTACCCAACGCCAGCTGGGGATTAACCCACCCTAAACCACAGCCTGGCGGGGTCCTGCGGCAGGCCAGCATGGGACCCAGATCACAGGTGGATGGTGACGCAACGACCAGCGCATCCAAGCCCAGCAACACCCGCATCGGCAACTCAGACGCCTGAGAGCGTTGATGTTCTGATCGTCGGCGGTGGCGTCTGCGGGACGGCACTGCTGTTCCAGCTGGCCCGTTACACCGACGTGGCACGGGTGCTGCTGGTGGAGCGCTACGACCAGCTGGCCCAGGTCAACTCGCGCGCCACCAACAACAGTCAGACGATTCACTGCGGCGACATCGAGACCAACTACAGCCTCGAGAAAGCGATCAGGGTCAAGCGCACCGCCGAGATGATCGTTCACTACGCCGAACTGCTCGAGCCTGAGGTGCGTGATCGCTGTGTGTTTCGCACGCCCAAGATGGTGCTGGGGGTGGGTGAGGCCGAGTGCCGCTTCCTGCGGCAGCGGTTTGAGACGTTCTCCCCCCACTTTCCTGCCATGGAATTGCTGGAGAAGCAGCAGATCGCCGACTGGGAGCCCCAGGTGGCCCACCGCGGCGGGCAGCTGCGCAGCGAGGACCTGGTGGCGATCGGCATCCGCGACGCCTACACCGCCGTCGACTACGAGGCCCTGTCTGACTCGTTTGTGGCCCAGGCCAACGAGGCCACCCGCGGCAGCGACCGACGACTCGATGTCGAGCTGGGGATGACGGTGGAGCGCATCGCTGTCGAAGACCATGACAACAGCGACAGCACGACCTTTCTGGTGACTCTGCGCCCCACCAGCGGCGATGGCCAGGGAGCAGCGCGGCAGATCAGGGCGCGCCATGTGGTGGTCAATGCCGGCGCCCACAGCCTGTTGATGGCCCAACAGATGGGCTATGGCCTCAACTACTCCTGCCTGCCGGTGGCGGGCAGTTTCTACTTCACCCCGGACCTGCTCAGGGGCAAGGTCTACACGGTGCAGAACGACAAATTGCCCTTTGCGGCCATCCACGGGGACCCCGACGTGCGGGCCCCGGGCAAGACCCGCTTTGGCCCCACCGCACTGCTGCTGCCCCTGCTGGAGCGCTACAGGCCCGCTTCATTCTGGGAATTCCTGAAGGTGCTGCGGCTCGACTGGGCCGTGCTCACGGTGTTCTGGCAACTGTTCAAAGTGGCCGACATCCGCAACTACATCGTCAAGAACCTGCTGTTCGAGGTGCCCTGGCTGCGGCGATGGCTGTTTCTGGCCGATGCCCGCAAGATCGTGCCCGACATGACCCTCGCCGATCTCAGCTTTGCCAAGGGCTATGGCGGCGTGCGCCCCCAGCTGATCGACAAACAGCAGCAACGGCTGATGCTGGGCGAGGCCAGCATCCAGGCGCGTCCAGGACTGGTGTTCAATGTGACACCCTCGCCCGGGGGAACCTGCTGCCTGGGCAACGGAGCCGCCGATGTGGAGGCGATCGCCGCGCGACTGGGCTGTCGTTTCAACCGGGATCGGCTTGCCGCCGAGCTCTACGGCGAAACGGCCGCCAGTGCGGCCTGAGGGCCGGCAGCATCAGAGACCAAACGGGCTGCAGGCCTGCACCAGCCCGTCGAGGCTGCCCTGAACGGTCTGGGGGATCACATCCTTCATGGGCAACAGGGCCAGGACCCGGCCGAATTCGGTGACCTGCTCCCGGCAATAGCGATCAGCCCTGGCGTAGGCCGGTGCGCCACGCAACTGCTGCAATGCATCGACCCCGGCAGGGCAGGCACCGGGCCGTCCGAGGGCGATGCAGGGGGTGACGGCCCTGGTCAGGGCCTCGAGCTGGGGGCCGGCCTGGACAGCCTGGGGGAACACCAGTCCTGGAGCGGCCAAGGCCAGTGCGCCAAGCAGGAGCGAGCGGGAGGGCTGGAGCAGAGGCACGGTCTCAGGGAAGCGCGGCGGCGCTCAACCTTAGGCACCACCACGAAACAGGTGATTGTGAGCCGGCGAATACAGCCTGGAGCGCGCCTCTGCCGAGGCGGCCAGAGCCGGACTGACCACATAGAGGGTGGTCCGGATCAGCCCTTGTTGCCGGCTGGCGACAGCCATCTCGGCGAGGGGCACCACCTTGAGCCACTGGTCGGGCCAGCTGAGGCGATAGCCGATGGCCACCGGGGTCTCGGGGGGATAGTGCTGCAGCAGCTGCTCCTGCACCTCCTCGACATGGCGGGCGCTGAGGTACAGGCACAGGGAAGCCTGCAGGGCGGCCAGGCGCTCGAGCGATTCACGCTCGGGGGTGCCGGTGCGGCCACCCGCCCGACTGAGCACGATCGTCTGCACCAGTCCAGGAATGGTGAGCTCCTGCTGCAGGGCCGCGGCAGCCGCCTGATAGGCACTCAGGCCAGGAACGACCTCCACCGACAGGCCGGCATCGGCCAGCCGCACGATCTGTTCGGCCAGGGCGCCATAGAGACAGGGGTCGCCGTCGTGCAGGCGCACCACCCGTTTGCCGGACTGGGCCCGGTCGATCACCAGAGCCATCACCTCCTCAAGGGTGAGGGTGCTGGTGCGGATGCGCTCGCAGGCCTGGGGGGCCATGGCTGCAATCTGGGGATTCACCAGGGAGTCGGTCCAGACCAGAACCTCGGCCTGTTCCACCAACCGTGCCGCCCGCAGGGTGAGCAGGTCGGGGGCTCCAGGGCCCGCCCCCACGATCCAGACCGGATGGGATGTGCTCAAGCGACCACTCCGCTGGGGTCGGGCAGCGGCCGACGTCGCCCATAGAGCCACCAGAGACCAGACGCTCCCACGGCGATCAGAACGAGGCTCATCAGCTGGGCCATGCGCAGGCCACCGCTGCAGAAGGGCGGCACCCCCACCAGGCAGAGGGGATCGAGCCGGAGGCCCTCGATCCACACCCGGCCGCTGCTGTAGGCCATCAGGTAGATGCAGCTCATCGCCCCTGCAGGCAGCTCGATGCGGCCCCGGCTGGCGGCCCTGAACAGCAGCAGCAGCAATGCGCAGACCCCCAGATTCCAGAGCGATTCATACAGAAACGTGGGGTGGAAATAGAGCTGGGCCAGGAATTCGGGAGGGCGGTTGGCCGCCGGGATCGCCAGCTTCCAGGGGAGGTCGGTGGGCAGGCCGAAGGCCTCACTGTTGAAGAAATTGCCCCAGCGACCGATCGCCTGGCCCAGGGCCACGGCCGGCACCAGCACATCGAGCAGGGGCCAGAACCGCAGGCGCCGCCAGCGGCAGTACAGCACGGTCGTCAGGGTGCCGCCGATCAGGGCGCCGTGGATCGCAATACCCCCGCGCCAGACAGCCAGGGCCGAGGGCCAGTCAGCGCTGTACTGACGCCATTCGAGCAGCACGTAATAGATGCGGGCTCCGACCACCGCCCCCAGCACCAGCAGGGGCAGCAGATCGGCAATCAAGGAAGGATCGATCCCCCGCGCACGGCCCAGGCGCGTGGCCAGGGCCAGGCCCACCAGCACCGCCGTGGCGATCAGCAATCCATACCAACGGACAGCGAAGGGGCCCAGCTGAAACAGCAGGGGCCCCGGCGATGTGAACGTCGCCAACACTGCGGGAAGGGGGGCGATCAGATCAGGCCCTCGGCCGCCTGCACTTTCTCAACCTGACGCTTCTTGAGCACCAGCATGATCTGCGCCAGGGCGACCGCTCCGAAGAAGGCCAGCAGGCCGATCACGCGAACAGGGTTCTGCAGCACGATCTCGGTGTCGATCTGACCGAAACCACCCACATTGGGGTCGTTGGTCAAAGCAGCACCAGCCTCGACACTGTCGCCCACAGCCACCAGCAGGGTTGGCCCAGCAGGAACAGTCTCGTTGACGCTGCCACCATCGGCGGTCTTGATCGCCACCACCTGGGCACCGTTGTCACCCGGGGTGATCGAGGCGATGGTGCCGGCTGCAGGGGAGGTGTAGACAGTGTTGTTGCTCTTTTCGCCGGTGGGATAGACCTGGCCGCGTCCGCGGTTGCCTCCGACGTGGATGCTGTACTTGCCGAAATGGATCGCGCTGTCGGTCGCGGGATCAGGCGACAGGATCGGGAAGACGATCTCCTGGTGCTGATCACCAGGCAGGGGACCAACGATGTAGGTGTTGGGCAGGTCGTCGGAGTACTGGGTGTAGAAGATGCCGGCGGTCTCCTCCTTGAGCTCATCGCTCATGCGGTCCTGGGGGGCCAGGGTGAAACCATCGGGGAGCATGATCACCGCGCCCACATTGAGACCGGTGGGGCTGCCATCTCCTGAGACCTGCTGAACCGACGTGTCGTAGGGGATCTCCACCACCGCCTTGAAGACGGTGTCGGGCATCACGGCCTGGGGCACCTCGACGCGGGTGGGCTTTTTGGCGAGATGGCAGTTGGCACAGACAATCTTGCCGGTGGCCTCACGCGGGGTGGCGTAATTCTGCTGAGCCCAGAAGGGGTAGGCCCAGCTCGGACTCACGGCGCTGAACAGCACGGTGCAGACCAGGCTCAGGCCGAGCAGGGAACCGGTGAGTGAGGAGAGAAGACGGCGCATGGCAGGGCTGATGGTGGTTACAGAAGTCGAGATCAGGCCCACCAGGGCTTGTCACCGGTGCGGAAGTCGGTCTCGCTCCACTGGCTGAGGAACACGTTGTCGTTCTCGACCGACACGTGAGCCAGAGCCAGAGACAGCGGCGCGGGGCCGCGGACCACCTTGCCGGTGGCGTCGTACTGGGAGCCGTGGCAGGGGCACATGAACTTGTTCTGGCCGCTGTTCCAGGGCACCACACAGCCCAGGTGCGTGCAGATCGCATTGATGCCGTAGCTGCCGATGGCGTCGCTGCCCTCGACGATCAGATAGGTGGGATCACCTTTGAGGCCCTGCACCAGGCTGCGATCTCCCTCCTTATGGGTGGCGAGCCAACCGCTGGCGGTGACGTTGTTGCCGAGTTCGTCCTTGGCCGTGGTGCCACCACCGCTGCCGGCGGCCCGGGGGGGGATGAAGTAGTTGACAACCGGGTACAGGACCCCGAGGGCGACCCCGGTGACCGACCCGAAGGTCAGCAGATTCATGAACTGCCGACGGCCCATCCCGGGCACATCGCCGGCAGAGGAGGCTGCTGGAATCTGGGTCATGCGGGCAGTCCGGAAGCCGGCGCAACGTCGGGCCACCTTAGAACTTGCCTTGCCCCAGCCGGGCCCCTGTGCCCATGTGCGGGCCCTGAGCTGCAAGGTTCTGAAACTTCAGGAACCAGAGCGGGTGGCGCCGGGGGCTCCCAACCGGCGCAACAAGTCGCAGCTGCGGCTGAGTGGCAGGCCCCAGACAGCGTGCTTAGCCTTTCCTTTTGACCGTCCGTGGCAGGAACGACTGAGATCCTCGACATCAGCGGCCTCAATGCAGCCGGCTACGGACGCGTTCTTGTTTACGTCAATTTGGGCTTCGAGCCCTATCCCGAGAACTACAACCCCTTACCGGATTCCGCATTCGACAGCTACACCCCGGATGCCGGTTTCACCTTGAACACAGGCCTGAGAACTCCACTGTTCTCGGGCCCCTTTGAAAGCAGCCCTCTGCAAGCAGACGGAAATTACACCTACATCACCGATCAATCGGGTTACACCTGGCTGTACAACACTTTCAACTACATGGCGATCAATCCTTTTAACCCAGAGGATTACCAGCCAGGCATAACCCGCTATTCAGCAGCTCTGCTGGGGCCTGCCCTGCCCGGTTGCCTGCAGGTGGTTGTCAACGATAAGAACCAACCGCAGACCTTCAAAGCGAAAGACGAGAACGGCAATCCCATTCAGCATTACTTTGCGACGGATTCGATCGGCAACCAGTTCATCCTGGGCTCCATCGATACCGCCTACGCCTCAGACCCCTTGGCTGCCTTCAATGCCGCAGTTCTACCAGCGGGCTGGACCAAGGAGGTCAAAACACTGAGCGAAGATTTCACGATTTATCCGGGCTATGGCGATGGTCATCGCTGCAACTACAATCAATTCAGAGACAACATGACCAACAACTTCTTTCAGTTTGGTTTTTCGCCCACTGGCATCGGCATTGCCAGCGGCATTCCTGGTCTGGCCCTGGCTGGAGGAAACAACGATGATCTGCTCAAGGGAAGCGCGCTTGATGAGGTGATCTACGGGGCCCGAGGAGCTGATCAGCTGTTGGGTCTTGGCGGCAACGATGAGCTCTGGGGTGATGACGGCGACGACGTGCTCAATGGCGACGCGGGCCATGACGTTCTCACCGGTGGTCGGGGCAGCGATCGGCTAGCTGGCGGCACCGGTCTGAACACCTTCAGGTCCTCGGTTGACGGCTTTGTCGACACCTCAATCGTCACAACCGATGGCACCGGTGGCAGCGGCAGTGCCGATCAGGTCGACATCATCGAGGCCATCGATGGTTTTGACCGCATCAACGTCGAGGGCGCTTCCTCAGCCCAGCTGAGTTTCGGTTATGTGAACCATGCCAGTGGTCTTGGCCAGACCTACAGCGGCTTCGGCCTCTACGCCGAAGGGGTACTCCAAGCCGTCTACACCGGCCACAACCTGTCGATTCGACACCTGCGTGCCATCACCGAGGGTGTTGCGGCTGGCTGAGCGTCGGCGGCTGGCTCAGGGTTCAAAACGCCGCCGCAGCAATGGTTTTTGGCCGTAGCGCAAAGCATGCGATGGTGTGGGGCTCAGGCCCTGCCCTCCCCCGGCCCATGGATGCCCCTCTGAGCGCCAGCGAGGTGATCGGCCTGCTGCAGCAGCGCTGGCAGGCCTCCTATGACCTGCAGCTGGTGCAGCGGCGGGGCCGGGTCTACCTGCAGGTCATGTGGGCCTACCAGGAACAGCAGTCCTTCCCCTTGAGCGCCGCTGACTACGAGCGCCACATCGGGGAACTGGTGCTGGTGCTCAACAGCCTTGGTGCCGCCGGGACGGTGCGCCAGTGGCTCAGCAGCTGCGCCGATCGGCCACGACTGGGAAAAGCCCTGTCGCTGGCGCTCGACCTACCCGCCGGCCGCAGCAGCGAATTTGTGCTTTAGGCAGGGCGCAGGCCCTCGGTGAGGGCCACCAGGGCCACACCGATCAGAAATAGCGCCGTGATGGCCCCGCTCAGCAGCAGCATGGTGAGCGGGTCGGTCGATGGGGTGAGCACCGCGCCGGCCACGGCCGCCACCAGCACCACCCAGCGCCAGGCGCCCAGCATGGTGCGCCAGCGCACGAGCCCCAGGGCCCCGAGCAGCAGCTGCAGCACCGGCAACTGAAACGCCAGGGCTGTGGCGAGCATCAGCAGCAGCACGAAATCGAGATAGCGCTCGATCGACCAGGCCGGTTCAACCACATCGGCGCCGTAGCTCACCAGAAACTGCAGGGCAGCCGGTACCAGAGCCCACCAGGCAAAGGCCAGACCCGCGGCAAACAGCACGGCCGAACCGGCCACGGCAGGAGCAACCAACCTGCGCTCGCGCCGGGTGAGGCCGGGCAACACAAAAGCCAGCACTTCGTACAAGACATAGGGCAGGGCCAGGGTGAGTCCCGCATAGCCCGCCACCTTGAGCGACACCAGCAGAAACTCGCCCGGTGCCAGCTGCAGAAAGCGGATGCCATGGGCCGGCATCTCCAGCAGGCGCACCAGCGGTCGCACCAGCAACAGACAGCCTGCTGCGGCCACCACCACAACCACCAGGCTGCGCAGAATGCGGCGCCGCAGCTCCTCGAGGTGATCGACCAGGCTCATCTCCACCTCGCCTGGGCACTCGTCGAGCCTTGGCGCAACCCGGATCGGCGGCGGCGGCAACAAACTGGCGGTTGCACCGGTGGCTGTGCCGCTGTCAGGGCTGCTTTGAGTGGTGCTGTCCGTGGTGCTGTCCGTGGTGCTGTCCGTGGTGCTCTCGCTCATGGCCTGGCCTCCCCCGGCAGGGTAGGGGCAGAAGCCAGCAACGCGGCTGCCTGGGCCGGTACGGCCCAGAGCACGGTGCCTCCGCGATGGCGCACCGTTCCGGGCGCCGCCCCAGGAATGCGTTGCAGGTCGTCGGTCGAGACCATGACGACCGCCACCCGCCCGTTGCCGCGGGCGCGGCTGAAATAGGCCGCCAGATCGGCAGCGGCGGCCAGATCGGCATCGCCACAGGGACCTTCGGATGCCTTGAGCACCACGTGGCTGCCCGGACACTCCTGGGCATGAAACCAGAGGTCTCCGCGACGGGCCTGGCGCAGGCTGATCCAGGCGTTCTGGCGGTGGTTCCGGCCCACCTGCAGGCGCAGGCCCCCGGGTGAGCGCAGTTCGAGGGGCTGGGGAACGCCCTCGGGCTGGCTGCTGCCACGGCGCTGCCCCTGGCGCCTGCCGTCGCCGGCCGCACCAGCTTCAAGCGCAGCCGCCAGGTCGAGCACCAGTGGCGTCAGCACCGCCTCGGTGTCGGCCTGATCGAGGTAGGTGAGGCTGGCTTCGAGCCACTGCAGACGCTCCTGATGCAGGTCGATGCGGGACTTCACCGCGGTCACGGAGCGCCGCAGGCGCTTTGCCCTGCGATAGAGCTTTTGCGCCTCCGACGCTGCCAAGGGATCGCGGTGGGCCTCACACAGCAGGGCATCGGCCTGGCGCTGCAGATCATCGGCCTGGTCGCTGCTGTGCAACAGAGCCTGCTGGGCCTCGAGCTGCTGCTGCTCCTTGTTGCGCAGGAGCTCAAGCCGCTGCTGCCACTGCTGCTGAAGCCTCAGGTGCTGGCGACGCTGCAACCGATCGCCGTAGTAACGCGCCAGCCCCGCGTTGACGCTGCAGCCGGGGTTCGCGGCAAGGGCGTTGTCTGACAAGGCTTGTGCATCGACCCAGCAGGCATAGCCATCGCCCTTGCTCGCATAGGCAAAACGCTGGTGCTGCAGCGCCCCCAGCCAGGCCGACCAGCGCTCGTGCAACCCCTGCCATTGCTCTGGAGCAAGGCCGGCGGCCGGGGCCTCGGCCAGGGGGGGTTCGACCAGCTGCCTCACCAGGGCTGGGCTGACACCCTGGTAGCTGCGCAGCAGCGCCTCGCGCAGCGGCAGATCCTGGAGCGTCAGGCGGGCCTGCCATTGGGCCAACGATTCGCCTGGCGAAGGGGGCTCACCCTGCAGGGGCGGGGGGCTCTGATAAGGGTCACCGGTGGCGATCGGTCGCAAGCGCGATTGCTGCTGACGCACCTGTCGCGCCAGCGCCACGACCTGACGGGCTTCATCGAGCAGAAACAGATTGCTGTGGCGCCCCATCAGCTCGAGCACCAACCAGCGCTCGACCGGTTCGGAGGGGCGGCGGGCAAAACCGAGTTCGACCACCCGCTCCCAACCGCTCTGCACCAGGTCCACCAAAGCCAGGCCGCGCAGGCCGTGTTGCAACTGCCGGGCCAGGGTGCTGCCATCGCCCTGACGGGGTGGTGGGGCAATGGCATGGAGCCGAGGCGCCTCGGCCAGCCAGCTGAGTTCCAGCCAGCGCACGCCATCCAAACAGCGCAGGCCCAGCTGCAGGGCCTGCGGGCTGCCCTGCTGGGCCTTCTCAAAGCGGGAGGGCAACAACAGGGGGCGCAGCTCCGCCAGCACCGCCTTGAGGCTGGTGACATCCATGGCCTGGATCCTGGGCAGAGCGGTTGCCAAGGCTCGAAGCCGGCGGGCAAGGGTGACTTCTACTCTGCAGGCAGGTTCTCCCCTGCCCGCAGCAGCGTCTATGGCCAGCTCCAGTCTCGGTCGACTCACCGTGATCACCGGACCCAGCGGCGTCGGCAAAGGCACACTGGTGAGCCGCCTGCTGGAGCGCCACCCGCAGATCTGGCTGTCAATCTCCGCCACGACCCGGGCGCCCCGCAGCGGAGAAACCGACGGCGTTCAGTACTTCTTCATGACACGGGGGGAGTTTGAGCAGCAGATCGAAGCCGGAGGCTTGCTCGAATGGGCTGAATTCGCCGGCAACCTCTACGGAACCCCGCGCCGGCCGGTCGAAGACCAGCTGAACGGCGGCAGGCCGGTGTTGCTGGAGATCGAACTCGAGGGGGCCCGGCAGGTGCGCCAGAGCTTCCCGGCGGCGTTTCAACTGTTCATCAAGCCCCCTTCGCTTGCGGTTCTTGAGCAACGCATTCGCGGGCGCGGTACCGACAGCGATGAAGCCATTGCCCGGCGTCTTGCTCGGGCGGGCATCGAGCTGGCTGCCGCCGACGAATTCGATGCCGCTCTGGTCAACGACGACCTCGAGTCAGCCTTGCTGCAACTGGAGACCCTGATGGGACTGGCCCCACACCCATCAGACGGCGAGTGAGCCTAGAGAAAGCATAAAAAAGCGGCCCTTCAGGACCGCATTGCCAGCGTCAGGACGACGTGATCTGTGCTCAGAGGGGATGGAAGAGCAGATCGGGGAAGAAACGGTTGAATTCGATCATGATTCCCGCGGTGACGGTGAACCAGATGGCGGCAAACACCGGAGCGGTGGTGAGGAATTTTTTCATGGATGGGTGCGCGATGGGGCGATCAGCTGATTCAGCGGGGTGAGACGGTGATCTTGTCGTCGGCCTCGAGCAATTTGCCGCCCTTGTATTCAGCCAGGGCTGCAAGGGGCCAGGAAGCTGCACCGATCGTGCACTTGAGTGCCAACGGCAGATCGATCTGGATCTCGTTCATGGCGGCATCCTTGCGACCACGCACCGCGATGATGTAGCTGCGACCGGCCCAGCCGATGCAACCGGCGATGTAAAGGAAGGCAATGCCGGGAATCATGAAGTCACCGGCATGGCTCCAGCGACCATCAACGATCAGGTGAGGCAGACCATCAGCGCCGCAGACAGCCTGGCTGTACATGGCGAAGCGTGCCTTGGCCTGATCGGTCTTGGCGGCAGCGGCCCGTTGCTGGAAGCGGGCACTCTCACTGCAGGGGGTGAGACCGGCCACATCGGCATGGGCGGCGGGAGCCACACCGATCAGCAGAAAAACAGAAAGCAGTGCTGCGAACAGCCGGGGAAAAAGACGGCGCATCGGATCGAGCCGCAGGGCAGGATGTCACCAGCGGACAGTAGGGGAGAAGCTCTGACCCGATGCCCACGGTTCTGGCCCTCGAAACAAGTTGTGACGAGTCGGCAGCGGCCGTTGTGCGCGATCGCACGGTGCTGGCCAGCGCCGTGGCCTCGCAGGTGGCCGAGCATGCCCGCTGGGGCGGCGTGGTGCCTGAAATCGCCTCAAGGCGCCATGTCGAAGCCCTGCCGCAGCTGATCGAGCAGGTCATGCTGACCAGCGGCCTGGCCATGGCTGGGCTCGATGGCATCGCCTCCACGGTCACGCCTGGTCTGGCGGGGGCCCTGCAGGTGGCCTCGGTGACCGGTCGCACCCTGGCGCGGCTGCATGGCAGACCCTTCGTGGGCATTCACCATCTCGAAGGCCACCTGTGCTCGGCCCTGCTGGGCGACGATCCCCCGCAGCCGCCCTATCTGGTGCTGCTGGTGAGTGGCGGCCACACCGAACTGGTGCGGGTCGACGGTGCCGGCGCCTACACCCGCCTGGGCCGCAGCCACGACGACGCCGCTGGCGAAGCCTTCGACAAAGTCGCGCGGCTGCTGGGGCTCGACTATCCAGGCGGGCCGGCGATCGCGGCAGCAGCAGCCGCGGGCGATCCCCGCCGCTTTGCCCTGCCCAAGGGCCAGGTGTCGAGGCCAGGAGGGGGATTTTATCCCTACGACTTCAGCTTCAGCGGCCTCAAGACCGCCATGCTGCGCCTGGTGCGGTCGCTGGAGGAGAGCGGCGCACCGCTGCCCCTGGCCGACCTGGCCGCGAGCTTTGAGCAGGTGGTGGCCGAGGTGCTGGTCGAACGCAGCTGCCGCTGTGCCCGCGATCAGGGGCTCAACACGCTGGTCCTGGTGGGGGGAGTGGCCGCCAACCAACGACTGCGTGCGCTGCTGAGCCAGGCCTGCGGACGGCAGCACCTGCATTGGCACCTGGCACCCTTGGCCTACTGCACCGACAACGCCGCCATGATCGGTGTCGCCGCCTGCCAGTGGCTGGAACAGGGGGGCGACAGCGCGATCGACCTGGGCATCTCCGCCCGCTGGCCGCTCGAGCAGGCGGGTGCACTGCTGGAACGCCCAGCACTGTTCTGATCCGTTTATGGTGTCGTTGATCCAGGCTTCAGCGCCATGGCCCCTGTGGAACAGGACACGGTTGTGGGACAGCAACCGGTGATGGAGCACGAACCGGTCGTGGAGCAGGAACCGGTGAGCCGCACTGAGCTCAACGCCTGGCGCCGCGGTTTCACTCCCCAGGCCGAGATCTGGAATGGCCGACTGGCCATGCTGGGGCTCTCGGTCGGCCTGAGCGTGCTGCTGATTGCCCGCCTGGCCAATCCCTGATCAGGTGCGACCGCGCAGCGCCTGGGCCAGCTCGTTGGGTTTCAGGCTCTGGGCCAGGGCGTCTTCGGCCGTGCACAGTCCCGCCTCGACCAGCTGCTGGAGCGCCTGATTGGCGGTCTGCATGCCGTCGAACCCGCTGCGGCCCATGATCTCTTCGATGGCTTCGAGTTCACCGCGCACGATGTAGTCCTTGCAGGCATCGGTGTTGATCAGGATGTCGTGAAAAGCGCGGCGCTTGCCATCGCTGGAGCGCAACAGTCCCTGCGCCACAACCCCCAGCAACACCTCTGACACCGCGCGGCGCATGGCCTCCTGCTCAGCCGCCGGGACCATGCCCAGGATCCGCTCGATCGTCTTGACGGCCGCATTGGTGTGCAGGGTGCCCAACACCAGATGGCCGGTCTGGGAGGCCTCGATCGCCGTGGCGAGGGTGTCGTGATCGCGGATTTCGCCGATCAGAATCACATCGGGGTCTTCGCGCAGCGCCGCCCGCAGGGCCTGTTGAAACTGCCGGGTGTGCTGGCCCACCTCCCGCTGACGCACCAGGGAACGGCGGCTCTCGTGCACGAATTCGACGGGATCCTCAATGGTGAGGATGTGGCGGGCCAGGTTGGTGTTGATCCAGTCGACCATGGCCGCCAGGGTGGTGCTCTTGCCGGAGCCCGTGGGTCCGGTCACCAGGACCAGGCCCTTGGGCCGCGCGGCCAGCTCCTTGAGCACCGCAGGCAGGTTGAGGTCCTCGAGGGTGGCGATCTGACGGGGAATCAGCCGCAGCACCATGGCCTGGCCCCGCAGCGAATCGAGCAGGTTGACGCGCACCCGCACGAAGCTGAAGGCGTGGGACCCGTCGTACTCGAGCTCGCGCTGAAAACGATCGATCTCGGCCGGGCTCAGGAGTTCCCGGAGCCAACGGGCAAAGGTGGCGGCATCGGTCACCGGCAGACCGCTGCGCAGCATCTCGCCGCGGCTGCGGAAACGGGGCTCCTCGCCGATGCCCAGGTGCACGTCGGAATGGCCCTGGTCATGGGCTGTGCGCACGATCGCCTCGAGCGAGAGTGATGGTGCAGCCGGGGACGGCACAGCAGAAGGCCCAGCCGCAGCGGCAGCGGCAGCCGGAACGGCCGCAGCGGGCTGGGTTCCAGGCCCAACCGGAAACGGGCTGGTGCGCGGAAACAGGCTGGGCGTCTCCGGTGGAGTCATCGCTGCGGCCAAGGGCGGCGAACCTCCAGCTTCGCGCCACTGCCGCCACTTGTCAGTGGCAGGGCAACGGAGAGCCATTCCCATGACACAGTGGGACCAGGATGGCCGCCACGCCTTGACGCCCCTTCCCCTGGTGACGATCGTGCTGGGCACCCGGCCCGAAGCGATCAAGCTGGCACCGGTGATCCAGGCTTTTCAACAGGCTCCCGCGTTCGCCACCCGGGTGGTGCTCACCGGCCAGCACCGCGAAATGGTGACGCAGGTCATGGAGCTGTTCGGCCTCAGCGCCGACCACGACCTGGCCCTGATGGCCCCCCAGCAGACCCTCACCCACATCACCTGCGCCGCCCTCGAGGGCCTCAAACAGGAATTCGCCAACCACCGCCCTGACCTGGTGCTGGTGCAGGGCGACACCACCACCGCTTTTGCTGCGGCGCTGGCGGCCTTCTACGAGCAGATCCCGGTGGGGCATGTGGAAGCCGGACTGCGCACCGACAACCTGCTCGATCCCTTCCCCGAAGAAGCCAACCGCAGGCTGATCTCCCAGCTGGCCCAGCTGCACTTCGCCCCCACCGAGCGCTCGGCGGCCAACTGCCGGGCCTCCGGGGTGGTGGGCGAGATTCTCACCACCGGCAACACGGTGATCGACGCCCTGCTGCTGATGGCCCAGCAGGCGGCCCCGTTTGCCCTGGAGGGCTTTGATGCGACCCGGCAGCGGCTGATTCTGGTGACCGTGCACCGCCGCGAAAACTGGGGCGAGCGGCTGCAGAGCATCGGCAACGGCCTGCTGCAGCTGCTGCAGCGCTACGACGACGTGGCGATCCTGCTGCCGCTGCACCGCAACCCCACCGTGCGCGAACCGCTGCAGGCGCTGCTGGGCAACCACCCCCGGGCCCACCTGTGCGAACCGCTCGACTACGACCGCCTGGTGGCGGCCATGCGCGAATGCACCCTGGTGCTCAGCGACTCGGGTGGTCTGCAGGAAGAGGCCCCGGCCCTGGGCAAACCCGTGCTGGTGCTGCGCCGCACCACCGAAAGGCCCGAAGCGGTCGACGCGGGCACGGCCCGGCTGGTGGGCACCGATACGGCCACGATCGTGAACGAAGCCTCGCGGCTGCTCGACGATCCCGCTGCCTACGACGCCATGGCCCGGGCCCATAACCCCTTTGGCGACGGCCAGGCCTCGGGACGGATCGTCGAGGCCGCCCGCCGGCTGCTGCTGCAGGGCTGAGCGGATGCGCTGAACAAGCGGGCCGCCACAGTGCAGCCCTGCCGATCAGCGCTTCTTCTTGGCCCAGGGGGGCAGATCAATGAACACGCGTGTGCCAGCGTTCAACCCGCTGAGGATCTGGGTGCTGCGGCCGCTGCTCATGCCCAGCTCCACCGGCTGAAATTTGGGCTGGTTGCCCTGGCCCACCAGCAGCACCCCGGGGCGCCCGTCTTCGGTGACGACCGCCACGGTGGGCACCAGGGTCTGGGGCGGCACCATGCCGATCTGAAAATCGATTTCGGCGGTCATGCCGATGCGCAGCTGCGGTGTGGGCTGGGCAAAGGCGAGTTTGACCTCAAACGAGTTGACGTTGTTGGTCTTGATCGCCCGTGGTGCGATCTGGCGGATCCGCGCCGCAAAGCGCTGGTCGGGAAAGGCATCGACCTGCACGCTGGCGGTCTGGCCCAGGCGCAGGCGGCCCACATCGCTCTCGGGCACCTTGGCGACCACTTCCAGACCGCGGGCCACCTCCACGATCGAAGAGCTGGTGGCCCCCAGGGTGGTGGAGGCGGTGGTGGTGGGGGTCACAAAGGCGCCACGGTCGGCGTAGCGCAAGGGGGCGCGCACGACCAGATCACCCTGCTCGACGCCGCGCTGTTGCAGCCGCTCGCGGGCGGCGCTGAGGGCCTCAAGGTCGACCCGATAGGTCGCATAGGCACGGTTGTAGTCATCGGCACTGATGGCCCCGTTGCCAAACAGCTGGCGGCGGCGCTGCCATTCGCTGCGGCTGCGCTGCAGATTGGCCTCGGCCGAGCGCACATTGGCCTGCAGTTCCTGACGGCGGTCGTTGAGATCGCCCGGATCCATGCGAGCCAGAGCCTGGCCGCGGCGCACCCGATCGCCCTGGTCGACATAGAGCTGCTCCAGCACACCCTGACGCTTGGGGCTCACATTGACGCGCTCAACCGCCGCCAGCTCACCGGTGGCCGAGATCACCCCGGGCAGGCTGCCCCGCTGCGCCAGCACCGTGTAGCGGGCCAGCGAGGCCTTCTGGGCGCTGACACGGCTCCACTGCATCACCCCCGCGCCCAGCAGCACCACGGCGGTGGCACCCACGCCGATCCAGAGCCGGCGGCGCTGCCACAGGGCACGGGCAGGCTGCGCTGGGCCACCCACGGCCGCCAGGGGCCTGGAGGAAGGATTGGCGGGCTTGGGGGAGATCAAGGCAGGAATGACCCGCGGGGCGGCTTGCACCAGTCTCGCGGTCGGCGCGGCAGCCTGTGGGGCGGGGCCCCTGCCCGTAGATTCTGGCCATGCTCAAAGCCGGAATCGTCGGCCTGCCCAACGTCGGCAAGTCGACCCTGTTCAACGCCCTGGTGGCCAACGCCCAGGCCGAAGCCGCCAACTACCCCTTCTGCACCATCGAGCCCAACTCGGGGGTGGTGGCGGTGCCCGACCCGCGGCTGCAGCAGCTCAGCGACCTGAGCGGCAGCAAGGAGATCATTCCGACCCGGGTCGAGTTCGTCGACATCGCCGGCTTGGTCAAAGGCGCCAGCCAGGGCGAGGGCCTGGGCAACAAGTTTCTGGCCAACATCCGCGAAGTCGACGCGATCGTGCACGTGGTGCGCTGCTTCGACAACGACGACGTGATTCACGTGTCGGGGTCGGTGGATCCGGTGCGCGACGCCGAGGTGATCAACCTCGAGCTGGGCCTGGCCGATCTGAGCCAGGTCGAAAAACGCCGCGAACGCCTGGTGAAACAGCTGCGCACCAGCAAGGAGGCCCAGCTCGAAGACGGAGCCCTGGCGCGCATTCAGCAGGTGCTCGAGCAGGGCGGCGCCGCCCGCAGCGTCGCACTCACCGACGAGGAAGCGCCGCTGATCAAACCCCTGGGTCTGCTCACGGCCAAGCCGATCATCTACGCCACCAATGTGAGCGAAGACGACCTGGCCGGTGGCAACCCCTGGTGCACGGCGGTAGCCGAGCTGGCCGCCAACGAGGGCGCCGAAACCGTACGCATCTCGGCCCAGGTGGAAGCCGAGCTGATCGAGCTCCCCGAAGAGGATCGGGCTGAATTTCTGGCCGGTCTGGGTGTCGACGAAGGCGGCCTGGCCAGCCTGATCCGGGCGACCTACAAGCTGCTGGGCCTGCGCACCTACTTCACCACCGGTGAGAAGGAAACCCGCGCCTGGACGATCAAGGCCGGCATGAGCGCTCCCCAGGCCGCCGGCGTGATCCACACCGACTTTGAGCGCGGTTTCATCCGCGCCCAGACCATCGGCTACAAGCAACTGCTGGAGGCCGGCTCCCTGGCCGAAGCCCGCACCAAAGGCTGGCTAAGGGCCGAAGGAATACATCGTCGAAGAGGGCGATGTAATGGAGTTTCTTTTCAACGTCTAGCTATTTTTCCGATTTAGCTGTTTTGAAGGTCAAGACATTTTACTGGTCTAGTTGCTTTATTGACCCAGATGTTTTACCGGTCTACCTGCTTTGCCTGTTGAGTTATTTTACAGCAATCAATAACGCGTGAATGCCTTTTCGTGACGGAGCTCACCTTTACTTCTCGAAGGAAAACTCAAGCAGGTAGGCCGCCAGGTTACTGAGGGAGCGACCCTCCAGATCGCTGCGTTCCTGCATGAGACAGAAGGTCTGATGGGGCACTGTGATGCTGATTCGACGCGGCTTGCGGAAGAGCGGAGCCGAGTGCATGTCCGATGCAGCCATGGCGCGTTGAGGTGAAGACCAGTTCAGTGTTGTGCAGCTGATACGAGCCTGTATAGATCCGGATTATGACGACCCAACGCAGGGGTCCCAATTCTGGGTAGGCAAGGGTTTGAAGCTCTTCAGGCAAGCAGACCATGACAAGCAACTTGAGTGGCGAGGGAATCCGATGCACCTGCCTGGTGGTTGCCGACCATTATTTATGTGGTCAAGCCGTTGGGGGTCTTCTGAGCGAACAATGTGGATTGGAACTGATTGCAGTGAGCGCAACCGTGCGTGAAGCTCTCGAGATCATGAACAACGAATCACCTCCGGGGCTGCTGGTCCTTGACGTTGTTCAGTTGCAAGGCAGCTGGCAGGAGGCCGCTCAAACACTGCAGCGTCTTAATCCCAATGGTCGCCTGATCATGCTGAAAGCAAGGAACGATGATTTTGTAGCTCCCCAGGAGTTTCAGCCGATGCTTCTGGGCGTTATTGAGAAGTCCTGCTCCTGGGACAACCTCATCAACCTTGTTGCCCGCTGGCAACAGATCCATCCATCACCGACCCTGCGGCGCAATGCCGCAGCACTTGAGCAGCTGCAAAGACTCGCGCCAAGAGAACTGAAGGTCTTCTACTCACTCGGCAAAGGAATGCAGAACAAGGAGATTGCCAAATCCCTGGGCATTTGCGTCAACACCGTGGAGACCTATCGCAAGACAATCAGCGCAAAGCTGGGTCTCAGTGGCGTCGAATTGGTGCGAGTTGCCGTTCTGCAACGATGCACTAATCTCAAGGTGTGATGCACGAGTAGCAGGTGACTACGCTCACCCATTCCGGTTGACGTCAGCCTGCCTTTCTGATCCCCGGATCTGGGACGACGCCTCCCCTTGCGCCACCCGCAGCGTGGGGGACCCGTTGGAAGCCCGCACCGGCGCCAAAGGCAACCCTGGCTCGTTGAAGAAGACATACGTCACAATCAGGTTCGGCTCCATCCAGCGCATGTCAGGTCAGCACAGCCAAGACCCCCCGGTCGACGCCGCCCAACCCCACGACTTTGAGGTGCAGAAGCAGCTGCACCAGCAGATCCGCAACGATCCCGACTACGACGACTGGGAGTACGGCACTGAACCGCTGCCCAAGGAGGCCTGGGTTCAGGGCAAGGGATCGGAACCTGCCGCCGGAGGTCCCAGCCGGTAAAGGACCTCGGGAACCTCATCGAGGTTGTCGTTGTCGCCTGCGGAGCCGGTCAGCACCGCCAGCAGGCAGGCGCGTTGCTGGCTGGCGATGCGGTTGACCAACGGCAGGCTCAACAGCACCGCCACCAGCAGCAACAACCAGACGCCGGCGCCATGGCCCTGGCCGTCGAGCAGCCGACCCGCCAGCAGGGGGGCTGCAAAGGCACTGACCGCAAAACACTGCGAAAACAGCGCCATGGCCAACCCCTGGTGGGCCGGTGGACTGAGCTCGACCACCGCTTCGGTCGCGGTCGGCAGAAACGCCGCCAGACCCACGGCCAGGGGTACCTGGGCCAGCAGCACCAGGGCCAGCCCTGCGCTGGCGCTGAAACCGCTGAGCGCCAGCAGCAGAGCACCGAGTGCAAACGCCACCAGGCTGAGCCGCAGGCCCACGTGCACCGGCCGCTCGGCCAGCCAGCGGCCCAGGGGCCACTGGATCAGCAGCAGCAGCGCCAACTGGCCACCGATCAACAGGGCACCCGATGCTTCGGGCAGGGCGCGGCGCTGGAGGCTGCCGCGCACCAGATCCAGGGGCAGGGCGCTCTGCATCAGCACCGGTACGGCGGTGGCCACCACCGAGATCAACAGAATCGGCAGCAGGGCAGGCATCCAGCGCCCCCACTGCAGCGCACCGCGCGCCCTGGAGCCTGAGACTCCCCGCCCGGGGGGCAGGGGAGCCAGCAACAGCAGCAGGGCCATCACCACAAGGCAGGCCAGATCAACGGCGTAGATGCCCCGCAAGGGCCCGATCGCGGCCAGCAATGCCCCCAGCAGGGCGCCAACGGCGATGCCCAGCGCATCGGCAGTGCGGGCCAGGGCATAGCCCCGCGGTGATCCCAGAGCCCCGGCCGTGGCGGTGACCGCCAGCTCGATCGCCGGCCAGTACAGACCCATGGCAACGCCCTGCAGCAGCTGACCGCGCACGTAGGCCCCAACGGTGTGGGCGGCGATCAGCTGTACATCACCGACCAGGGCCAGCAGCACCGCCAGCAGCACCGGCAGCGAACAGCGCAGGCCGCGATCCAGCAGCCAGCCACTGGCAAACCGGCCCGCGGTGCCGGCCACGGCCGCCAGGGCCACCCCCTCGGTGATGCTGCTGGCACTGAAGGCGGCGCGATGAAACACCAGCGGCGTCAGGTAGAGCACGCCGCCGGCGCCGATGGAACCCACCAGACGCACCAGCGACACCCGGAGCAACGACGGGGGAAACTGGCTCCACCAGGACGCGTGTGTGCTGGCCCCTGCCCGTGCCTCCATCAAGAGCCCACCGCCCGATCGCCGCTGCACTCGCCAGTCTGCTGGTGAGCAGTGTGGTTTTGCCGCTGCGGGCAGCCGAGGTTCTCCAGGTGCAGCTCGACGGCCTGAGTGTGCCGATCGACCTCAAGGCGCTGGAGGCCTGGAGTGAGGACCCCGCCCGCGACCGCAGCGAGCTGGGGGTCTGGCTGGGGCTACTGGACCAACGCAGCCGCAGCACCCTGGTCCAGCTGCTGCGGGAACCGTTGCTGCGCGACCAGAGCCTGGGCAGCCAACTGCTCAACAGCTGGACCGGCGAACCGCTGATCAATGAGATCGCCGCCTTGCTGAGTCCCAGCCAGCCCAGGCAGCCGACCGCATCAGCTCCGGAGATCGCGACGGCGGACATGATCCGCCGCAGCCTTGATGATCTGCTGCGTCGCAAACGGGAGGTGACGCTGCTGGAGCTGCTGCGCGCGCTTCCCGCAGAGCGGGTGAGCCTGAAGCTCGACGGGGTGATCGAACTGGCTCAGGAATGGCGCCGGCAGCTGGAATTGCAGCAGCTGGCGCTGCGCCGGCTCGAGGGCCTGGGCTTGCCCCAACGGCAGTCGAGCCCCCTGACCCTGAGCGAACGGCAGCTGGGTCCCACGGTGTCGATGCCCCTGGCCGTCGCCCACCGACGCGAACCGTTACCTCTGCAGATCTGGCCCAGCCAGGGCAGGGCGCGGGGTCCCTGGATTCTGCTGATGCCCGGACTGGGCGGTAGCAGCGGACAGCTGAGCTGGCTGGCGGCCACCCTGGCCCAGTGGGGCTGGCCCGTGGTGGTGGTCGACCATCCCGGCAGCAACGAAGCGGCGCTGCAGGCCTCGCTGATCGGTCAGAAGCCGCCCCCGGGGAGTGAAAGCCTGGCCCAACGGCTCGCCGATGTGGACGCGGTGCTTCTGGCCCAGCGGCAGGGGCAGCTGGAGGCCCTGGGAGCCCCAGCTGGGGCACCGGTCGTACTCATGGGTCACTCCCTGGGCGGGCTGACCGCACTGATGGCCGCGGGCCTGACCCCTGAGGAGGGCCTGGGCCGGCGCTGCCGTCAGGCCCTGAGCCGCCTGCCCCTGACCAACCTGTCGCGGCTGCTGCAGTGCCAGCTGCCCCAGGGCCGCAGTGGCCGCCGCCCGGCCCCGTCGCAGGCCACACCCGTGGCCGCGATCGTGGCCTACAACGGCTTTGGCAGCCTGTTGTGGCCCAGTCGAGGGCTGGAGGATCTCCAGGCGCCGCTGCTGATGGTGGGCGGCAGCCTCGACCTGATCACCCCACCACTGGTGGAGCAACTGGCCGTGTTCAGCAGCCAGCGCCATCCCCACAGCCGGCTTGTGCTTCTTGAGGGCGGCAGTCACTTTTCGCCGGTGCGGATGCCGGCCAACGACCAGGCCCTGTTTCGACTCGGCGACGATCTGGTCGGCATCGAACCGCGCAAAGCCCAGTCGCTGCTGCTGTTGCTCACCATTGAATTTCTGCTGGGGCTGGAGCAGCCCCTGATGCTCTCTCCCCAGGTGCGCAACCTGAGCGGCGTGCGCGCCCATGTGCTGGATCCACCGCTGGCGCGCCGCTGGAGCCGCGCGATCAGAACTCCAGACGCGGATCCAACCATGCCACCAGCACATCGACCAGCACCGTGACGGCGACCACCAGGGCCGCCACCACCACCACGATGCCCTGCACCAGGGGGTAGTCGCGCTGGGCTATGGCCTCCTGCAGCCGGGCCGCCACGCCCGGCCACGAAAACGTGACTTCGATCAGGAGGGCACCGCCGATCAAGGAGGCCACCGTGATGCCGGTGATCGTCAGCACCGGCAGCAGGGCATTGGGCAGCGCATGGTGCAGGATCAGGCGCCGTTCACTGAGGCCGCGGCAACGGGCCGCCTCGACATAGTCGGAGGCCATGGCGCGGCGCAGATTGAGCCGCAGGGCATTGGCAAAGATGCCGCTGAGCAGCAGGGCCAG
>RGUW01000150.1 GCA_010027605.1 Synechococcaceae bacterium WB9_2_112 | reverse complement strand
CGGTGCTGGCGCTGATGGAGGCAACCGGTATCCGCATCGACATCGGCTACCTCAAGGAGCTCTCAGGCGAGCTCTCAACAACCCTGACGCGCCTGGAGGCCGAGGCCAAGGCTGCGGCCGGGGTCGACTTCAACCTGGCCAGCCCCAAGCAGCTGGGCGAGCTGCTGTTCGAGACCCTGGGGCTGGATCGCAAGAAATCGCGCAAGACCAAAACCGGCTGGAGCACCGACGCCGCCGTGCTCGAGAAACTCGAAGCCGACCACCCGGTGGTGCCGCTGGTGCTCGAGCACCGAACCCTGAGCAAGCTCAAGAGCACCTACGTCGATGCCCTGCCCCTGCTGGTCGAGCCTGAGACCGGCCGGGTGCACACCGACTTCAACCAGGCGGTGACCGCCACCGGGCGCCTGAGCAGCAGCAACCCCAACCTGCAGAACATTCCGGTGCGCACCGAGTTCTCGCGGCGGATCCGCAAGGCGTTTCTGCCCCAGGAGGGCTGGCAGCTGCTGAGCGCCGACTATTCGCAGATCGAGCTGCGCATCCTGGCGCACCTCTCGGGCGAAGCGGTGCTGGTCAACGCCTACCAGCAGGGCGACGATGTGCACCAGCTCACCGCCCGACTGCTGCTCGACAAGGCCGAGGGTGAACCGGTCAGCAGCGATGAGCGGCGCCTGGGGAAGACGATCAACTTCGGGGTGATCTACGGCATGGGCGCCCAGCGCTTTGCCCGCGAAACCGGGGTCAGCCAGGCCCAGGCCAAGGAGTTTCTGCAGCGCTACAGGCAGCGCTACCCCAAGGTGTTCGCGTTTCTGGAGCTGCAGGAGCGGCTGGCCCTGAGCCGCGGTTACGTCGAAACGCTGCTGGGACGGCGGCGGCCCTTTGCCTTTGACCCGGCCGGCCTCGGGCGACTGCTGGGGGCCGATCCGCTGACGCTCGATCTCGAGGCGGCCCGCCGCGCCGGCATGGAGGCCCAGCAGCTGCGGGCGGCCGCCAATGCGCCGATCCAGGGCTCATCGGCCGACATCATCAAGCTGGCCATGGTGCAGCTTCACGCTGCGCTGGCCACCTCGGGGCTACCGGCCCGGCTGCTGCTGCAGGTGCACGACGAACTGGTGCTCGAGGCCGAACCGGCGGCCATGCCCCAGGTGCGCGAGCTGGTTCAGCGCACCATGGAGCACGCCGTGACCCTCTCGGTGCCGCTGCTGGTCGAGACCGGCGTCGGCGCCAACTGGATGGAGGCCAAGTGATCGCGCTCGCTGACCGCGCCGCGAAGCCGGCCGGGCTCCATCGGCCCTGATCAGGGCGAGAGCACCTGCAGGCGGCGCACCCCATGGCGGCGGATCAGGCCAGCCAGCTGATCGAGCTCGGCGCGCTGGGGCAGGCAGATGCAGCCCACTCCAGGAAAACAGTGGTGGATGCCCAGACCGCTTCTGCTCGTTTTGAACAACGGCTCCAGCGCAATCCAGAGGTCACGGCCCCAGGGTTCAGGACGGCCAACCCGGTAGGTCCCGGGGGGCAGGGGCGCCCCGTTGCCCGGTGACCAGCGCCGATCGGCCTGCTGCCTCTGCTTCAGACCGGTGGCCGCCGCCCAACGTGCCAGATGCTGGCTGCCCTGGCGCAGCTCGAGCCACCAGATCGGATCACCACTGGCAAAACGGGCTGCGCCCGGTCGCAGCACCAACGTGGCCGGTTCGCTCGGCCGCGTGGGCTGCCCCCGCCCCGGCACTGCCATCACCAGGGGCAGGCCGGTTGCGGCAAGCCCAACGCACAACCCCAGTGCACCCAGCCGAACAGCCAACGGGAGTGGTCAAGAGCTCGTTGCACGCTAACCAGCAGCCCGAACAGACCCCGGAGCTGCCGAGAGCGGGCTCCTACGGTGCCTGACACCAGCCATGACCAGCTCCAGTGACCCTGCGGCTCACCAACACCCTGACCCGCCGCATCGAGGCGTTTGAGCCCCAGGTGCCGGGCCAGGTGGGCATCTACTGCTGCGGGGTGACGGTCTACGACCTCTGCCACCTGGGCCACGCCCGCAGTTACATCGTCTGGGACGTGCTGCGCCGCTATCTGCAGTGGCGCGGCTATGCGGTGACCTTCGTGCAGAACTTCACCGACATCGACGACAAGATCCTCCATCGCGCCGCCGCCGAGGGCAGTTCCATGGAGGTGGTGAGTGAACGCAACATCGAGGCGTTCTTCATCGACATGGACGCGCTCAACATCCTGCGGGCCGACCGCATGCCGCGGGCGACCCGCTGCCTTGACGGCATTCGCGCCCTGATCAGTGAGCTGGAGGCCAAGGGCGCGGCCTATTCCGCCGATGGCGATGTCTACTTTGCCGTGATGAAACAGGCCGACTACGGCAAGTTGAGCGGCCGCGACCTCAGCGAGCAGCAGGAGGGCGCCAGCGGCCGCACCGCCTCAGACGAAGAGGCGCGCAAGCAGCACCCGTTTGACTTTGCCCTCTGGAAAGGGGCCAAACCGGGCGAGCCCAGCTTCGCGTCGCCCTGGGGTCCGGGCCGGCCGGGCTGGCACATCGAGTGCTCGGCGATGGTGCGCGAGGAGCTGGGCGAGACGATCGACATCCACCTGGGCGGTGCCGACCTGATCTTTCCCCACCACGAGAACGAGATCGCCCAGTCGGAGGCCGCCACAGGGAAACCCCTGGCCCGCTACTGGCTGCACAACGGCATGGTGAACGTGGGCGGCGAAAAGATGAGCAAATCGCTCGGCAACTTCACCACCATCCGTTCCCTGCTGGAGAGCGGCGTCAGCCCCATGACCCTGCGGCTGTTCGTGCTGCAGGCCCACTACCGCAAACCGCTCGACTTCACCACCGAGGCTCTCGAGGCCGCCGCCACAGGCTGGAAGGGTCTGGCTGCCGCGCTCACATTGAACACGCCTGCCAAAGCTGAAGCTGACCCAGCCCAGCTGCCCGCCGAGCTGGCCGCCGCCCGCGAGCGCTTCATCAGCGCCATGGACGACGACCTCAACACCTCAGCGGCTCTGGCCGTGTTGTTTGAGCTGGCCAAGCCGCTGCGGGCCCTGGCCAATCGCCTGGAGCGGGGCGACACCGCCGCCACCGATGAGGCGGCCAGCGCGCCGGTCACAGATCGCCATGCACTGCTGCACGAGCTGGCCGGGGTGCTGGGGCTCGCGTTCACGGCCGCCGAGCGTGACGCCAACGCCACGCGCGGTCAGAGCAGTGCTGCGCCCGCTGGGGCCGCCATCGAAGCGCTGATCGAGCAACGCCGCGCCGCCAAGGCCGCCAAAGACTTCGCCAGCGCCGACGCCATCCGCGCCCAGCTGGCCGATCAGGGCATTGAGCTGATCGACAAACCCGGCGGCATCACCGAGTGGATCCAGCGCTGAATGGAAACCTTCAGCGCTGCTCAGGGCGCTGGCGCATCATCGTCTCGATCTTGCGGATGCGCGGCAGCGTCGCCTGCCAGACCTCGAGCTGAAAGGCCTGCTCGCCAGCCCCCGAGACCTGCACCTGTTGCGACAGCTCGGCCACCAGCTGCTCGAGGTTCTCGCCGCGCTCAAACGCCTCCCAGAGGCTGCGCTCGTGGCGGGCCCGCTCGATGAAGTTCCAGCGCTGCAGCCAACCAGGCAGACCCGACACACAAGACGAGCAACTGGGCTCAGTTAAACCCAGAATCGCCAGCGAGCTGCCGTTGACCCGATGCCCCTCCGCAACCTGCGTCGACTGTGCGACCTGGGCGCCGGGTTGCTGCTCACAGCACCCCTGGG
>RGUW01000149.1 GCA_010027605.1 Synechococcaceae bacterium WB9_2_112 | reverse complement strand
GTCGAGCGCGGCCGCGGGGCTCAGGGGAGCTGCGGCCGGCGCCGGCTGCCGGGCCGCGACAGCGGTTGCCGCGCCCGGTTGGGCCGGCTTCGGCGGCGTCGGGCCGGCCAGGCTCTGGCGCGCCAGCTCGGCCAGGCCGCTGCGGTAGGCGATCGGCCCGCCGCGGCTCTGCAGCCAGCGCCAGGCGACCACGGGCCCCAGCTGGCGGCGCAGCTGCTCGGCATGGGCCATCGCCAGCTGGCCCTGCTCCTGGCTGCCGCGGCTCTGCTGCAGCCAGCGCTCGACCCGGTTGCTCGGCACCGGCTGACGCTGGTTGAGCCAGCTCAGCTGAATCTGCCGCTGCAGCGGCGAGGGGGGCAGGGGCGCCAGGGCATCGAGGGCCTCGCCGTAGCGCCCCTGGGCCTGCAGGGCTTCGGCCAGCAGCATCCGCGCCTCGCGCGAGTCACGGTCAAGGTTGTTGAGGATGTGGCGCGCTTCCCGTTCGGCTTCAGCGGTTTTGCCCTGGCGCAGGGCGGTGTAGCCACGGGCCAGATGGGGGTAGCTGCTGAAGCGGCGCCAGCCGCGCAGCAGGTCGGGCGCGGCCTCGGCGGGCGGTGCCAGGTTCGGGGTGCCCAGCACCAGGCTGGCCAGGGTCAGGGCCGCCAGGTGGGTGCGGCCTCGGCGCCGGCGGGCCATCAGGCCACCTCCAGGGCCGCCAGGCCCCGGGACCGCAGTCGGGCCTGTTCGGCCAGCAGCTGCTCGAGGTTGTTCGGTGTGAGCAGGCCCCGCTGCACCAGGTGCTCACCGAGGCGCTGCTGTTCGGGCTCGAAGCTGATCAGGGCCTGGTTGAGCACCGCCTGGTTGAGCAGGCCCAGGTCGAGGGCCAGGTCGCCCAGCAGCACCAGGTGCCGGCAGACCTGCTCGAGCAGCTGGGGCCGGCTGCGGCGGATGGCCGCCAGCCGGCGGATGCCTGCCGCCAGCGGGCCAGGGTCATCGGGCCGGTACCAATGGCTCAGACCGGCCTGGATGCGGCCCTGGGGCACCAGCACCTGGCGGCAGCGCCGGCCGATCTGACGGCTGATCACCCCCAGGGCCACTTCACTGGCCGGGCTTTCGCGCCCCAGCACCACGGTGTCGCCCTCGCGGTTCAGCGGCAGCACCGAATAGCGGTAGGCCAGCCGCTGCGGGAACGCCGCCACCAGTTGGGCATCGAGGTCAAACGGGTCGAGATCGCGCCAGTCCAGGTTGTGCTGCTCGGCCAGGGCGGCGGCCAGCTGGCTGCTGTTGATCGTGCCGTCGTCGAGCAGGGTGCGGCCGATGCGGCGGCGGCCGCTGCGCTGCAGGGCCTCCGCCAGCTGGGCCTCGCTCAGGGCCCCCTGGGCGATCAGGATCTGGCCCAGGGGCCGGCCGCCCCGGGTCTCGGCGACGCTGGGAAACACATGGGTGGTCTTGTCCCAGGCCACCCGGCGGGCGTCGCCCAGGGCCGCCACCTGGCGGTAGGCCCGCAGGTTGGCAAAGAAGTTGATCCAGTTGCCCCAGACCATGCGGGGCACGGCCATCAGCGCCGGCACCAGGCCGTAGTACGTGCCGGTGAAATAGACCCGTTGCACGATGCGGTTGACCAGCAGCAGGCCGTTGAAGGCCAGCAGCAGCTGCAGGTAGCGGCTGTCCCCCAGCACCGAGGGATACTCCCAGCCGCTCCATTGCTCCTGGGTGACCAGCCACACCAGAGCGAGCTGCACCGCCAGCAGCATCGAGATCAGGCCGATCAGGTTGCTGATGCCGCCGCGGCGGTCGCGCCACAGAAAGTAATTGAGCCGCGGGCTTGAGCTCCAGGGCAGGGTGCGGGCCCCCTGAAACACGATCCCGGTGATCCAGCGCGACTTCTGACGCACCGCGGTGGCCAGGGTGTCGGGAAAGTTCTCCCGCACGCAGATCACCTGGCTGTCGCGGCGGTTGACCCCGAAGCGCCGTTCGCGCAGGGGCGCCAGGGCCGGATCGCGGGGGCTGAAGCGCACGAAGATCTCGGCCATGCCCACCTGCCGCAGGCGGATGCCGATGTCGTAGTCCTCGGTGAGGCTCTGGGTCGAGAAGGCGATGCCTTCGCCCTCATCGAGCAGCCGCAGGATCGCCCGCCGGCTGAAGCAGGTGCCGACGCCCGCACTGGGCACCTGGCCCACCAGGGCCTCGCGCACGAGCACATCCTTGCCGTGCAGCTCGGCAAATTCGTCGGCGTAGTGGTTGGCGGTGAAGTTCCACCAGTGCCGGTGCAGAAACGGATAGACCGGCACCTGGATCAGGTCCTTGCGGTCCACCAGCAGGTTGAACAGCCGCAGCTCGAGCGGTGAGATCACATCCTCGGCGTCATGCAGGATGAAACCGCTGAAGCTCACCGACGCCTCCCGTTCGAAGGCGAACACCGCGGCGATGATGTTGTTGAGGCAGTCGGCCTTGCTGGTGGGGCCGGGCAGGGCGCAGACCACCTTGTGCACGTTGCTGAAGCGGCGGCAGGCCTCGTCGACGTCGGCCTGGGTGTCGGGGTCGTTGGGGTAGGTGCCAACGAAGATCTGGTAGTTCTCGTAGTCGAGGCGGGAGGCGGCCAGGCGGGCCATCTCACCCACCACGCCCACTTCGTTCCAGGCGGGCACCAGGATCGCCAGGGGCTGCTCGCTCTGCTGATACAGCAGCTGCTCGTCGGCGAAGCGATGGCGGCTGTACACCGTGAGCCGCCGCCACAGCCGCCGCACCCAGTAGAGGAGGTCGATCAGCAGGTCTTCGCTGCCCAGCACCGCCAGCACCGTGCCCACCACCCCGGTCGCCAGCCGCAGCCCGAACAGGTAGGCCGTGCCCAGATCGACCCAGGTGTCGATGTCCATGGCAGACCGGCCTGCGCCCGCGGGTGTTTGGAGCGGTGTGATGCCAAGGTGCCATGCGACGTCTGGTTGGCACAGGGCTGTGACCATTCATCACCATTGCCTTCAGGCCGGGCCCGTCTCGGCCCGGTGGGGCGACCAAGCGCTACCCGATCGAGTGGTTGCGTGGCCTCAGTCACTCTGGTATGAGTTTCAACAGGGATCAAAACAGCCGACAAACAGCCATGGCAGCGATCAATCAAACGGCACTGAGTTCTGCCAACTGGATGGCGTACTTGCCGGATCGCACCCGTCTGTTTGATGTGCTGATGCCTGGTTCCCATGGCGCAGCCACGTTTGGCTACACCTCTGGAAATCTCAATAGTCCGAACAACCGTTTCGTGCAGTCTCACGACACGCACAGCGATTTTTCGGCTCAGTTTCAGCAGGGAATTCGCTACATGGACCTCCGGGTTCGCAAGGATAGTGATACAAACCTTGGAAACAATATTCAGTTTTTTCACGGCCGCGACCCATTGAGCTTCTATCTCAATAAGGGATTGAATGATGCGTTAAGTGCTGCACAGTCATTTCTGCAAGCCAATCCGACAGAGACTATCGTGCTGACACTCAAGCGCGAAGACAAACCTGCAGAGCAAGCAACCAAAGAGATCGATTCGGCTGATCTGGAAGCTTATCTAGCAAAATATGCGACCAATGCAAAACTGCCTGCTTCGAACAACAGTCTGTGGATTGCGCGACCCTCTGATTTTCAGTCGATCCGTGACGCCCGTAACACCAATGGTTTGGCGGATCTCAACAAGTCTGGCTCGGGGTATGAATTAAGTGTCGACAATCCTCGCCTCGTGTCAGATGCAAGGCTTAATTATGAAAATTTGACACTGGGTGACGTGCGCGGCAAGATCATTCTTCATCTTCGCGAAATCGG
>RGUW01000148.1 GCA_010027605.1 Synechococcaceae bacterium WB9_2_112 | reverse complement strand
GAGAACACGTCGCGGCGGGCCAGCACGATGGCACCGATCATCGCCATCAGCAGCAGAACCGAGGCCAGTTCAAACGGCAGCAGATAGTCGCTGAACAGGTGCTCGCCGATGCGGGCCGTAGCTTCTTCGCCGATCGAGGCCGGTCCGGGCAGGGCCCAGGGGGTGGTGAAGGCGACGCGCACCAGCAGCACGAACAGACCGGCACATACCAGCGCCGACAACACCCGGCGCACCGCCAGGCCTGGAATGGCCGAGAGGTCTTCGCGCTTGTTGACGAGCATGATCGCGAACAGGATCAGCACGTTCACCGCGCCCACGTAGACGAGGATCTGGGCCGCCGCCACGAAACTGGCGTTGAGCAGCAGGTAGAGACCCGCCACCGAGAGGAACACACCTCCCAGCAGAAAGGCCGAATAGACGATGTTGGGAAGCAGCACCACGCCGAAGGCACCCACCACCAGGGTGAGCGACAACACGGCAAAGCAGATCAGCTGGGTGGTCGAAGCGATCGTCATGCGTCGGCGGCACCCTTGGTTGTGCCGGCAGCTTGGGATGCGGCAGGGGTTTTGGGCAAGGTTTCGAGCACCTGCTCGGGCAACCGGCCGGCGCGGGCACGGCTGGGGTCAACCCCATGGGGGTCCATCTCGCCCTTGGGCAGGTAGGCCAGCTCCCGCAGGGGAACCACCGAGGGATCGGTGGTCACGCTGGTGGGCAGGCGGCCCAGGGCGACGTTGTCGTAATTGAGGCTGTGGCGATCGAACGCCGCCAGCTCATACTCCTCGGTCATCGAGAGGCAGTTGGTGGGGCAGTACTCGACGCAGTTGCCGCAGAAGATGCACACCCCGAAATCGATGGAGTAATTGCGCAGCTCCTTCTTCTTGGTCGCCTTGTTCATCACCCAGTCGACCACCGGCAGGTTGATCGGGCAGACCCGCACGCAGACCTCGCAAGCGATGCACTTGTCGAACTCGTAGTGAATGCGGCCCCGGTAGCGCTCCGAGGGGATCAGCTTCTCGTAGGGGTACTGAACAGTGACCGGCCGGCGGCGCAGGTGATCGAAGGTGACCGCCAGGCCCTGGCCCAGGTACTGGGCTGCACTGACCGCATCGCGGGTGTAATCACCGACTTGTTTGAGAAACCCGAACATGGCGGCTCAGAAGAAACTGGATGGCGTGGCTGACGCGATCCACACCCCATGATGGGCGGTGCGGAGGCTGTTCTGGGGAATGATCATCCGCCGAACACCCCGGGGAAGGCCAGCTTGAGGCCGGCGGTGACCAGCAGGTTCACCAGGGCGATCGGCAGCAGGAACTTCCAGCCCAGATCGAGCAGCTGGTCGATGCGCACCCGGGGCACCGTCCAGCGCAGCAGGATCGCAAAGAAGACCAGCAGGTAGGCCTTGAGCACGGTCATCACGATGCCGAGCGAAGCGGTGATCACCTGCACCGGGGCGGCATCGAGGGGTTGGCCCAGCCAACCGGCGAGCCATTCGACCGGGATCGGGAAACTCCAGCCACCCAGGTAGAGCACCGACACCAGCAGGGCCGAGAGCACCAGGTTGATGTAGCTGCCCAGGTAGAAGAGGGCGAACTTCATGCCGGCATACTCGGTCTGGTAGCCGGCCACCAGCTCCTCCTCGGCTTCCGGCAGGTCGAAGGGCAGGCGTTCGCACTCGGCCAGGGCGCAGATCCAGAAGATCACGAAGCCGACGGGCTGGCGCCAGATGTTCCAGCTGAGAATGCCTGCACCGGTCTGCTGGTTGACGATGTCGACGGTGCTGAGCGAGTTGCTCATCATCACGATCGCCAGCACCGCCAGCGCCAGGGGGATCTCATAGCTGATCGACTGTGCAGCGGCACGCAGGCCACCCAGCAGCGAGTACTTGTTATTGGACGCGTATCCGCTCATCAGCAGGCCGATCGGCTGGATGCTGCTGAGGGCAATCCACAGAAAGATGCCGATGCCGACATTGCTGATCAGCATCGTCTGGCCGAAGGGCACCACCAGCCAGCTGAGGATCACGGGCACCAGCACCAGCACCGGGCCCAGGGTGAACAGCAGCCCGTCGGCACGGGCCGGAATGATGTCTTCCTTGAACAGCAGTTTGAGGCCATCGGCCATGGGCTGGAGGATCCCCAGCGCACCGGCATATTCAGGGCCGATGCGCTGCTGCACCGCGGCCGAGATCTTGCGCTCGAGCCAGACGTTGACGAGCACACCGACCACGGCCGCCACGAGCACCAGCACCATGGGCAGGGGCAGCCAGAGCAGGTGGGCAGCCCCTGGGCTCAGGCCAAAACCTTCGAGGGTGGCCTCGAAACTGGCCTGCAGGTCTAGGGAGCTCACCATTGGAACAGCAACCGTGGTGGCAACTTAGCGGGCCTGAAGGGGCATCCAGTCACGGCCGGCAGCTCCGGTGTAGATCTGCGAGGGGCGGTAGATGCGGTTGGCCCCCAGCTGCTCCTTCCAATGGGCCAGCCAGCCGGCGGTGCGGGCGATGGCAAAGATCGGCGTGAACAGATCCTCGGGAATTCCCAGCTTTCGGTAGACCAGACCCGAATAGAAGTCGACGTTGGGATAGATGCCCTTGGGGCCGAGCCGCTCGGCCGCCACCTCCTCGAGCTTGCGGGCCAGGTCGTAGAGGGGATCATGGCCGAACTGATCGAACAGGTCTTCGGCCAGTTTCTGCAGGATCACCGCCCTGGGGTCCTTGACCTTGTATTCGCGGTGGCCGAAGCCCATGATCTTGAGCTTCTGGGCCATGGCCCGCTCGAGCCAGGGCTCGACCTGGTCGAGGCTGCCGATCTCCTCGAGCATGGCCAGCACGTCTTCGTTGGCGCCGCCATGCAGGGGGCCGGCCAGGGTGCCCACGGCCGACGCCACCACCGCATAGGGGTCGGTGAGGGTGCTGGCCGTGACCCGGGCGCTGAAGGTGCTGGCGTTGAGACTGTGCTCGGCGTGCAGGATCAGACAGGTGTCGAAGATGCGCGCTGCCAGCGGGTCGGGCTCCCGCTCGGTGAGCATGTACAGAAAGTTGGCCGCGTAGGCCAGGTCATCCCGGGGCTGGATCGGATCCTGACCTTTGCGAATCAGCTGAAAGGCCGCCACCATCGTGGGGATCTTGGCGAGCAGCCGCACCACCGCGCCCACGATGTATTCGGGGTTGTCGAGGGCCCGGCGCGAATAGAAAAGACCGAGGGAGGCGGCACTGGCCTGCAGCGCATCCATCGGATGCCCCCCCGAGGGGAAGCTCTTCATCATGTCGCGGATGCGGAAGCTGACCCGCCGGTGCATCTGCACCTCATGCTCGAAGGTGCGCAGCTCGGCCGCCGTGGGCAGCTCGCCCCAGATCAGCAGATAGGCGGTCTCCAGAAAACTGCTCTGGGCCACCAGATCGCCCACCGAGTAGCCCCGGTAGGTGAGCAGGCCCTGCTGACCATCGATGTCGCAGATGGCCGACTGGGTCGCCGGCACCCCCTCGAGCCCGGGGCGAAACGGTGGGCGCTCGGGCGTGGCGGACGCGGTGGGCGACTCAACAGCCATGGCCGGTGATGCTGATGCCCTGAACCTAGGGCGGGCCTGTGAATCGCTCCGTAGCGCTCACTGCAGCGCTCACTGCAGCAGCAGCTTCGGGGTGGCCAGCAGCAGCAGGCGGGCCGGCCCCGCGCCGGGCTGCCAGCGCAGCAGCGCCACGCCGGCCTTCTTGAGCTGCAGGCTGCCGGCGGGCGCGCCGATCAGGGCAGCAGCGAGGCCGCTGAGGTCGGGTTCATGCCCCACCAGGGCCAGGCGCTGACCGGCCAG
>RGUW01000147.1 GCA_010027605.1 Synechococcaceae bacterium WB9_2_112 | reverse complement strand
CAGGAGCTCCCCGGCTATCTGCTGCTGCGCAGCCGATACAGGCTGACGCGCGCCAAGCGGGTTGACCTGCTGAGCCTGTTTGACAACCCCTATGTCCGCATTGAGCGACTGAGTTATGTCGACGACCTGAGCGGCATTCTTTGTGCCCGAAACCTTTACATCAACAGCTATCGGGCGGCGGCTGGACGCCACCGGCCGATCACGGTGGAGCTGGATGGCTTTGACGGGCTGATCAGCACCTGCCCACTGCACCTGCGCACCGGCGAACAACAGCCCTTCATCCAGACCATCCACGATCTGATCCCGCTGGAGTACGCGCAAACCACAGATCACGCCGGGGCGTTTAGCCGCCGGCTGGAAAGCTGTCTGACAGCCGGCCGGTTGTTTGTGTCCAGCTCCACCCAGCAGAAATTCCACAGCACCTTTGGCAATGGGGCCACTGATGGATCGGAAGCGGTGGTGATTCAGCCGCCATCCCTGCAGCTGCCGGAGCCGCATCAGTGGTCGTTAACGGATCAGGAGTTGCTGCGGCCGAACCCGCGGCTGAGCAGCCAACGGGGGGCCTTGGGGGCGTTTCGCTATGTGCTGTTCAACTCATCGGTGGAACCGCGCAAAAACCTGCTGTTCGTGATCCGCGCCTATCGCCGTTCCGGCTTGGCGGAGCAGGGGATTCGCCTGTGCGTCACGGGCCAACTGAAACAAGACGACTACAGCCGCAGCGTGGCCGACCAGGCGGACCAATCGGTGTTGCTGACGGGATACATCGATGAGCCCACCAAGGCCATGCTGTTTTTGAATGCCCTCCTAGTGCTGAGCCCATCACTGGTGGAAGGATTTGGCATTCCTGTGCTGGATGCGGCCTGCCTGGGGGCCGGTGTGATCGCGAGCCCCTCGGAATCGCATCGGGAAATCCAGGCCATGCACGATTTCCAAAGCTTGGTGTGGCTCTGCGACACGCTTGACCCTTTGGATTGGGCCATCGCCATGCAACGGCTGGCCGCCGCGGAATCCACAAGAATTGGCCAGAGCAGCGGCTCAGGCAGCGGCGAACGGCAACGGCGCCTGCAGCGCTACCGGCACCAGCAGGATCAGGTGTTTGAAGGGTTCCGCGGCGCCGTGTGCCAGCAGGTGCTGGCGGAACTGGCTAGATCAAAAAGGGAAGGGCCCGGCGCTCACGGTTGAGCAGGCGGATGGCCAGCCAGAGGCCCACACCATTGGCGAGCAGCAGCACCAGATCTCGCCACCCCGGCGGTTGGGCCTCAATCAGGCATTGGCGCAAGGGGTTGAGCACCTGATAGAGGGGGTTGAGTTCGGCGGTCCAGGCCAGGGAGCCGAGGTTTTTCTGCTCGTACAAGATGGGGGAGAGCAGAAACACCAACTGCAGCATGATCGGCACCAGTTGGTAGAGGTCGCGGTAGCGGGCCCCCACCAAACACAGCAACAGAGGCAGCCAATAGAGAAACAGCAGCAGATTGATCAGGGGCAACCACCCCAGCAGCAGCAAATTGGCGATCAAGGTGGGCTGAACGATGCTTAGCACCACCAACACCAAAGCAAACGACTGAACGAAAGTCTGCACCTGGAAGGCCCACTCTTCCAAGGTGTAGAAGATGGGATTGATGTTGGTGTTGTGGAGGTGATGGGCGTTGTGCTCAAACAGATTGGGGGCGGCGCTGATGGCGGCCGCGATGGCATTCCACACCACCAAGCCCAGGCCGAGATACACCACGTAGTGACTGAAATCCTGCACCTTGAACACGGTGCCGTACACCAGCGCCAGCACCGCGATCGATAGCAAATTGGATAACCCCAGCCAAAGGCTGCCGAACACCGTGCGCGCATAACGGGCCCGCGTGCGGGCCGTGGCGGTGTACCACCAGACGCGGCGGAAGCCCCACCCGGCAGCCAGGGTTTGGCGCACCGTCATCGGCACACCCCGTGGTAGCGAGCCAGGGCCTCGTCGAGTGGGCCGTCGAACACGATCGAGCCCCGATCAAACACCAGGCCGCGGCTGCAGAACTGGCGCAACAAGGCATCTGAATGCGAAGCCAGAAGCAGCGTGCCGGCGGACTGCATGAACTGCTCCAGGCGCTGCTGGGCCTGTTCATAGAAACTAAAATCGCCGGCACCAAATCCCTCATCAATGGCCAGGCACTCATGGGTTGAGGCCGTGAGCATGGAGAACAACAAACGGGCCGCCATGCCCTGGCTGTAGGTCTTCACCGGCAAATGAACAAAATCGCCGAGGCCTGAAAAATTCACGACCCCCTGACAGAACGCCTCAAACCCATGCAGATCTCCCTGCGTCATCAGGTAGTGGGCCTTGATCGCCTGCAGTCCGCTCAGTTCAGGGCTGGTGATGAAGCTCTTGTGGAGCATGGGAAACACCTTGATGCGGCGCTCGAGGACTCCTGCGGTGGGCAGATAGATCCCGGCAATCAATTTGAGGAAGGTGGACTTGCCGGCACCGTTGTGACCAATCAGGGCAACGCGCTCCCCCTCATGCACCGAACAGCTCACGTTGTGAAGGGCCGTGATCACGGCTCCGGCGCGATCACGCTGCAGCTGGCCACCGGTCACGGAACGCAGCAAAGCTGTCTTGAGGCTGCGGGTTTCACCGCTGAAGACAGGAATCTGCAGCTCCACCGCCTTGAGGCGCAACACCGGCAACGGCACAACATCGCTCAGGGCAACGGCGCTTGAAGCAACTGATGCAGGTGGTTCGCCTGGTGTTGGCTGGTGTGGACTGCTGTGTTGCGCAGACCCGCCTGGGAAAGCTGACGCCAAAGGGCAGGTTCGCGGTCGAGCCGCTGCAGCAGGCACGCCATGGTATCCCCGTGATCCTGGAGCTCAAACAGCAGCGACGCCTCTTGATGCAGCTCCTCATGCACGGGGATGCGGCTGGCCAACGTGGGGAGGCCGAGGGCCTGGGCCTCCAAGAGTGGGTAATCAAACCCCTCCATCAGGCTGGGGGAGATCAGGCAGAAGCACGAGCGCATCAACGCGTCGAGGGCGGAGGCGGGCAGGCCAGAACACCAGCTCACCCGATCCGTGAGCCCGAGCTCGCGCTCCTGGCGGCGCAGGGCGGCGGTGCAGCGGCCCGGGGCTCCCACCACCACCAAACGGCCTGGCCAGCGGGGCTCACGGGCCAACAGGGCGGCAAAGCCGTTGAGGGCCAGGGCCAGGTTTTTGTGGGGTGCATGGCGGGCCAACACCAGGCAGTCGCGGCTGCTGGGGGCCTGGATTGGATGGGCCTGCGGCTCAATGCCGTTGGTCACCACGACGATGCGGGACGCGGAGAGGCCGGTGGCGATCAGCTGGTCGGCCACGCTGCGGCTAATGGCCACCACCAGGGCGGCCCGCTGCAGCTGCTGCGGCAGCCAAAAGCGGCTGCGCCAGCGGGCACGGCGGCTGTTGGGCCAATGCAGGGGGATGAGGTCGTGGCAGGTGATCACCTGGGGCACATCCGGGCAGGCCCACAGCCAATCGGTGTAGGGGGAATAGAGGCGCTCCGGCCGGTGATCGCGCAACAGCCGGCGCAGGGGCAGGGCGTGTTGCACCAATGGTCCTCCGGAAGGACATTTTTCATAAGCGAATGTTTTTTCTTCCAAGGTGTGTGGAGCATGATCTGTTGCCAAGACATCTATTTTTCCATTTATCAACGCTTGTCTTACCGCGGCTCTATCCGCTGCTGATTTTACTGCAGGGTTCCATTTGATTCGGCTGCCTAAGGCAGCATAATCGTTATCGCAAAACCATAAGTGGTGCAGGCAGGCTTCTGCAGTGATGCGTTTTTCTGACAATGGAGCGGAGTTGTCAAATAATTCAATTTCTTTGGCTG
>RGUW01000146.1 GCA_010027605.1 Synechococcaceae bacterium WB9_2_112 | reverse complement strand
GGATGTCAATGTTCACCGCGAGCGTGGTGGTCACCGTTTCGGTGGTGGTGAGGATGTCATCGCTCTCGCTTTGCGGCTCGATCACCAGGGCCGGGAGCTCCGACCTGGCCAACGCTTCCCAGCGATCACGGAACACCCTGGTGCTGATGCCAGCGGTGGGCGCCAGCACCGTTGCAATCCTGGCCAGGATCGTCTCGCTCTTGCTTGCGGTCATGGCTGCTGATCGTTGTCGGGTTTGATGTCAGGCTCTCTGCGGCGGCGCAGCTGGCCGGCGATGAGCCGCCCGGCACCTTGGATGGGGCTGGGCACCAACACACCCAGCGCCCAGTTCCAGCGGGCCTCACAAGCCTGGTACGGCGATGGCACCCGGGCCTCACACACGCCGATGTAAGCGGCGACCATGGCAGCGGTGAACCAGGTCATGGCTTCACCTGCTGGCGTTCAATGGTCGGCACCAAGAGCCTGAGCTGCACGGCCTGGCCGAATGCCTGGGTCAGGATCGCCAGCACCACGCCAAGGATGACCACCTGAGCCAGGCGGGCCTCGACCCGCCGCACCCGATCAAACAGGCCATCAACGTCCTTGCGTGTGCGGTCCTGGTCCTCCTTTCGTTCGATCAGCAGGCTGTGGATGTTGTTGATCTTCCCGGTTAGGTCGGTGAGCGCGATCCAGATCTCGCGGTGAGAAACGTCCTCCGGTGGCGACATGGCAGTCATGCGGTCGTGCTCTCAGTTTGGCGACAATGCCGCCGGCTCCTTGATCGGCATGAGCCGCCCGCTGCAGACCTGCTGCCCCAGCGACGGGATGGCAGCACGGAGCTGCAAGACGAACGCCCGGCGGAGCTGCGTGCGGGGGTGGGTCATGGCGCGGCGGTCTTGTAGGGATGGCCGGCGGGCAAAAGGTTGGCAATGCCCCAACGGTGGTGCATGTAGCCCGTAATCAAATCAAAATTGGCTTGCGATACAGCAGAAGCAAGAACCACGATCTCGCCGACTTCCATGTTGGTGTAATAGTTTCCAACAAGGCTGCCGCGAAGTGATCCGACAGAGAACCCATCAACAGTAGTATTAAGAGATGTGCCTGATCCAGAAGGCGTATAAGTTGCCGTCGTTCCGTCTTTTGCAATAGTCACTTGGTTGGACGGCGCAAGCCCGGTATTCCAGCCGGCAAACGTGTGAAAGTTGCCTGTATCAATGGCATGAATGGAACTAAGAACATCAATTGACCAACCTGCAAACCCTTGTGTCGTTCCGTTGCTAGCACGATACAAAAGCCGGTCACGACCATCTGAAGGATTTGTAATACCTATTCCCATTGCAACGTCTTCTGTACTGCCTGCGGTTACATAGCGCATAACAGCAATAATTGTTGCCGTTGAAAGGCCGTTCAGGCCGGGCGAAGCATTGTCAAGAATGTCATTGACACCATCAAACGTCACCACGGAGCGGCCATTGAAGGTATTTGCGTAGCTGGGGCGGCTTGAAGCCGTTACCTGGGAAATGTGCCTATTATTGCCGCTCTTGTCATTCCACTGGCTGACCGCACCGCTGACGGTTGTGATCGTGCTGCTGTCACTGGCATCCAGCCACAGCGCCGTGCTGATCTGCGCCGGGGTCCAGCTGCTTGCCATCCGTCTGGGAACAATCAACATGCGATTGCCTCCGATGTAGGGACCGCGACGCCACTCATGCCGGCAGCTCATTGATCCAGCCAGCGCTGAGGTCAAAGGCCTCCCCGGCCTGGATCTGGGCTTTCAGCTCGGTGGCGCGATCCAGGTTTGCAAAGCCCGCAGCCACCAAAGCATCGTGTTTGGCTAGGAGCTTGATCATCGGCTGCGTTGCAGTGCCCTCAGCGTTGCGCCGGATGGCTTCCGCGTAAAGAACGGCCTGCATGGGGTCCACGTTAGAGGGATACAAGCTGCTATTGGCGCTCAACAATGCGGCATCGACTTGATTGAGCAGCTGATCAACGGGGCGCTTGATCACCTCCAGCGTCTCTTCCCAGGTGCCGGCCGGGCCGCCCACCTTGGGGTTGGCGTACTCGACCGCGCCCCAGCTCGCCACTTCGTAGAAAATCTGCGGGTCGTACTCGCGCACCTGTGGCCCGCCGCGCAGGTAAAACTTCAAATCGGTGCCGTCATACGGCAAGCCAAACAAGTTGGGCCAATGAGTGCCGCCGGGATTTGTTGGAACATCGCCGCGCACCGGAACAAACAGATCAACGCTTTGGCCTTCCTGGCGGCCGGGGTCGCTGTAATAGCGCACGCCGGTGTCGGGGTTGGTTGCAATGGTTGGGGCGGTCATGGTTAGGTTGCGGAACGGGTGAAGATGAACTGAGCAAATAGGCCCTGAGCGCCAGTGCCGACGCCTACCAGGTCAACGCCAACGCGATCACCGGCACTGAATGAGCTGGTGGTGATCGTTGCTGAGGCATCAACCAAGCTGGCGCTGCTTGAGAGCGTGGCGTTGCCCGAAAGCACGGTGGTCTTGGTGCCCCCAGCCGTGCGCTTGTAAGCGCTGAATGTGCTGGAGCTGCTGCCGGTGTTGTCGATGTGACAACCAAAGCGCACGGCTGTCAGCGTGAACGTTCCCGATGGCACGGGCACCGGCACCTCGACGTAGTTCGTTGCGGCTGTCGCCGTTTCCCCTTTGTTGCTGATTACCAGGATCAGGCCGTCGCCGATGGCGCCCAGCTCCGCGTAGGTGCTGCGCGCGTGGACGTGATCAGCCCTGGCCGCGTCGGCGCTGCTGCCGGCCGATGCGCTCGCCCCCAGTGCCGCCGGGGCGGTGCTGGAGACAATCAACGAGCTGGTGCCAGCGCCGATGGTGGTCCGGGCTGCCGCAGCGCTGGCGGCAGTGGCCAGGGCTTGGCCGGTCGCCGATGCCGTTGCCGCCCACCATGCCGCGGTGGCCTGGAAGACTCGCTGAGCAGTAAAGGCCCGCCGGGTGGTCGCCACGCCTGCCTCGGCCTCGGCCTGAGTAATCGTGATGGCGCTCCACTCGCGGGAATCGCTCAGCCTTGCGTCGCTGGTTTGGACATAGCTGGTGAGCGTGGCCGGCTGCACCGCCGTGCTGGCCAGCGTGACGGCTGTATCCCAGCTGGACTGACTGGCCGTGGTGGGCAGGCTGTAACCGGCGGCAAACGTGAGCGCCAGGGTGCCGCTGGTGGTGATTGGCGAGCCAGTGATGGTGAAGCCTGTCGGAACCGACAGGGCCACGCTGGTGACGGTGCCGGAGCCCGAGGCGGTCAGGGCCCCGTTGACGATGGACAGGCCGCTGCCGATCGTGATCTCTTCCACGGCGCCGGTGCTGGCCGTGGCCCGCCCCAGCAGCCGGGCGGTGCTCATCGTCAGGCCGCTGCTGCCAATCGCCCCGGTGGCAGCTTTGCCGTCCAGCGCCGTCTGCGTGGCCGTTGATACAGGCTTGTTGGCGTCGCTGGTGTTGTTGACGTTGCCCAAGCCCACCGTGGCCGCCGTGGCAAGGTTGGCAATGGCCTGGGCGCTGGCGTCAACTGTGACGCCAGCCTGATCCATCGGCACACGCTCGGTGCCGGTCAGCGCCGAGGCGTTGGGCAGGCCGGTGATCGTCGTATCAGGCATGGCCTCAGGCTAGGAAGTTAGAGAGTGATCAAATAGCGGCCGTCAAGCGTCACCAGGCGCAGGCCGGTCAGCGTGATGATGTTGTTTGCCGCAGCGGTATTTATCACCAACGGCACCCGACAAAACGCGCCATCGTCGAACCGCTGCGGCTGGGTTTCGACCTTGTAGCTGACCCCATCCACCGTCACGGTGTCGCCATAGGTCAGCCCGCCGAACTGATCGGTCCGTACGGTCAGCAGATAATCGATCACCGTCAGCTCGCCGCCGAGGATGATTTCGCTGTTTTGATCAAGGATC
>RGUW01000145.1 GCA_010027605.1 Synechococcaceae bacterium WB9_2_112 | reverse complement strand
TCCACTGTTCGCTCCCAGTTGAAACGCTCTAGCACTTTGCGTTTCATCCGTATGGTTCGTCGAGAGTGCCGCCCAGCGTCGATGGCGGCGAGAACGGCGCCCCTGATGCTGTTGGGATCTGCCGGATCGGCGTACCACGCATCACCCTCCAAGTATTCCAGCTCATGGCCGAAGGTGCTGCCCACCAATGGGGTACCACTCAGGGCCGCCTCCAAGCTCACCAGCCCACAGGTTTCCATCCAGCTCGGCAACACATGCACCGCAGCGGCGGCATAGGCAGATGCCAGCTCTGTTTGATCCAGATGGTCGATCACCATCAGCCGTTCACCACTGATGCGTGCGCAGAGATCCCGGTAGCTCGGCCAATGTTCACTTTTGCCGATGAGAACGATCGGGAGTGTTGTGTCGCGCAGCGCCCAGCAGAGCATGGCCTGGTTTTTGGCCGGTTCGATGCGCCCCGCTTGCAGCACAAATGGTCCGTTCAGGCCAAACCGGGCGCGAAACAGGTTGGGGTCCGCGTCTAGGAACAGGCGTGGGTCTACGCCGTAATGGGCCACCTCAAAACAATCCCCATCCCAGTTCAGATCGCTCCGAACTGCCTGCAGCTCCAACCAGCTGTTCGGCAACAGCCCATCCGCTGTTTTCAGCAGTTCCGCCACCAGCCGAAGCCCGGATTGATCCCAGCTGCCATCACCGCTGGGCTGGATGTGGCCGTCTGCCAGCATCACCGTGAGCTTCCGTTCCCGCAGCTGCGTCAGCATGCCTTGGGCGCTGGCCTCCCCTTCGTTCACCGCTTTCTGCAGTAGGCCCACACTGCCCCTGCTGCCCCAGAGCGCGCGCGCGATGGACACCCAGATGGGAGACACCACCACCGGCACATGGGCCTCTCTGCAACTCAGCATCTGTTGCTCGAAGCAGTGATGCACGCGGCAGTTGAAAATATGCACCAAAACTCGGGTTGAACCGGTCTGCATTCACCAGTTCCACGCTGTAGCCACGCTCCTTGAGGCGTTTGCCCGTTTCCCGGATTTGCACCCCATCACCCCCGCCCCAATCGCCGGCGGTGCCGTGATTCACCAGCAGAACGCGCATCGCCACTGACCTTTACCCCAGTGTATGGACCCCCCGTGAACCGGTGGCATGATCAAGCACGGTGACCGCCAAGGCCCTTGAGCCCCCCGATCCTCCACAGCCGCCGTCGCCAGCCCCACGAACCGATTCTGCGCCTGGAGGCCCAGGGCCATTGGGCACAGGCCTTGGCGCAGCTCCGCTCATTCCTGCGTGAGGGCCAGTGCCCTGCCGGCGCAGACGATCTTCATCTGTTGGGCCGTTTGCTGCAGCGGCTGGGTGCCGTGGACCAAGCCCGCAGGGCCTACCTCCGGGCCCTCCAACTCAACCGGCGCCTTCCCAGCACCTTCAACAACTTGGCCTTGTTGGAGCTGGGCCGGTTGGACGCGATGCAGGCTGAGGTGTGGCTTCGGGAGGGCTTGTCGCTCCCCGATCTCACAGACGATCAGGCTGATCTTCTCCATGCCACCGCCTGTGAGTTGTACCTCTATCGCTTGAGCCCGGAGAGGGCCCTGCACCATGTCGAGCAGCAACTGCGCCGTCGCCAGTCCGTGATGGCCTTGGCCAACCAGGCTGTTTGCCATCACAAGCTGGCTCAGTTTGAGCAGGCGGTGACCAGCCAATTGCAGGCCATCCAATTGCAACTGCAGCAACAGGCTCCTTCCCTCGTGGCACGGCCAATCCCCCAGTTGGTGGATCAGCCGTTGTCCGATCCTGGCCAATCAGCCCAGCTGCAGGTGCAGCTGATGAACCTTGGCATTTACCGGTTGTTGTGCATGCCGGACGACCCTGATGGCATGCAACTGCTCCTCGCCGGCACCGCCAACGACACCGCCTATTGGCTCGATCCCCGCCGGCGCTCCACCCGCTGGCATGGGCAGCCCGTAGATCAATTGATCCTGTGGGACGACCAGGGCTACGGCGATTCCATTCAGAATTTGGGTTGGATCGATGAGGTGGCTTCGCGCACGAAGCGGCTGCGCCTCTGGCTGCGTCCAGCCCTGCACAGGCTTGTGCAACAGCGCTGTCGCCTCCCAGCCCACGTCACGATTGAGCTGATGACGGCTGAGGCGCAGCCGTGGGCAGAGGGAACTCCCCAATTGCCTTTGTTTTTTTTGCCGATGGTGCTGGGCCGTTGGCCTCGCCAGGGCGATTCCCCCCGACCCCCGTGGCTGCAACGCCACCGTTTGCTGGGTGCCAAATCTCCCCGGAAGTTGGGGCTGGTGTGGAGTGCCGGGCGCCACAGTGCCCCCCAGCCGGAGCGCAGTGCCCGCGTGCGGGATGTGCCCTTTGAGCAGCTTTGGGATCACGCCCTGCTTTGGCAACAGCGGCATGGGGTGGAGTTGCTCAGCCTGCAGTTGGATGGGCATGAGCAACCGGCCGTGGCCCACCAGATCGAGCGCCAACGCCTATGCCAGGCGCTCAGCTCCACCGATTGGCTGGCAACGGCTGAATGCCTTGAGCAGCTGGATCTGCTGGTGGCGGTGGACACATCCGTGGCCCATCTGGCCGGAGCACTGGGGGTTCCCTGCGTGCTGCTGCTGAGCGCACCGGCTGATTGGCGCTGGGGCCAATTGGGCGAGACAACACCGCTCTACAGCACGTTTCACCTGGCCCGATGTGCGGCCCGGGATGCCTGGCACACTGCCTTGGAACAAGCGGATCATCAGGTGGCTTCGATTTTGGCGGCAGGTCAGCCATGAGTGATCCGCGCTCGATCAGCCCTGAAGTGGTGGTGGTGTGGGGTGCGCATCCCGGCTACCAATACGAACGGGATTGGTTGCTGCAGCTGCTCAGGCCGCGTTTCCTGCACGAAGTGGAATGGCATGAGCAGTTTGAACCCTTCGTGTTGCCACCTGGTGGCCGTGTGGTTCTTGTGGAATCCGCCCGTCATCTGATGGAGGCGGAGATCCGTGACGTGGATCTCGGCGCGATCGAGCAGCGGCGCGCTGAGCGTCTGCGCCGGCTCCAGGATGTGCAGCAGCTGTTGATTTGGCACATCAGTGATGAACAGGGCCGTGATGGAGACCGTTGGTACCCCTCTTTGCCCCCCAAGCACCCTGTGCTGCGCGAGTTTCCCCATGACCGTTTTGCTTGTTTTGAGCAGGTCGGCAACCTGCCCCTGGGCCCCACCCGTTCCGCTTTGATCAACCTTCCCTGGCGGCCATCGAGCCTCCGCCAGCACCCTTGGTGTTTCATGGGCACCCTGTGGCCAGGCACCAGCCGTGGGCAGGCCGTGAATTGTTTTCGTGGCCGCATTCCCAATGGTTTCGCCCACGGCAGTGAAGGCTTCGGCCAGGGATTGGCCAATGAACATTATGTGTTTGTTCTCCATCAATCGCAGTTCAGCCTCTGCCCAGAGGGCCACCGCCACTTTGAAACGTTTCGCTTTTACGAATCGCTTGAGTTGGGGGCGATTCCTCTGGCCTTGCACACTCCCGAGCAATTGGCTTCTCTGTTTTCTGAGCCATGGCCCTTGCCGGCATTCCAAAGCTGGGAGCAGGCGGCTGCGTTCGCCCAGGGCTTGTTGTCGGATCCTGTGGCCCTCGATGCCTTGCAGCTGCGCATGCGGTGCTGGTGGGAACAAGAACGGCATCTCGCGTCAAGGCGTGTGCAAAGCGGCTTTGATGCCCGCAGGACCAACCCATGAAGCTGTTTCAGATCTACATCACCGATGCCCCAGTGGCTGCGCTGCCGCCCGCCCTTGAGCAGGCCTCGCAGGAGCTGCGCGCCTGTTTCGCCGATTGTGAGTATTCCCTCTGGAATGATGAAGCCTTGCGGATGTTTCTCCGGCAGGCCTTCGGGGGCGATGTGGTGCAGGCCTACGACAA
>RGUW01000144.1 GCA_010027605.1 Synechococcaceae bacterium WB9_2_112 | reverse complement strand
CTCGCCGAAGTCAACAATCCCAACCTCAAGGCCATCGCGGCCCAGGTCGATCAGGCCCAGAACAACCTGCGGGCCCAGATCGCGCTCTGGTACCCCACCATCAACATCAACGCCAACGCGCTGCCCTCCTACACCGGTGGTCAGCAGTCTTTCGGCGATTCCAATCCGTTCACCCCGGACGGCCTCACCTCCACCAACCGCTGGTTCTATGGCGCCAGCGTGCAGGCCCAGTGGGCCCTGATCAACCCCCAGCGGGTGCCGGCCATCGCAGCGGCACGTGATTCCTTTGAAAAGGCCAAGGACGCCTACCTGGTCACCCTGCGTGACCTGCGCCTTCAGGTCGATATCGCCTACTTCACCCTGCAGCAGAGCGACGATTCGGTGCGCATCGGTCAGGAGTCGGTGCGGGCCTCGGTGATCAGCCTGCGCGACGCCCGCGCCCGTTACCAGGCCGGTGTGGCCACCAAGCTGGAGGTGCTCGAGGCCGAGACCCAGCTGGCCCGCGACCAGCAGCTGCTAACCGAATCGCTGGCGGCCCAGGCCATTGCCCGCCGCACCCTGGCCGCCCTGCTCGATCTGCCCCAGCAGGTCACCCCCACCGCCAAGGATCCGGCACGGGTCGTGGGCACCTGGCAGCCCAGCCTGCAGGAGAGCATTATCGCGGCCTTCGCCTTCCGCGAAGAGCTCGACCAGGCGCTGCTCGACATCTCGATCGCCAACAGCAGCGCCAACCAGGCGCTCGGTGCGGTGCAACCGTTCCTCAATGTGTTCAACACCCTGATCGCCGGCCGTTATCAGGGCAACCAGAACGTTCTTGTCGACCTACCCGGCAGCCAGGGCTGGAACGTCGACAACTCGATCGGTCTCAGCGTCACCTGGAACATCTTTGATGGCGGTGCGGCCGCCGCACGATCCCGGGCTTCGAAGTCGCAGGCCAGGCAGTTCACCTATCAATTCGCGCAGCGCCGCGATGAGATCCGCCGCGACGTCGAAACCAGCTTCTACGAGCTCGAGAAGAACAACCGCAACCTGACCACCACGGCCCGTGAGGTGCTCTCGGCCCGGGAGGCCCTGCGCCTGGCCCGCTTGCGGCTCGAGGCCGGTGTCACCACTCAGCGTGAGGTCGTCAACAACCAGCGCGATCTCACCCAGGCCGAGGTGCGCCACTCCAACGCGATCAGCGACTACAACAAGCGCCTGGCCGAGTTGCGCCGGCGCACAGGTCTTGACCAGATCGCCCTGTGCACACCGCCAGCGCTGCCCGCCGTGAAGCCCCAGTTCGAGGGCACCTCCAAGGTCCCGGTCGAACAGCCGCCCCTGTTGCCCGCCTGCAACGCTGCCAAGGCCATCTACTGATCGGGTGCGGGGACTCAGTCTTGCCGCAACCCTGAGACTCGGCCTGTTTCAGGGCTGCCTTGGTTGTCTGGCGGTCATTTTTTCGGGCCTGCTCAACCGGGTGATGCTCACCGAGCTGGCCTTTCCCGGTCTGCTGGTGGGTGGGGCTCTGGCCTTTGAGCAATTCGTGGCTCCGGCACGGGTTCTGTTCGGTCAGATCAGCGATGCCCATCCCTTCGCCGGCCGTCACCGCCTTCCCTACATCTGGCTCGGCACCCTGCTCTTCAGTGGCTTTGCCGTGGCGTCGGTACCGCTAATCTTTGCGGTGGGGCGTCTGCTGGACGCCGGCAACCCCACGACTCTGGCTCTGGGGGTGAGTGCCCTCTGCGGCCTGTTTGCGTTGTATGGGCTCTCGATCTCGATGGCCACCACGCCCTATCTGGCGTTGGTGATCGATCGCACCACCGAAGCCGAGCGGCCCAGAGCCGTAGGGATCATCTGGTGCATGCTCACGGTGGGCATTGTGATCGGCGCGATCCTGATCGCGGTGAGCCTCAAGGGGCTCGATGGCATCACCGATCCGGCCCAGCTCGAGCCTGTGTTGCTGCGCTTCATGGTCAAGGTGGCCGTGGCGGTGCTGGCACTCACCGTGATCGCCACCGCTGGAATCGAAACCGCTCCCAACGGAACAACCGGCCTCGAAACCAGTGACATCCAAACCGCTGGCGTCTTAACCACTGGCATCCAAGCCCCGGGTTTCGAGAGCCCCGGCAGGCTGCGCTCCCAGGCCAGTGGTCGCTCCGCCGCGGCCGTGCGGGATGACGCCATCACCCTGGCTCAGGCCTGGACGCTGATCACCAGCAGCCGCCAGGTGCTGGTGTTCTTTTCCTTTCTGGTGTGCTTCACCCTGGGGCTGTTTCTGCAGGATCCGATTCTCGAGAGCTACGGCGCTCAGGTCTTCGGCATGCCGATCGCGGCAACGGCCTCGCTCAATGCCTTCTGGGGTGTGGGCACCCTGGCCGGCCTGTTGCTGGCCGGCCTATGGCTGGTGCCAAGGCTCGGCAAGCTCGGGGCCGCACGCCTGGGCTGCCAGCTGATCGTGGTCACCCTGGGCCTGTTGCTGCTCTCCGGTTTCAGCGGCAAGGTTCCCCTGCTCAACGGAGTGTTGCTCCTGTTTGGCCTGGCTGCGGGCATCGGTACCAACAGCGCCCTGGTGTTGATGCTCGATCTCACCCTGCCCCAGGCTGCCGGCACCTTCGTCGGGGTCTGGGGGCTGGCCCAGGCGCTCTCCCGTGCTCTTGGCAAGGTGTTCGGCGGTGGCTTGCTGGATCTGGGCCAGCAGCTGCAGCGTCTGCTCCAGCTGGGCGAGGATCCCTTTCCGGCCTTTGCTCTGGTGCTGCTGGTTGAAATGGTGGTGGCCGCTTCGGCCCTGGTGTTGCTGGCCCGTCTCAACCTGCGCCAGTTCAGGGAGGATACGAGTCTGAGTCTCAGCAAACTGCTGGCCCTGGAGCTTGGATGAGCGCACCCTCCCTTCCGCCACCCTTGCGGCTCGATCTGGCTGAGCTGCTGGATCAGGTCGGTGAGCGTCAGCGCGCTGACTTCGGCCACATGGCGTCGGATTTCAAGGCCGACGGCACCCTGATCACGGCCTGTGACCGCTGGAGCGATCAGACCCTGGTCGAAGGCCTCGCCCGTCTCTATCCCGGTGAAGGGGTGCTCAGCGAGGAAGGGCAGCAGAGCATTCCCTCCACCCAGGCCTACTGGGTGGTGGATCCCCTCGATGGCACTACCAATTTCGCGGCGGGCATTCCCTACTGGGCCATTTCAATGGCGCGTTTTGAGCAGGGGCGTCCGGTGCTCGCGGTTCTCGATGTGCCTCCGCTGCGTCAGCGCATCGTCGCGGCCCTGGGCCAGGGTGCCTGGCGCAATGGCAAGTCTCTCCAGGCGCCATCGCTGCAGCAGCACCCTGCGGGATGCGCCTCCCTCTGCAGCCGTTCCATCGGCGTGCTGCAGAAGCTGCCCGACCAGCGCTTTCCCGGCAAGATCCGCATGCTCGGGGTGGCCAGTCTCAACCTGGTGAGCGTGGCGATGGGGCAGACCGTCGCGGCTCTTGAGGCCACGCCCAAGATCTGGGACCTGGCTGCTGCCTGGCTGGTGCTCTCCGAACTCGGCTGCAGCCTGCGCTGGCTCAAGACCTCACCGGAGGCCCTGGCCTCAGGCCTTGACCTGGCGCAGGTCGATTTCCCCTTGCTTGCAGCCGACCAGGACACAACCTTGGAACGGTTCCTGCCCTGGGCCAACGCACTGCTCGAGCCCTGAGGACAGTCCAGCCCTGCAGTGGCTGGGTCATCGGATGCTCGCGGGGGCACTCCCCGTCATCCTGTGGTACTATTGTTGATCTGCGCGGTTCCCGGAAGGGCGGCGCGCAGGGCTTACGGCAAGCGAAGGATCCGTCCGACGGTGTTGTAAGTTTTGGAGGTCGCCGTGAGGCGACGCCCACCAAGCCCCGAGAGGGGAGGACAAGGCGGCTGATGCTGCTGCGTTTGTTTGGTGGATGCACCTGGACAACTGAAACGTTTAGGAAC
>RGUW01000143.1 GCA_010027605.1 Synechococcaceae bacterium WB9_2_112 | reverse complement strand
GTGTTCACCATCAACGTCGTCGATCAGTTCGGCTTCACGGGCAGCCAGCAGCTGCGCATCCGCATCAATGGCAGCAACGACGCACCGCTGATCAGCGTGGCGGCCGGCAGCAGCAACACGGCAAGCCGCACCGAAACCAACACCACCCTCACCGCTGGTGGCAGCTTCAGCGTCAGCGATGTGGATCTCACCAACACCGTGTCGGCAGCGGTGGTGGGCATCACCCCAGGCGGCACCACCACGGGCCTGGCAACAGGCCTCACCACCAACGCGCTCGTGCTCGATGGCAGCGGTGACTATGTCGAAATCGCCGATAGCAGCGCCATTGATCTCACCAGCAACTTCACCCTTGAAGCCTGGTTCAATGCTGCCGGCACCGGCTCCGGTGGGGGCAACGGCGGCATCATCCTCAATAAAGAGGACAGCTATGAAATCGCCCGCTTCGGCGATGGCTCCATCCAGTTTGCGCTGATGCCGCCGGGTGGCGGCTGGGTCTGGATCAACACCGGCCTGGTAGCCCCGCTTAACACCTGGAGCCATGTGGCCCTCAGCCAGAACGGCAGCAGTGTCACGGTGTATCTCAATGGCGGAACCGCCGCTGGTGGCAACCAGGCCACATTCACCACATCAAGCAATGGCAACCCACCCATTGCCGTCCGAACCAGCGACAAGGCCCTGCGCATCGGCGGCCGCGAATCCAGATCTCAGGATTTCCAGGGCCAAATCGCTGATGTGCGTGTTTGGAACACCGCCCGGAGTGCCAGCGAGATCGCAGCTTCTCGCTTCTCCGCAGTCGATCCAGCCAGCGCCAATTTGATCGCCAATTACCGCTTTAGCGGCACCGGTAGCAGCACAGCCAACCTCGCCACCGGAAGCTCCCGAGCGGCCGACGGCGCGCTGGTGGGTAACGCCAGCCGCTCCAGCCAGACGATCGCTGGCGGCAATGGCATCACCGACGGCCAACTGCTGGCGATGCTGAACCTGGCGCCAACGGCGGTGCTCTCCAGCACCCAGACCACGGGCACCCTCAACTGGAGCTTCAACAGCGGCAGCGAGGCGTTCGATTACCTCGCATCCGGACAACAGCTGACGCTCTCCTACACCGTGCGCGTCACTGACAGTTCCGGCCTCAGTGCAACCCAGCCCGTCTCCATCACCATCACCGGCAGCAATGACAGCCCGGTCGTGAGTCAGCAGGGCACCTCTCAGGCCGTCTTTAAGGAAAATTTTGATGCACTTGATGGCATCAAAAATGGTGGTCAATACCTCACTAACGAACCAGTCCAATACTCCGCAAGCATTCCTGGCTGGAGCGCCGCAGGCGTTCATGCCTTGCACGTTGTTGGACGCGGCGGGGCGGGAACGAGTAATGATGCGCTGATGATCTACGGCGACAATGTCATCCTGTCGAATCCGATCAGCAACGCAAATACCGCCGGCCAAACCTACGCCGTTTCATTTGAGATCGCACCTGCCACCTACCAAAGCGCCGACCAACAAACGACCAGCGGCGACCAACTGAAAGTACTCATCCTAAATGCATCCAATCAAATCATTCAATCGTATCTTGTTAGCGCCGGCAGCTTTTCGAGCAACCCAACTTATCGAACAGAGTCCTTCAATTACATAGGCGATGGCAATGGGGATGCCAGGGTCAGAATTGAAAATCAGAACCCTTCCATCGGCAGATTTGTTGGAGCCGTCGACAATGTTGAAATTCGACAAGGTGTCAATTCCGGATCGAACAGCAACGCCTCCCTAGCGGAGACCAACACCACCCTCACCGCAAGTGGTTCTCTAACTGTGATCGATCCCGATCAGACGGACAGCGTCAGCGCTGTCATCTCATCGGTTGCCCTGACTGGCTCCTACATCAGTGCCGGCAGCAGCCTGCCCGCCTCCCTGGTTGCCAGCAGCTACCAAGCCCTCAAGGACATGCTGGTGCTGACACCAGCAGCCGGCACATCCATGGCTGCCGACGCATCAGCAGGGACGTCTCTCAACTGGACCTTCAGCTCAGGCAGCAACGGTGATCGGGCTTTCAATTTCCTGGGCAACGGCCAAACCCTCACCCTCACCTACACACTCACCCTCACAGACACCAGTAGCACTTCAGGCTCTGGCGCCCCTGCAAGCACTAGCACGCCCATCAGCATCACCATCACCGGCAGCAATGATGCTCCCCTGATCAGCATCACCCCCTCCGCCGGCAACAGCAGCACTGCAAGCCTGAACGAAACCAACACCTCCCTCAGCGCCAGCGGCAGCCTCACGGTGAGCGACGTCGACCTGATCGATACCGTCACAGCCGCCAAAACGGCAACGGTCTCCAGGGGCGGCACCAGCGGCGCCATCAGTGGCCTCACGGATGCCGAGCTGCTGGGCATGTTCAGTGTTTCACCGGCGACCCCGGCAGTCGTTGTGGACAGCAGCAACACCAGCGGCAGCCTCAGCTGGAGTTTCAATTCAGGCAGCCAGTCCTTCAACGAGCTCGCCACAGGAGAACAGCTGACGCTCACCTACACCGTGCGCGTCACCGACAGCTCCGGCACCACAGCCGATCAGCCCATCACCATCAACGTGAGCGGCAGCAATGACACACCGGTGATCACGGCCACAGATGTCAGCGGCAGCATCACAGAGGACCTCACCAGCGGCAGCCCGGCACGTCTGCGCGACAGCGGCAGCATCAGCTTCAGCGATGTTGACCTCAGCGATCGCATCAACACCAGCAGCTCCTATCTGGGTGCCAGCGCCTCCTCCGGAGCCAGCGTGTCCACGGCACTGGCCACCGCCCTGCAGGACCTGGCCAACACCTTCACGCTCTCGGGAGCCGGAGTGGGCAGCCTCTCGAGCGCCAACAGCGGCACAGTGAACTGGGCATTCAGCCTCGACGACAGCCTCAGCCAATACCTCGCCGCTGGCCAAAGCATCACCGCCACCTACCGCATCACCGTCAGCGACGACAGTGACATCACCACCGCCAGCGGTAACAACGCCCTGAGCAGCAGCAGCCGGGACGTGACGATCACGATCAACGGCGCCAACGATGCGCCGCAGATCACGGCGCCTGCGGAATCGAGCAGCAGCGTTTCAACCTTCAGCACCAGCACCGATGGCTGGAGCAGTGGATCGCTCGTTACTAGCAGCCAGTGGGGCTCCTTCCTCGGTGCCTTTGCTGTCGGACAAAGCACCAGCAAAACCCTCAGCGGCTCCACCCCGATCCAGTCGATCAGTTTCGACTGGCTGCGACTGGATTCCTGGGATGGCGAACGCTTCCAGGTTTATGCCAACAACCTGCTGGTCTTTGAACAGCAATTTTGGGGTTACTTCGCCTCTCCCGTATCGGGTACGACCACCGGTACAGCCAATGGCTACAGCTGGTCGCTCACGGCTCAAGAGGCTGGCACTAATTACTGGGGTGTCTCGAACTGGCTGGACCAACGCTTCAGCTTCACGCTGACCCCCCCGGCTGGCACCAGCTCCCTGCTCTGGTCCTGGGCCTTGTCTTGGTCGTGGTGATTGTCTTGGTCCTGGTGCTTGGCCGGGACCGGAGCTTGTGGATCGGTCGCCAATCCCAGGGCGGCCACCAGCGAGAGCTGCTGCTCGGCGTCTACGGCCACGGCTCCGGCGACTGGGGCCGATCGATCGTAGGCGTGCCGGCGCGGCAGTCCCTGCATCGCGCCCCGGCCTCGAGGTGCCTGGTCTCGGGGTGCCTGGCATCGAGTTGTGAAGGAAGCGGCCGGCGCCAACGGCGAGCTGCTCCCGCGTGTGAGAATCCGCCCACTGGCTGGCGGATCAGGTTCGTGCAGCCCTTCGACGCTGAGCCATGCAGTACCTCAACACCCTCACCGTTCTGGCCCTGGTGGTGATGTCCTTTGCCCTGATTGTGGCCGTGCCGGTGCTCTACGCCAGCAGCGAGGACAGCGGCCGCTCCAACCGCCTGATCCTGCTG
>RGUW01000142.1 GCA_010027605.1 Synechococcaceae bacterium WB9_2_112 | reverse complement strand
CTGATCACAGCGCCCTACAACCTGCAGGTGAATGCCCTGCGCAAACGCCTGGGCGACCGGGCCATGGTCGGCACCGTCGACAAGTTCCAGGGCCAGGAGGCGCCCGTGGCCATTCACTCCCTCACCGCCAGCGATGGCGATAGCGCCCCCCGCGGCCTTGATTTCCTACTGGCTCCGAACCGCCTCAATGTGGCGATCAGCCGTGCTCAGTGCCTGTCGATTGTGGTGGGCTCTCCCACGCTCGCCACAGGCATCAGCAGCAGCATCGCGAATGTGGAACAGCTGAATCGGCTTTGCCGGTTGATGCAGGCCCCAGCGCCGTAAGACCGTCGTTCGCACAAGCCACTCACCGACGTGCTGGCGCCGGTGAGACAGTGATTAGCAGCAGAACGCCCGCTCGCGATGCGACTGATCCACACCGCTGACTGGCAAATCGGCAAGCCCTATGGCTCGGTTGCCGACGAGCAGAAGCGCTTCCGGCTTCAACAGGAGCGCATTACGGCAATTGGCCGCATCCGCGATGTTGCACGCCTGCAGAACGCCCAACTGGTGCTGGTGGCCGGGGATCTGTTCGATTCACCCACCCCCGACACCACCGCGGTGTTGGAGGTGCTCGAGCTGATCGGCGAGATGGAGATGCCTGTGCTGGTGATTCCCGGCAACCACGACCACGGCGCTCCAGGCACGGTGTGGCATCGCGAGGACTTTCAGCGGCATCAGCGCCAGAAGGCGCCCAATTTGCAGTTGCTGTTGGAACGCCAGCCGTTGGTTCTGGACTCCTGCGTGGTGCTGCCCTGTCCGCTGCTGCGCAACCAGGACAACGCTGATCCCACGCAGTGGCTGCACGGCTTCGATTGGAGCGCTCTGCCTAGCGATCGACCCCGCATCGTGCTGGCCCATGGCGGCGTTCACGGCTTCGGTGGGCGTGATTACGAAAGCGACGAAGAGGCTCAGGCTGGCGCCAACAACCTGATCGATCTCGAGGCCCTGCCGGGCGGGCAGATCGACTACGTCGCCTTGGGTGACTGGCACAACCTCAAGCAGGTGAGCGGCAACGCTTGGTATCCAGGCACGCCCGAGCCGGATCGCTTCAACCAAGGCGACGACAACCAGCGCGGTCAGGTGTTGTTGGTGGAGCTGCAACGCGGAAGCACGCCAGAGGTGACCGTTCAAACCACGGGCCGCGTGCGTTGGCACAACCTCACGATGCGCTTTAGCGGCGATGGCGATCTCGATCGCTTTGAGCGCCAGCTGGAGGAGATCATTGCCGGCCGGGTTGCCCGGGATCTGCTGCGCCTGGAAGTGAGCGGCAGCCTCAGCCTCGCGGGCCATCGCCGCTACCAGCAGCGGATCACAGACCTTCAGAGCCAGCTGCTGCGCCTGCGCATCAAGGGGGAGTGTCACCAGGCCCCCGAAGCCGCCGAGCTGGAACAGCTCACCGCCCGCAGTGAAGACCCCTTGATTGCTCAGGTGGCCCAGCAACTGCAGCAGCGCCTCAACCGCGAGAGCGATCCCGATTCAGACGAAGCGAGCAGGATCCGCGGCGCCCTCTGTGAACTCTTTCGCTTCGCCACCACCCGCTGAATCGCCATGCGTCTTCTCAATTGCCAACTCCAGAACGTGCGACTCCATGGCGACCTAGAGCTCAACTTCTCACCTCGAATCACCCTGATTGGCGGGCCCAATGAATCCGGCAAGAGCACCTTGATGGAAGCGCTCCACCGGGCGCTGTTCCTCAAGGCCTCTGCTTCGGGTGCACCGGTCAAAGCGCTGCAATCGCGCTTGCACATGGGCCAACCCACGGTGCAAATCGGATTTGAGGCCAAGGGCGACACGTGGACCCTGCGCAAACGCTTCAGCGGCAGCACCGGTCAAGTGAGCCTCAAGGCAGAGAGCAGCAGCAACCCACTCACGGGGCCATCGGCAGAAGACCTCCTGGCTGAGCTGCTGGGCGTTGGAGAGATTGTTGGTAGCCAACAGGCGGGAACGGTGCTCCCCAGCCGCTGGGCCCACCTCTGGGTCAAGCAAGGGTTATCCGGGGACGATCTGCTGGCAACCGGCAAAGGCAACTACGACTTTGACCAGCTACGCCTGCAGCTGGAGCGCAGTGGCGGTGCTGCGGTCCAACAGTCAGCCCTCGACCAGCTCGTGGAGCGGCGCATCAAGGAAGCACTCGAAGAGAATTTCACCAGCAGGGGCACCAAGAGAAACTCGCCCCTGTTTGTGCGTGAGGAAGCCCTCAAAACTGCCCAGGCGCGCCTGGATCTGGCGTTGTCACGCCTCACTGATTACGAAGACGCCAGTGAACAGCTGAGCGATCTCTGTGAGGAGTTGGAGCGCCTCCAATCCCAGGAGCTGCCGGCCTTGTTGGAGCGCCAGAAAGGTCTGTTGGAGGGGGCGGAAGCGGCCGGTCGCCTCGATGCCGCGATCGAACTGGCACTCAAGGCCGTTGAGCCAATCCGGCTGCGCCATGAGGCCGCACGTGAAGCGCTCCAGCGGCTGGATGATCTGCAGGCGCAGATCGACCAGAAGCAAGCCTCGCTGACAACGCTGGAAGCCAACGCCGCAGGGGCCAAAGCGCGGGAGGCGGCGTTGGAGGCGGCTCAACAGGAACGGAGCAAGAGCTTCGAGACCCTGAACCAGCAGCGCAAGAGCCTGGAGCAACGCCAGCGGCTGCTGCAGCGATTGGTGGAGCGCACAAGCACGGCCGAATCACTGACACGCCTCAACAGTGAGCTGGACAAGCTGCAGCAGGACACCGCGCTGCGGCAGTCCCTGGATCAACAGCTGGCTGGATTGCCCAGCATCACCAAGCAAGCGCTTCAGGAGCTGCGCGAGCTGGAGCAACAGCTGCGCGACGCTCAGACCCGCCAGGAGGCGATGGCCGCCGGGGTGAAGCTCCTCAAGGCCGACCAGCCCGTTCGCCTCGACGGCCAACCCCTGCAGGTGGGCGATCAGCAGCGGCTCAGCTCGGTGTTCCAGCTGCAGGTGGGTGATGCCGTTGTACTGGAGATCGCCCCAGGTGGTGGCCAGGCGCTTGAGGATCTGGAGCACACCGTGCAGAGCGCCAAAGAGCAGCTGGCAACGCGGCTCAGTGCACTCCAAGTCGCCAGCGTGGCGGCAGCCGATGAACTCCTGGAGCAGCGCACTGCGCTGGAACAGCAGCTGGCAGGGTTGGGTGCTATGCCAGCCGATCTCAGCGAGCTGACACGACAGCAAGATGCCCTGCGGCAGCGCCTCGCTGACCTCGCTGCCGAGCTGCAGGAGCTGGAGGCGGTGCGTCTGGCGATGGAGCAGGAGCAGCCCCTACCCCAGGCCCTCAGTGCGCTGCAGGCGCTGTTGCAGCAGATCAACGCCACCAGCAAACACACCAGCGCAGCCGTGGGCGCTGCAGACACCGAGCTGGAGGCCGCCCGTTCAGCCCTCCAGGAGTTCCAGAAACAGCGGATCAGCGAGGCGAGCGAGATCAAGGTTGTGCAGGCTGAACTCAGCGACCGCCGGCAACGCCTTGAGCAGCTGATCAGCCAGCAGGGAAACCGCGAGGCCGTGGCAGGCAAGCTCGCCTCTGAGGCGCAGGCACGCCAGCAGGCGGAGGCTGAACTGAGCCAACTGCAGGCTGATCGTGCAGCCCTCAACAGCGGGGACGCCGTAGGCGAGCAGGAGCGTCTTCAGGAGCAGATTGAATCCCTTCAACGCAAGCAAGAGCAACTGCTGGATCAGCGCGGGGCGGCCAAACAACGCTGCGACACGATCAGCGGCGACGACCCCTTCGCGGCGGTTGAGCGTGCGCGCCTCCAGGTGGAAACCGCCGAGGCCGATCACCGTCAGCTCGTGCGGCTCACCGAAGCGCAACAGTTGCTGCGCGAGCTATTCCAGGAAGCCCAAGCAAATCTGTCCAGCCGCTACAGCGAGCCCTTGGCCCGAGCTATCGGCGATTACCTCAAGCCGCTGGTGCCCAATGGCCAAGTCGCTCGCCTCGACTATGACCCGACCAAGGGTTTCCAGGGCCTGCAGCTTCGGCGCGGCCAGGAGTTCTACGACTTTGA
>RGUW01000141.1 GCA_010027605.1 Synechococcaceae bacterium WB9_2_112 | reverse complement strand
CCAGGGTCAGGCCCAGCAGCGAGGCATGCCCCAGCGCATCGCTGAAGAACGCCATCTGCCGCAGCACCGCGACGCTGCCGAGCAGACCTCCCAGAGCTCCGGTGAGCAGCCCCGCCAACAGGGCCCGCTGCATGAAGGGAAGCCCCAGCAGCACCAACAGCGCCGGAGCATCGGGACTCATGGCTGCGCCGCCGGCTCGTGCTGGTGGCGGTAGGGGGCGAAGTGGGGCCCGTACAGCCGCGCGAGCTGACCCGGGCTCAGGGCATGGTCAGGAGCACCCGCACAGCGCAGGCTGCGGTTGAGGCACAGCACCCGATCGCAACTGCGCCGGACCATGTCGAGATCGTGGGAGACCTGCAGGATCGTCCATCCCTGGCTGCGGCGCAGGTCAAACAGGAGGTTGTGGAACTGCTCCGCCGACGGGGCATCAAGACCGGCCTGGGCCTCATCGAGCACCAGCAACCGCCGCGGCCGCACCACACAGAAGGCCAGCAGCACCCGCTTGAGCTGACCGGCCGACAGCTCGCTGAGCAGCCGCCGCTCCAGCCCCTGGCAGGCGCAGAGCGCGAGGGCGCGTTGCACTGCTTCACGCCGGCCGGTTGCCGGCGCACCGCCCAGGGCCACAAATTCGGCCACACTCAGGGGGATGCGGCCCCGCGGTGCAAACCGCTGGGGCAGATAGGCGATCTGGTCGCGCACCGCCGCCGGCAACTGGCCCCGGGGGCCGAGGGCATGGCCCAGCAGCCTGACGCTGCCGCCCTGATGCGGGATCAGGCCCAGCAGGGCCTGCACCAGGGAACTCTTACCGGCACCGTTGGGGCCCACCAGCGCGGTGTCGGTCTCGGGGGCCAGCGCAAAGCTGACGTCTTCAACGGCCAGCAGGCCGCCCTGACGCACGCTCAGGTGGCTGACTTCGAGAATCGTTTCACCCATCCCCCCAGGCTAGGGGCCCAGGCCACGGCAGCCAAGATTGCGAGGTGTTGCGAGCCGTGACGTTGCTTGTGACTTCCGCCGATCACAACCCTTGGAGGCGGCATTGGCCATACCTTTCAGCCTTTGCAAGCCCCGAGCTCCATGGCCCTGCCCGTTCTGGCCACCCGCCCGCTGACCAACAACGCCCGCGTCAGCAACTTTCTCGTCGCCAGTGAGGAGACCGTTCGCCAGAACGGCCGGTTTGCGCTGCAGCGCGACCGGGCCGGCGCCGATGACCTGATCGAGCAGGCCTACCGGCAGATCTTCTTCCACGCCTTCAAGGTCGACCGCGATGCGGTGCTGGAGTCGCAGCTGCGCTGCGGCCAGATCAGCACCCGCGAGTTCATTCGCGCCCTGCTGAAGTCGGACAAGTTCCGCAGCGATTTCTACCGCTGCAACAGCAACTACCGGGTGGTCGAGCAGGTGGTGGGGCGGGTCTTGGGCCGCCCCGTGCACGGTGATGCCGAGCGCATCGCCTGGTCGATCGTGATCGCCCAGAAGGGCCTGCCTGGCTTCATCGACGCCCTGCTCGACTCGAACGAGTACCTCACAACCTTCGGCGAGGATCTGGTGCCTTACCAGCGCTCCCGCAAGCTCGCCGGCCAGGCCGTGGGCACCATGCCGTTCAACCAGCAGGCACCCCGCTATGACGCCTACTGGCGTGAGGCCATGGCCCGCCGCGCCCCCGCCGGTCGCGGCACCGGCTGGGCCCCCAGCGGTGGCTGGCCCCAGCCCGCCTGGCTGGCGGGCCAGCCCACCCCGGCGGTGCAGAACGCCTGGCGCTGGTTTGTGGCCAGCGGCGGGTTCGTGCTCACCGGCTTTGTGGTGTGGACCGCCTTGGCGATGCTGAGCACCCGCGCCCAGGGCTGAGCCCATCAGGAGCGTCGGGGTGCCCCCCGGCGCTCCGCCAACACCTGCTGCACCGCCCTCCAGCTGACGCCGTGGTGGGCCAGGGCCACCTGCAGATGAAACACGATGTCGGCCGCCTCGCCGGCGATCTCGGCAGGGTTGTTGTCCTTGCACGCCATCACAAATTCGGCGCTCTCCTCACCGATCTTCTTGAGGATGCGGTTGTCGCCCCCCTCGAGCAGCCTGTTGGTGTAGCTGCCCGGTTCGGGCTGGTCGCGGCGTCCCTCAATGACGCGCATGAGCTCGGTGCAGACATCGGCCGGGGGCGGCGCCGCTGCCGCCCCACCGGCCGAGGGCTCGGGCCCCTCGTCGTAGAAGCAACTGCGGGCGCCGGTGTGGCAGGCCACATCACCGCGCTGCTCGATCGTGAGCAGCAGCACATCGGCGTCGCAGTCGTAACGCAGCCCTCGCAGGCGCTGGGTGTGGCCGCTGGTGGCCCCCTTGTGCCACAGCTCGGTGCGGGAGCGGCTCCAGTAGTGCACCTCGCCGGTCTCAAGCGTGCGCTCGATCGCCTCCCGGTTCATCCAGGCGACCATGAGAACGGCCCCATCCAGCCAGTCCTGGGCGACGGCCGGGATCAGCCCGGCGTCGTTGAAGCGCAGGGCCGACAGCAGCTGTCGGGCCGCAGCCCCGTCGGGTGCCTGAAATGATGAAGTCAAGGGCGCCATGTCCCGCTGCCCCGATCCTCCCGCAGGAGCCCCCCTGCGCCCAGGCCATGACCGCCGCCTACAGCTGCACCAAGACCTTCAGCGGTTACCCCTGCACCCACCGCCAGTGGCAGCATCCGGGCCACTGCCGCTTTGTGCATGGCTACAGCCGCAGCTTCACCCTGTGGTTTCAGGCCCACCAGCTCGACGGCTGTGGCTTCGTGGTCGATTTCTCGAGCCTCAAGGAGCTCGAGGCCCAGCTTGCCGCGCAGTTTGATCACACTTTCCTGGCCAGCGCCGACGACCCGCTGCTGAGCACCTGGCGCGAGCTGCATGCCCAGGGTGCTCTGGATCTGCGGGTGATGGACAACGTGGGCATGGAAGCCAGCGCCGCGCTGGTCTGGGGCTGGGCCAACACCCTGCTGCAATCCCGGGAGGGGGGCCGTGCCTGCTGCTGGCGGGTCGAAGCGCGCGAAAACGAGAAGAACGCCGCCACGTTCGAAGCGCTGCCGAACTGGTTCAGCGAAACGGCATTGTGCTCCTGGTGAACAAGCCGCTTTCGAAATGAAGGCATAGTGGGGTCAAGGGTTTCCTTGCCTGCCCGCCCTTTCGTGCTCGGCAACGACCGAGGCCATTCATGACCCGCCAGACCGCCCCACTGATCGCCCTTGCTGCAGGAGCAGCCCTGATCCTTGCTTCACCGGCCCACGCCCATGGCCTTGCCGGTGGTGGCGCACCAGGCGGGTTCATGCACCCCCTGAGCGGCCTGGATCACGTGGTGATGCTGATGACGGTCGGCACGGCGGCCTCGTTCATTTCGGCACAGCTGCTGCTCTGGGCCCTGGCCGGCGCTGTGATCGGTGCCGGCATCGGCCTGACCGGCTGGAGCCTGCCCGCTGCCGAACTGCTGGCCGCGTTGTCGATCTCGGCCGTGGCCGGCCTGACCCTGGCTGCCGGTCGCCTGCGCTGGAGCAACAGTCCTCGCCTGCTGACCAACATCAGCGGCGGCGTGGTGGCCCTGGGTGTGGCGATCCACGCCATGCTCCACGGCCTGGAGGCACCCCACGACGGCAACACCCTGCTGTGGTGGACAGGTGCCCTCGCCAGCTCGGTGCTGCTGTGCGGAGGCAGCACCCTGCTGCTCAAGCGGCTCCCGCTGAGCTGGACCCGCAGGGCAGCCATCGCGTTTCTGGCGCTTGGAGGCCTGCTGGCCCTGGGGTCGCTCGCTGTGCTGAACGGGGGCGTCCAAGCCTGACCCAGGGTCAACGACCCAGGCGCAGAAGCCCGTCAGACGTTGACTCGCAGATGCTCCAGCCATGGAGCATCAGATGTCTCACGAACCGTCCAGCCTGGCCATGGGCGGGGAAATAGCGCTGCTCGATCACACAGCCAGGCTGATCAAGAGAGCAGTAAGTGAGATGCCTGGCCCGCACCAATCCTGAACCCTGATCCTTGCTTCACCGGCCCACGCCCATGGCCTTGCCGGTGGTGGCGCACCAGGCGGGTTCATGCACCCCCTGAG
>RGUW01000015.1 GCA_010027605.1 Synechococcaceae bacterium WB9_2_112 | reverse complement strand
TCGTCGATCACCACCACCCGCTTGCCGGCGAGCACGTCGGGCAGGGGGTTGAGCTTGACGCGGATGCCCGCCTCGCGCATCGCCTGGGTGGGCTGAATGAAGGTGCGGCCCACGTAGCGGTTCTTGATGAGGCCGTCGGCAAAAGGAATGCCGCTCTCCTGGGAATAGCCGATCGCCGCCGGAATGCCCGAATCGGGAACGCCGATGACGATGTCGGCCTCCACCGGGGTTTCACGCGCCAGGGCCTCACCGATGCGAACCCGATAGCTGTACAGCGATTCGCCGAAGAAGCGGCTGTCGGGGCGGGCGAAATAGATCATCTCGAACACGCACAGCTTGGCGGGTTCGCTGCACCAGCGGTCGCGCTGAACGCTGGCATCGCCGGTCCTGAAATGGACCAGCTCACCGGGCTGAACATCATCGTCGTAGCTGGCGCCGATGATGTCGAGGCCACAGGTTTCGCTGCTCACCACCCACTGGGCCTGGTCGCTCTCACCCAGATGGCCGAACACCAGGGGCCGGATGCCATGGCCATCGCGCAGGGCAAACAGACCGACCGGCGTGCCGATCACCAGGCTGAAGGCACCGCGGCAGCGGGCGGCGGCGGCGCGAATGGCACCATCCCAGTCGAGGCCTTGGTTGACCTCCTGCTGAATGGCAAAGGCGATCAGCTCTGAATCGGTGGTGGAGTTGAACTGATCGGTGTGCTCGAGCAGGGACTGGCGCAGCTCGGCGGCATTGACCAGATTGCCGTTGTGGGCGAGGGCCAGCGCCCCGAGCCGGGTCATCAGCAGAACGGGCTGGGCATTGCAGACCTTGCTGCTGCCGGTCGTCGAATAGCGGTTATGGCCGATGGCCAGATCACCGACCAGACGCTCCAGCACCGACTGGTCGAAGACCTGGGACACCAGGCCCATGTCCTTGTGGAGGCGCACCTGATGGCGGTCGTCAAAAACGGCGATACCGGCCGATTCCTGACCCCGGTGCTGCAGGGCGTAGAGACCGAAGTAACTGAGATTGGCAACCGGCTGTCCGGGTGCCAGAACGGCGAACACGCCGCAGGCTTCTTCGGGTTTATCGGGACGGTCCTGTTCGTCGGTGGACGGAGGCAGAACGTCGTCCACTGAGCACCGAGTCATCCAACGGGTCTCATTCTGCATCAGGCTGTCGGCGGAATTCCGCTGCCCAGGCGGCGGGGCAGCGCCTGCTCGAAGGTGTCAGCCAGGTCGGCCACGGCCTGCTGCACCACCGGCCCCGAGGCGACCGAGATCTGCAACACCGGTTCAGCCGTGACCAGCCCCAGCCTGGTGGCCGGCAGCGAACCCCTCACCGCGTCAGCCGCCTGATCCAGGGCCTGCTGCCAGGCAGCCGCGGCCGCACCCGACACACTCACCAGGATGCGGGCGCCGCCTTCGGCGAACAGCACGCGATCCAACCGCGTCTGTTCGGCCATCCCACAGTCGAGATGGGCACCCAGACCCGAGGCGATGCAGCATTCGGCCGCGGCCACCGCCAGACCGCCATCGCTGAGGTCGTGGGCCGATGCCACCAGCCCCTGGGCAATGGCGGTGCGCAGGAACGCCTGCAGCTGACCCTCGAGCGCCAGATCGATCAGTGGTGGCCGCCCGGTGACGGCTCCATGGATGCGCTCGAGATAGCTGCTGCCCGCCAGGCTGACGCGGGGATCGGCGACCTCGTCGAGCGGCACCCCCAGCAGCCAGATGGCATCACCCGGCTGGCGCCAGGCCAGACCACAGAGGCGACCCAGGTCGTGCACCAGACCCACCATGCCCACGACCGGGGTGGGGTGAATCGGCTGCATGGTGCCGTCGGGCAGGCGGGTCTCGTTGTACAGCGAGACGTTGCCGCCGGTGACCGGGGTCTCCAGGGCCGTGCAGGCGGCCGAGAGGCCGCGGCAGGCCATCGCCAGCTGCCAGTAGCCGGTGGCCGTGTCTGGCGAAGGGAAATTGAGGTTGTCGGTGATCGCCAGCGGCTCGGCACCGACACAGCTGAGATTGCGGGCGGCTTCAGCGACCGCGGCCATGCCGCCCCGCTCGGGATCCAGGGCCACCCAGCGGTTGGGGCAGTCGACCACCGCGGCCACCCCCCGATGGTTGGTGCTGAGGGATCCCTCACCCCGCTGGGGGCGCAACCGCACCACGGCCGCGTCGGCCCCGCCGGGGGGCACCACCGTGTTGGCCTGCACCTGATGGTCGTACTGGCGATAGACCCAGCGTTTGGAGGCGATGGTGGGATCGTCGAGCAGGGCCAGCAGGGCCGTGTTCCAGCTCATGGGCTGACCAGCCCTGGGGCCGGCGGCCGGGGTGATGCCCGCGGGGCCGACGGCGGGCAGATCGGCCTCACACCAGCGCCAGTGGGCCTGAATGGCGGCCGGGGGCTCGGCCAGCAGTTCGTGGTGGTTGATGGGGGTGTCGTCGGCCAGGGCGCTGGCGGGCACCTCGGCGGCCACCTGACCGTGCTGCAGCACCCGCACGACGTTCTCCTGCAGCACGCGACCGACCACGGCCGCCTGCAGCCCCCAGCGGCTGAAGCGGGCCATCAGCGCCTCTTCGCGGCCCGGCCTGACCACGAACAGCATGCGCTCCTGGGACTCCGACAGCAGGAACTCGTAGGGGGTCATGCCCTGCTCCCGGGCCGGAACCCGGTCGAGATCGAGCTCGATGCCCAGGCCCCCCTTGGCCGCCATTTCGGAGCAGCTGCAGGTGAGGCCGGCGGCGCCCATGTCCTGGGCGGCGACCACGTCACCGGTCTGGAACGCTTCGAGGCAGGCCTCGATCAGGCCCTTCTCCAGAAACGGATCGCCCACCTGCACGGCGGGCCGGTCGTCCAGTGACGCCTCGCTGAGCTCGGCACTGGCGAAGCTGGCCCCACCCATGCCATCGCGGCCGGTGGTGCTGCCCACGTAGACCACCGGATAACCGACGCCCTCGGCGCCGGAGCAGACGATCTCCTCGGTCTCCATGAGCCCCAGGGCCATGGCGTTGACCAGGGGGTTGCCGCTGTAGCTGGGGTCAAACGCCACCTCGCCGCCCACGGTGGGCACACCCACGCAGTTGCCGTAGTGGGCGATGCCGGCGACGACTCCCTCCATCAGGCCCACGTTGCGCTCGTCTTCAAGGGGCCCAAAGCGCAGGGCGTTGAGCAGGGCGATCGGCCGGGCACCCATGGTGAAGATGTCGCGCAGGATGCCGCCCACGCCCGTGGCAGCCCCCTGAAACGGCTCGACCGCCGAGGGGTGGTTGTGGCTTTCGATCTTGAAGGCCAGACGCTGGCCCTCACCCAGATCGACCACACCGGCGTTTTCGCCCGGGCCCACAAGAATGCGCGGCCCGCTGGTGGGAAAGCCCGAGAGCAGCGGCCGGCTGTTGCGGTAGCAGCAGTGCTCGGACCACATGACCCCGAACATGCCGAGTTCGGCCCGGTTGGGGGCCCGGCCCAGGCGCCGGCAGATCTCGTCGTAGTCGGCCTGGCTGAGGTTCTCCTTCTTCAGGGCCTCGGCCAGGGGATAGTCGGGCTGGGGCGCAGACGAAGGCACAGCGGCGTGGCGTCAGCCCTCCAGTATCAGATCCAGGGGTCGTCGTGGGACGCCGGTGCCCCTGAACGGGGTGCACGCCGCTGCCGATCCCAACCCTGGTCGTCCCACGGTTCAGGACCCGAAGACCAGCCCTCGGCATCTGCAGCCGGGGATCCGTCGGCGTTCGGCTCCGGCCAGGGCGGCTCCTCCAGCCAGCCCTCGACCCGTTGTTCGAAGCGATCACCCAGATCCTGGACCTGATCGCGCCAGCGACGGGAGCGGCGCAGCAGTTCCTGGCGCACGCTGGCCCGGGCCAGCGGCAGATCATCAAGCTCCTGCAGGCTGGTGAACACCTGACCGGGACCCTGATCGTTGATGCGCTCGGGACTCAGACGCCAGCGACTGCTGCCCGGCAGACGCGGATCGCTGCGACTGATCAGGTAGTGACGGATGGCACCGGTCGAGAGATCCACGGCCGCATCAACCACCGTGCCCAGGGCCTGGTCGCGATGGCCCAACAGGGCGGCCTGCAGCAGGGTCGGCAAGCGTTCGATCGTGTCCTGATCGGTAGGCGCGGGGTCACCCTTGACCAGGGCTTCCAACTCTCCCAGTCCCCGCAATTGGTTCAGACGCCAGACCTCGCGCCTGGTTCCAAAGGCCGAGGGACGGCTGACCCAGCCCAGCAGACGATGGACCGGTGGATGCATCCAGGCCACCGTGCCGGCGCCATGGTCGATGCCCTGGTCGCAGCGGACACGGCGACGCAGAAGATCGCTCAGCAGCAGTTGTTCAGGCAGGCTCACCTGACACTCACTGACGGATCTGCACGGGCATCACCAGGTAGGTGAACTGGGGGTCCTCGGCCAGCGTCAGCACCGCCGGAGTGGTCGGACCGTTGCAGCTCAGCACGATCTGGTCACCGGCCATGGCCTTGAGCCCATCGAGCAGGTAGCGCACGTTGAAGGCGATCTGGATCGCCTCACCACTGATCTGCGCCCCGAGGGCTTCGGAACCACTGCCCACATCCTGGGCGTCGGCACTGATCTGCACCTGGGCGGCGGCGGGATCAACGCTCAGCTTGACCACGTTGTTGTGCTGGTCGGCCAGCACGGCCACCCGCTCGAGGGAGGCGATCAGGCCGCGACGGTCGAGCTGAATGCGGCGATTGAAGCTCTCCGGAATGAGCTGGCGGTATTTGGGGTAGGCCCCATCGAGGCTGCGGCTGGTGAGCACCTGATCAGCCCAGAGAAAGACCACCTGCCCCCGATCGCAGAACAGGCTGAGGGGTTCCTCGCTGGAGCGCCCCGACAGCAGCCGCTCCAGCTCGCGCAGGGAGCGGGCCGGCACCGTGACGGCAAAGGGTTCACCAGCGGCCTGGGCGTGGGCCAGACGCAGCACGGCCAGGCGGTGGCCATCGGTGGCGGCACATTCGAGGCCCTCGGCATCGAGCTGCAGATGCACCCCCGTGAGCAGCTGTTTCGACTCGTCGCCACTGCTGGCAAACAGGGTGGCCCGCAATCCCTGGATCAGGTCCTGGGCTTCGAGCCTGATCGGCACCCCGGTCTGCACCAACGGCAGATCGGGAAAATCGTCGGCCGGCATGCCACGCATCTGGTAGCTGCCCGAGAGGCTGGTGAGCTGCAGCTGCTCGGCACCGTCGGCGCAGTCGAGGGTGATCGGACTGTCGGCCGCCAGACGGCTGACGATCTCAGCAAAGAGACGCGCCGGCAATGTGATCGCCCCGCTCACCTCAACGGTGGCGGCGATGCTCGTCTGGATGCCCAGGCTCAGGTCAAAGCCTGTCAGGCTCAGGCGCCCCGTCCCGGCATCGGCCGTCAACAGCACATTGGCGAGCACCGGATGGGTGGGCCTGGCGGCGACGGCTCGGCTCACCAGTTGCAGGCCTGAACTGAGTTCTGACTGGGAGCAGACCAGCTTCATGGTGAGAGGAAGGGGCATGGCCCGGTGGGCTCCCCACGCTTCCACAGCCTGCCCCGTTGCGCAACGTGCTGAATTCCGACCGGTCTGGTTCTTTTGGATGACCTGCAATCAATCGAAGAATCCGTCGTAGCAGGGCCTGGGGAAACCGGGGGAAAGCCGCCAGATCCCTTGCCGTTCAACGGTTCTGTGCCATGGAAGGCTGGGGATTCGCCTGAGCCGATTGGGTAAAACCATCGGTTTTCCACCGTTTCCAGGAGCCTGGGAAAACGCGGCCAGGCCAACGGAGCGCTGTGTGCACAGGTCGACCCACGATTCCCGGGCTGTTTTCCGCAGCTTTTCTCTGTCCGGTTGGTCAACCGGTTGGCAGCTTCAGAAGCCCATCACCCTGGCCACCGTGGCCGTGTCGGCTTCGAGACCGGTGTGGAACCGGGCGTCGTTGTGTTCAATCGCGGTGCTGGGGTCCTTGAGACCGTTGCCGGTGAGCACGCAGACCACCGTGGCACCGGCCGGCACTTCGTCCCTGCGCTTGAGCAGGCCGGCCACCGATGCGGCGCTGGCCGGTTCGCAGAAGACGCCCTCACCACTGCCCAGCAGCTTGTAGGCCTCGATGATCTCGGCATCGGTCACGGCCATGAAGTCGCCGTTGCTTTCGCTGCGCACCCGCAGGGCGTTGTCACGGTTCACCGGGTTGCCGATGCGGATCGCTGTGGCGATCGTGTCGGGGTGTTCGACGCTGTGCCCCAGCACCAGGGGCGCTGAACCCGCCGCCTGAAAGCCCATCATGCGGGGCAACCGGCGGCTGCGCCCGGCCTGTCGGTATTCGTTGAATCCCATCCAGTAGGCGCTGATGTTGCCCGCATTGCCAACCGGAATGCACAGCCAGTCGGGTGCTTCCCCCAGGGCGTCGATCACTTCGAAGGCAGCCGTCTTCTGCCCCTGCAAGCGGTAGGGGTTGACCGAATTCACCAGGGTGATCGGGTACTGATTGGCCACCTCCTGCACGATGGCCAGGGCCTTGTCGAAGTTGCCCTTGATGGCGATCACTTCGGCGCCGTAGAGCAGGGCCTGGGCCAGTTTTCCCTGGGCGACATAGCCATCGGGAATCAGCACGAAGGCGCGCATGCCACCTCTGCGGGCATAGGCCGCCGCCGCTGCCGAGGTGTTGCCGGTGCTGGCGCAGATGACCGCTTCCGAACCCGCTTCCCTGGCCTTGCTGATGGCCATGGTCATGCCGCGGTCCTTGAAGGAGCCGGTGGGATTGAGACCGTCGTATTTGAGAAAGACCCTGACACCCTTGCCGATGCGCTCGGCCACGCAGGGCGCGGGGATCAGCGGTGTCGCCCCTTCGCGCAGGGTGATCACCGGGGTGGCGCTGCTGACGGGCAACCAGCGGCGGTAGGCCTCGATCAGACCGGGCCAGTCCTGATGCACCCGCTTTGTGCCCAACATCCGCAGGGATCGGAGCAGGGGCACGGCACAGCAGGGAGGACTGGGGCGAATCTACGGCGCGGCTCTTTGGCGATGGCCTCAGCGATTGGCCTCTCGGTTCGCCAAGCGATTGGCCTAGCGAGTTGCTGATCGATTCGGATTGGCCATCGGTTCACTGCCCTTGAGGCCATCGAGCGGAGATTCCGAGAAGTAGCGCACCAGATCCGTGATGGAGCTCGCCTTGTTGATCAGGCTGAGCAGCGCCGGGATGCTCACTTCCATCTCCCTGGTCGGATAGGCCTTGAAGAACGCGATCGGCGAGAGCGACCCCTTGCCTTCAACAACCCCCAGAACCAGCCCGGCGCGCAGGGCCGCCACGCTCTGTTCGGCGGCATAGAGCGGAAAGATGACCTGACCGATCCGCAGCAACAGGGCTTCGCCGATGCGGGTGTTGAGCAGACGGCTCACCAGGGTGACCGGCAGGGAGATCGATCCCTTCAGCAGCTTGGCGACCGTGGCCGGGTTCTGTTTGCTGAGGGCCAGCACATCGGCCAGCAATCCCCGGGCCTGGCCGGTTTCTGCCAGGTATTCGAGGTCGGCGACGGCGATCGAGCGGCGAAAACCGCCGGTCACGAACACCAGGTTTTCGGCGGCCCCGGCCGGCATCGTCTGGATGACCGGCGCCAGAGTGAGCACGGCCAGTCCGGCACCCAGAACCCGGCGCCGAAGATTCAATCTGCCCACCACCGACCGTCGCCTCAGGAGCCCCGAATCTAGGCCGGTTGCATGGCCCGCCCAGGTGGTGTCGCCACCAGCACATCGCGAAGCAGCCGCACCAGGCTGCGTTCGGCCAGACCCCTGGCCAGGTCGCGTCCCATGCGGCGCAATCCCGGTTCGGCCAGCAGCCGCGGCAATCGACTGATCAGCATCTGGGGGTCAAAGCCCGGCAGCGTCTGAAGTATGCGCAGCAGCTGACGGATCGGTTCGAGATCCAGCAGCTGGTCGATCTCGCCGGCTTCCAGCTCCTGAACCTGCCGCCGCAGGCCCGGAGGCTGCAGGGCCTGCAGGCGAGCCGGCAGTCTGCGGCTCAGGTTCAGCGTGGTCTGCCAGGCGAGGCCGTCGAGGTTCTCCACGGCGGCGTCGACCAGTTGGCTGCGCAGCAGACCGCCGTTGTCGGAAAACAGGAAGCTGATCACCTGGTCGAGCAGCCCTTCAAGATCGAGTTGGCTGCCCTGGGCCGCGCTGGCGACGAGGTTGTCGAGCCGCTGCCAGCGGAAGATCTCGCCGTCAAACAGCATCTCCTTGAGGCTCTGGCGCAGGGATGGGTCGGGGTCTTCCATGAGCCGCCGCGCAAAGTAGGGATAGGCGGCCCCCAGGATCTTGAAGTCAGGATCCACGCTCAGGGCGATGCCTTCCAGGGTCACCAGCGAGCGAATGATCAGGGCGTAGTACGGGGGAACCCTGAAGGGGAAGCGGTACATCACCCCGCTCAGGTCATCGGTGACGGCCTTGAAGTCCATGCGGCTCACCCCCTGTTCGAGGGCCTGGCCGAACACCGTTTCGAAGGCCGGCACGATCGGCTCGAGGTTCACGTCTTCGGCCAGAAACCCCAGGCTGACGAAATCCTTGGAGAGCTTGGAAAAATTGCGGTTGACGAGGTGCACCACCGCCTGGATCAGGCCGGTGCGCGACTCGCGGGTCACCTCGCTCATCATGCCGAAATCGAGGTAGGCCAGGCGGCCGTCGGCCAGGGCCAGCAGGTTGCCGGGGTGGGGGTCAGCGTGGAAGAAGCCGTGCTCCAGCAATTGCTGCAGGCTGCAGTCGACACCCACCTGCACCATGTCGTCGGGATCGAAACCCAGCTGCCTGACCGCCTCGAGGTTGGTGAGCTTGACGCCGTCGATCCACTCCATCGTGAGCACCCGCCGGCTGGTGGCCTCGCGGTGGATGCGCGGCACAGCAATGCGGGGGTTGTGGGCGTGCAGGGCCGCAAAGCGTTCGGCGTTGCTGGCCTCGTTGCAGTAGTCCATCTCTTCGAACACCCGCCGGCCCAGTTCGTCGATCAGGGCCACCAGGTCACTGCGGATCAGGCCCACGTTGCGGTTGAGCCAGGCGGCGATGTTGCGCACGATGTACAGATCGAGGGTGATCTGCTCGCGCAGGCCGGGCCGTTGCACCTTGACGGCCACGTGGTCGCCGTTTTTGAGCACACCCCGGTGGACCTGGCCCAGCGAGGCGGCCGAGATCGGTTCGGGATCGAGCTGGGCATAGATCTCCCTGACCGGAGCGCCCAGGTCCTCCTCGATGCAGGCCATCGCCAGGGCCGAATCGAAGCCCGGCAGCTGGTCCTGCAGCTGGGCCAGCTCCTCGAGCAGCAGCGGCGGCACGATGTCGGGCCGGGTGGAGAGGGCCTGACCGGCCTTGATGAACGCTGGCCCCAACGACGCCACCAGATCGGCCGCTTCCCTGGCGCGGGCGCGGGCGACATCGGGATCCTTGAGCCGTTGGATCAACCAGTCGAAGCCGACCCCCAGCAGGTACAGACCGATCGGCACCAGGGTCTGCCAGAAGCGCCTCAGCAGGCGCCCGGGATGGCCCGCATAGATGCGCGTGATGGCTTCGGGGTCGTACTCCAGCAGACCTGCCGCCTCGATGAAATCGCTGATTTCGTGCTGCTGGATTGGGTTCGTGGCCTCCGACGCGGTCTCCGAAGCGGCGTCAGGGGTGGCAGCTGGGCTGGTTGTGACCATGGTCTGCTGGGCCGGCTCAGGGGGAGCACCGTCCCCCTTCTAAACGAAACCCACAGCCGCTACGGTCGGGCCGACCACCGTTGCGCCTGCGGAGACTGCCGTGCTCACCGGTCTGCGGCTCGAGAACATCGCCCTGATCGAGGCCCAGGAGCTCAGCTTTGCCTCCGGCTTCACGGTGCTCACCGGTGAAACCGGTGCCGGCAAATCGATCCTGCTCGATGCCCTCGATGCCCTGTTGGGGGGGGCGGGGCCGCGGCTGCTGCGCCAGGGCTGCGAGCGTGGCGTGATCGAGGCCTGCTTCAGCCTCACCCCGCCACTGGCCAGCTGGCTGGCCGCCCAGGAGCTCGAGGCCGAGGACGGCGAGATCGTGCTGAGTCGGGAGTGGCGTCTCAGCGACGAGCGTCTCAGCAGCCGCCACCGGCTCAATGGTGTGGCCGTCAACCGGCAGCAGATCCAGGAGCTGCGGCCCCTGCTGCTGGACCTCACTGTGCAGGGTCAGACCCAGCAACTGGCGCGACCCGGCCAGCAGCGGCGCTGGCTCGATCGCTTCGGCGGCGAACCCCTGGCGGCGGCCTTGGAGCCCGTGGCAGCGGCCTTTCTCGCCTGGAAGCAGGCGGCAGCAGCCCTGCAGGGCGCCCGCAGCCAATGGGATCAGTTGCAGCAGCAACGCCAGCAGCAGGAGCAGCTGCTGGCCGACCTGGAGGCGGCGGATCTGCAGGATCCGCAGGAGCGCCAGCGCCTCCAGGCCGAGCAGGATCGCCTTGCCCATGGCGTGCGCCTGCAGGAGGGCGTGATGACCCTGCTGGGGCGGCTGCAGGACGGGGCCGACGAGGCTCCGGCCGCCCTTGAGCATCTGGCGGCCTGCGAGCAGGAGCTGGGCCAGATGGCGCTTCTGGACCCGGCTGGTGCTGGCCCCCTGGCCCAGGCCTGCAGCGGGGCCCTGGTGGCCCTGCAGGATCTGGCCCGCGATCTCGATCGCTATGGGGCTGGCCTCGAGAGCGATCCCGAGAGCCTGGCGGTTCTGCAGGAGCGCATGGCCCAGCTCAAGGCCCTTGAGCGCCGTCACGGTCAGGATCTGGCGGCCCTGATCGCCCTGCGGGATCGGCTTCGGGAGCAGCTGGCGCCCGGGGGCGGTGAGGCCTCGCTCGAGGCGCTCGAGGCTGCCGAAGCCCAGGCCCGCGCTCGCCGCGATGCTGCCAATGCCCGTCTCACAGAGGCCCGCCGCGCTGCCGCCACCCAGCTCGAGCAGCAATTGATGGCGGCATTGCGGCCCATGGGCCTGACCCATGTGCGTTTCGCCGTGGCGCTGGAGTCGGCCGCCCCTGCTGAGGACGGCGCCGATGCGGTGCAGTTCCGGTTCTCGGCCAATCCGGGCCAGCCCCTGGCGCCGCTGGCCGAGGTGGCCTCGGGCGGGGAGATGTCGCGCTTCCTGCTGGCCCTCAAGACCTGCCTGGCTGCGGCCGATCAGCACGTGACCCTGCTGTTCGATGAGATCGACAGCGGCGTCAGCGGCCGGGTCAGCGGTGCCATGGCCGAATTGCTGCAGCAACTGGCGGCCCGGCGCCAGGTGTTCTGCGTGACCCACCAGCCCCTGGTGGCGGCGGCGGCCGACCACCACTACCGCGTCAGCAAGGTGGTCGAGGGTGGCATCACCCACACGCGAGTGTCCCACCTGCGGGACACTCAGGCGCGGCAGGCCGAGCTGGCCGAGCTGGCCGGCGGTGACCTGGGCGAGGCCCGCAGCTATGCGGCCAGCCTGCTCAAACGGGCGGCCTGAACTGGCTACCTTGCCGGCCCATCCATGCCCTGGCCGATGCCCAGCACCCCTCCCCAACGCTGGACCGAGGCGGCAATGCCCGATCTGAGCGGCCGCGTCGCCCTGGTCACCGGTGCCAACAGCGGCCTCGGCTTCGAGAGTGTCCGCGCCCTGCTGGCCAAGGGGGCCACGGTGGTGCTGGCCTGCCGCACGCTGGCCAAGGCTGAGCAGGCGCGCCAGGAGCTGGCAACAGGTCTGGGTGGTTCGCCGGTTGCGCCATCAGACCGCATCGCGCTGCTCGAGCTCGATCTGGCCGACCTCGCGAGCGTCGCCCGCGCCGCCGACCGGCTGGCGGTGCGCCACAGCCGCCTGGACGTTCTGCTCAACAACGCCGGTGTGATGGCTCCGCCGCGCACACTCACGCGTCAGGGCTTTGAGCTGCAGTTCGGCGTCAACCACCTCGGCCATTTCGCCCTGACCCGGCACCTGCTGCCGCTCTTGCTGGCCAGCGACAGCCCGCGGGTGGTGCAGGTCACGTCGGGGGCCCAGTACTTCGGCCAGCTCGACTTCGACGACCTGCAGGGGGAGCGGCGCTACGACCGTTGGAAGGCCTACGGGCAGAGCAAGCTCGCCAATGTGGTGTTTGCCCAGGAGCTGCAGCGGCGCCATCCGCAGCTGCGCTCGACTGCTGCCCACCCCGGCCTGGCCCGCACCAACCTGCAGCCCACCTCGGTGGCGGCCAACGGCTCTCAGATCGAGCGGCTCGCCTACCGGTTCATGGGTCCGCTGTTCCAGAGCGCGGCCCAGGGGGCTCTGCCGCAGCTGTATGCGGCCACGGCGCCCGAGGCCGAGCCCGGCGGCCATTACGGCCCCAGTGAGCTGGGCGGTCTCAAAGGGTGGCCCAAGCCGGTGCCCATGGCCAAGGCGGCTCTGGACCCGGTCCAGGGTGCACGCCTGTGGCAGGTGAGCGAGGAGCTGACCCGGCAGGTTTGAGGCCGCCCGTAGACTCAGCCGTTCACGATCCGGCTGGATGGCCCGCGCCAAGAGCAGCACAGCGAGTCAGGACAAGACCGGTCAGGATCAGCCAAGCCAGGGCAAGCCCGTTCTCACCCTGCACGAAAAAGCGGCCCGTCTCGATGGCAGTCGCGTGCTCAGCGGCGGCGCGCTCGAGGATGTGATCCGGGTGCGGGGGGCCCGCCAGCACAACCTCAAGAACGTTGATCTGACGATTCCCCGCAACCGCCTGGTGGTGTTCACCGGCGTCAGCGGCAGCGGCAAGAGCTCCCTGGCGTTCGACACGATCTTTGCCGAGGGCCAGCGCCGCTACGTCGAGAGCCTCTCGGCCTATGCCCGTCAGTTTCTGGGCCAGGTCGACAAGCCCGATGTCGATGCGATCGAAGGGCTGTCGCCGGCGATCTCGATCGACCAGAAATCGACCAGCCACAACCCCCGCTCGACCGTGGGCACGGTCACGGAGATTCAGGACTACCTGCGGCTGCTGTTCGGCCGGGCCGGCGAACCCCACTGCCCCCAGTGCGAGCGCTCGATCCGGCCCCAGTCGATCGACGAGATGGTCGATCAGATCCTCAAACTGCCTGAGGGCACCCGTTATCAGCTGCTGGCGCCGGTGGTGCGTGGCAAGAAGGGCACCCACGTCAAGCTGCTCAGTGGCCTGGTGGCCGAGGGTTTTGCCCGGGTGCGCATCAACGGTGAGGTGCGCGAGCTCGCCGACAACATCGAGCTTGATAAAAACCACGCCCACAACATCGAGGTGGTGGTCGATCGCCTGGTGGCCCGCGAGGGCATTCAGGAGCGGCTCACCGACTCGCTGCGCACGGCGCTGAAGCGGGGTGAGGGTCTGGCCCTGGTCGAGGTGGTGCCCAAGAGCGGCGAAGAGCTGCCCGAGGGTGTTGAGCGCGAACGGCTGTATTCGGAGAACTTCGCCTGCCCGGTTCATGGCGCCGTCATGGAGGAGCTGTCACCGCGGCTGTTCTCGTTCAACAGCCCCTATGGCGCCTGTGCCGATTGCCACGGCATCGGTTTTCTGCGCAAGTTCACCTGTGAGCGGGTGATCCCCGATCCTTCGCTGCCGGTGTACGCCGCCGTGGCGCCCTGGGCTGAAAAAGACAATTCCTATTACTTCTCGCTGCTCTATTCGGTCGGGGAGGCCTTCGGCTTCGAGCTCAAGACCCCCTGGAACCAGCTGACCGACGAGCAGCGCGATGTGCTGCTCAACGGCTCGCGCGAGCCGATTGCGATCAAGGCCGACAGCCGCTACCGCAAGAGCGAGACCTACGTGCGTCCGTTCGAGGGGGTGTTGCCGATCCTCGAGCGGCAGCTGCGCGATGCCAGCGGCGAGGCCATGCGTCAGAAGCTGGAGAAGTTTCTCGAGCTGGTGCCCTGCGCCAGTTGCCAGGGGCTGCGGCTCAAGCCCGAGGCCCTGGCGGTGCGGGTGGGTCCCTACCGCATTCATGAGCTCACGGCGGTGAGCGTCGGCGAAACCCTCACGCGCATCGAGGCGCTCATGGGTGTGGGCGCCAGCGAGGGCAACGAGCCCCAGCTCACGGCGCGGCAGATCCAGATCGGCGATCTGGTGCTGCGGGAGATCCGCATGCGCCTGCGCTTTCTGCTCGATGTGGGGCTCGATTATCTGAGTCTCGACCGCCCTGCCATGACCCTGAGCGGTGGTGAAGCCCAGCGCATCCGCCTGGCCACCCAGATCGGCGCGGGGCTCACGGGCGTGCTGTATGTGCTCGATGAGCCGAGCATCGGCTTGCACCAGCGCGACAACGACCGCCTGCTGGCCACGCTCACCAAGCTGCGGGATCTGGGCAACACCCTGATCGTGGTCGAACACGACGAAGACACGATCCGCGCTGCCGATCACATCGTCGACATCGGTCCGGGCGCCGGGGTGCACGGCGGCCACATCGTCGCCGAGGGTGATCTCGACACCCTGCTCGCCGCCGACGATTCGCTCACCGGGGCGTACCTGAGCGGTCGTCGTGCCATTCCCACCCCCCCGGAACGCCGCAGCGCCGGTTCGCGCCGGTTGACGTTGCAGGGTTGTTCGCGCAACAACCTGCGCGATGTGTCGGTGGACATCCCCCTGGGCCGGCTGGTGTGCGTGACCGGGGTGAGCGGCAGTGGCAAGAGCACCCTGGTCAACGAGTTGCTGCACCCGGCCCTGGAGCACCAGCTGGGACTCAAGGTGCCGTTTCCCGCAGGGCTCGAGGAGCTGCGCGGCATCAAGGCGATCGACAAGGTGATCGTCATCGACCAGTCGCCGATCGGCCGCACCCCCCGTTCCAACCCGGCGACCTACACCGGCGCCTTTGACCCCATCCGCCAGGTGTTTGCGGCCACCGTCGAGGCCAAGGCCCGCGGCTACCAGGTGGGCCAGTTCAGCTTCAACGTCAAGGGCGGCCGTTGTGAGGCCTGCAGCGGCCAGGGGGTCAACGTCATCGAGATGAACTTCCTGCCCGACGTCTACGTGCAGTGCGACGTCTGCAAGGGTGCGCGCTACAACCGCGAGACGTTGCAGGTCAAATACAAGGGCTTCACCATCGCCGACGTGCTCGAGATGACGGTCGAGCAGGCCAGTGAGGTGTTTTCGGCCATTCCCCAGGCGGCCGACCGGCTGCGCACCCTGGTCGATGTGGGCCTGGGCTACATCAAGCTGGGTCAGCCGGCGCCCACCCTCTCCGGCGGTGAGGCCCAGCGGGTGAAACTGGCCACCGAGCTGTCGAAACGGGCCACCGGCAAGACCCTGTATCTGATCGACGAGCCCACCACGGGCCTGAGCTTCTACGACGTGCACAAGCTCATGGACGTGATGCAGCGCCTGGTCGACAAGGGCAACTCGATCCTGGTGATCGAGCACAACCTCGACGTGATCCGCTGCTCCGACTGGATCATCGATCTGGGTCCAGAAGGCGGCGACAAGGGCGGTCAGATCGTGGCGTGTGGCACGCCCGAAGAGGTGGCGGAGCATCCCACCTCCCATACAGGGCGGTATCTCAAGCAGGTGCTGGCGCAGCATCCGCCGATGGTGGAAGCGGCTTAGGTCAGGTCCTGTTGCAGTTTTCTGACAATGAGCCGCTGTTGAGGTCGTGGGCCCGACCCCCCGGATCCCAACTGGCGTCAGGAGAGTTGCCTGACCCGCCGGTTCCGGGTGTTCGGTTCCCTGGACCGGCCGCGCTGCAGCAGCCGCGCTGACCATCGCTATGCCATGGGGCACTCGCCTCAAGGGTTGCCGTGGGGCTCTACGTCCTCCACCTGCATCTGCACGGCCTGTTTCGGGGTCATGACCTGGAGCTGGGTCGCGACCCCGATACCGGTGGTCAGACCACCTATGTGCTGCAGCTGGTGCGGGCGCTGGCGGTCAGGCCTGAGGTTGAACTGGTGGAGGTGGTGACGCGTCAGATCCACGATCGCCGGGTCGCTGCCGACTACGCCCAGGCCGAGGAGAGCCTCGGACCCCATGCCCGCATCGTGCGACTGCCCTTCGGGCCGCGGCGTTACCTGCGCAAGGAACTCCTCTGGCCCCATCTCGATGAACTGGCCGATGCCCTGGTGGAGCGCCTGCGGGCTCAGGAGCGTCGACCCGACTGGATCCATGCGCACTACGCCGACGCCGGTCATGTGGGGGCCCTGCTGCAGCGGCGTCTGGGCCTTCCACTGGTGTTCACCGGTCACTCCCTCGGGCGCGAGAAACGCCGGCGACTGATTCACGCCGGTCTCGACTCCACGCAGATCGAGGCCCAGTACGCCATGGCGAGACGCATCGATGCCGAGGAGATGACCCTGGCCCACAGCCAGCTGGTGGTGACCAGCACCCCGCAGGAGCGCGACCAGCAATACAGCCGTTACGGCCGTTTTCTGCCTGAACGGGCTCGGGTGATTCCGCCCGGAGTCAACAGTCGCCTGTTTCATCCACCACTGCAGGGTGAAGCCGAGCGCGGCATCGAGGCGTTGATGCAACCGTTTCTGCGGCAGCCGGCCAAGCCGCCGCTGCTGGCGATCTGCAGGCCCGATCCACGCAAGAACATTCCTGCGCTTGTCGAGGTGTTCGGCCGTTCCGAGCTGTTGCGCAGCAACCACAACCTGGTGCTGGTGCTGGGCAGTCGCGATGACCCGCGTCAGCTTGAAAAACAGCAGCGGGACGTGCTGCAGCAGGTGTTCGAGCTGGTCGATCGGCACGACCTCTACGGGCGGGTGGCCTATCCCAAGCAGCACCAGCGCAGCCAGATCCCGGAGATCTACCGCTGGGCCTCCCGTCTGGGAGGGGTGTTCGTGAATCCGGCGCTCACCGAGCCTTTCGGGCTCACGCTGCTGGAGGCCGCCGCTTCAGGGTTGCCCCTGGTGGCAACCGATGACGGCGGTCCCCGCGACATCCTCGCGACCACGGCCAGCGGTCAGCTGGTGGATGTGTCGGATCTCGATGCCCTGCAGCAGGCCCTTGAGGAGAGCCTGCGCGACCGGGAGCGTTGGCGGCGCTGGAGCCACAACGGCATCGAGGCGGTGAGCCGTTCGTTCAGCTGGGATGCCCACATCACCCAGTACCTGGCGGCGGCCACCGCTGCGCTGCGGGCGGCGCCGCCGGTCCGGCCGATCGGGCCCGGCCATCCCTTTGATCCAGCCCGGCGGCCGCAGCGCTTGCTGGTACTCGATCTCGATGGCTCCTTCGGGGCTCCCGATCCGCTCAGCATGGCTGAACTGCGTCGTCAGATTCAGAGCGATCCCGAGCTTGCTCTGGCGATCACCACCGGCCGGGGCATCCAGTCGGCACGGCTGCGCTACAGCGAGCTGCACCTGCCGGATCCGCTGCTCTGGATCACCCAGGCCGGCAGCGAACTGCACGTGGGCGACCATCCCGATCCCCAGTGGCAGCGGCGCATCGGCCGGGGCTGGGACCGCGAGGCGGTGGCGGCGGCCATGGCAGAGCTCGAACCCCGTGTGCAACGGCAGCCGGAGGACGACCAGGGACCGTTCAAGCTCAGCTACACCCTGGCGGAGCCGGATCAGGGGATCCTGCCAGTCGTGCGTCAGACCCTGCGCAGCCATGGTCTGCTGGCCAGGCCCCATCTGTTTCAGCACTGGTATCTCGACGTGCTGCCCCTGACCGCCTCCAAGGTGGAGGCCCTGCGCTACGCCGCCCTCAACTGGAACCTGGAACTGGGGTCGATTCTGGTGGAGGCCAGTCGCCAGGGCGATGGGGAGCTGCTGCAGGGGCTGCCCCTCGGTGTGGTGCCCAATGATCACGATGCCGACCTGGAGCCCCTGCGGCAGCACCGACGGGTCTTCTTTTCAAGCCGGCCCCAGGCCTGGGGTCTGCTGGATGGACTCAGACACCACCGTTTTCTGAGCCGCTGATGGAGGTGCCGCTGATTTAGGTGCCGCTGAGCCCACCGCCCGCTGGGTAGTGGGTGTTGCTGTTGGGCATCCAGTAGCTGAGATCGTTCTGCCAGAACGGCCGCCCGGGGATCTGGCTGGTGCTCAGTCTGGTGCCGGCCATGGCGGTGATCAGGTGGCCAAGCTCCAGCATGCTGAGATCGGTCTTGATGTCGTCGCCCGCGATCTTCATCAGCTGGGGGAGCTGGGGCAGGCTGCTGGGGCTGGCCAGCTTGCGGAAGATTTCCCGCAGCACCAGTTGCTGACGGTCCATGCGCCCCAGGTCGCCCAGGGCGTCGTGGCGGTAGCGAAGGAAGCCCTCGAGGGCCTCACCCTTGAGCAGCTGGCGGCCGGGATAGAGGTCGATGTAGAGACCCTGGCTGTTGTCGACGTAATACATGCGCTTCGGCACGTCGACCTCGACACCGCCGAGGGCATCGGCCACCCGCTGCACGGCGCGCAGATTGACCTTGAGGTAGCGGTCCACCGGACCCCCCAGCACCGGAGGCAGGTCCTGACGCACCGCCTCCATGCCACCGAAGGCATAGAGGGCATTGGCCTTGAGCACGCCGTGGCGCTGGCTCTCGATGTAGGTGTCGCGCGGCAGCTGGGTGAGCTGGGTCTTGCCGTCCTTGATCTGCACCGTGAACATCACGTCGGTGCTGTCGCTGACGCGGTCGCTGCCCATCACCAGAATGCGCCGTCCGCTGATGCCGAACGGCAGCAGCTGGCCGATGGCGTGACCATGGGGCCACAGACCGGCGAGGGCCTTGCCCGCCAGCAGGGGCAGGGGGCCGGCCAGGCCGTAGCCCACGGCGATGCCCAGGGCAAAGGGCACCAGCGGCCGGCGTCTGCGCGGGCGGGCCGGGCTCTCAGGCCGGCGGCTGCGTCGACTGCGGCGGCGCTGCTCCAGGTCCGTGACCACGGGCGGCGCTTCACGCCTGCGGCGACGGCTGGGGCCCGGGCTGGCGGGTCGGCGGGGCTGGGCCTGGGTCATGGGGCACACTGCTCGGCGCACCATAAGGAGCAGAACCCCGCTGCACCAGGGGTTGGGCGATGGTTTGCCGGCGCGGCTCAGATGTGTTCGACGACGCGCACCGCCGCCGCGGCCCCATCGGCGCGCTGGCGGGCCTCGGCCTCGCTGGCGCCGCGGGCCAGGGCCACCCCCAGGCGCCGGTGGGGCCTGGCATCGGGCTTGCCGAACAGCAGCACCTGGGTGTCGGGCACGGCCAGGGCCTCGCCCAGGCCCTCGAAGTGCAGTTCGGTGGCCGAGGTGCTGGCCAGGATCACGCGGCTGGCGGCCGGCCCCAGGCTGCGGATCGCCGGAATCGGCAGCCCCAGCACGGCCCGCAGGTGCAGCTCGAACTCGCTCAGGTTCTGGCCCATCAGGGTCACCAGGCCGGTGTCATGGGGCCGCGGCGAGAGCTCTGAGAACACCACCTCGGTCTCGCCGTCGGCCCGGCGGCAGAGAAAGAACTCCACGCCGAAGAGGCCGGCTCCGCCCAGGTTGTCGGTGACCGCGGCCGCCATGGCCTGGGCTGCCGCCAGGGCGTCGTCGGGCATGGCGGCCGGCTGCCAGCTGCACTGGTAGTCGCCCCGCTCCTGGATGTGGCCGATCGGCGGGCAGAACAGGGTGGGCCCGTTCCACTGCTTCACGGTGAGCAGGGTGATCTCCAGCTCGAACCGGAGAAACTCCTCGACGATCACCCGCGCCCCCTCACCGCGGGCCCCGGCCCGGGCGGCCTCCCAGGCGGCGGCGATGCCTTCGGGATCCTGCACCACGCTCTGTCCCTTGCCGCTCGAGCTCATCACGGGCTTGACCACCACCGGCCAGCCCAGGGGTGCGGCGGCGGCGGCCAGCTCGGCGGCGCTTGCGGCGTAGGCGAAGCGGGCGGTGCGCAGGCCCAGGGTGCCGGCCGCCAGATCGCGGATGCGGTCGCGGTTCATCGTGACCGCCGTGGCCCGGGCGGTCGGAATCACGGTGATCCCCTCGGCCTCGAGCTCGGCCAGGGCATCGACCGCCAGGGCCTCGATCTCGGGGATCACCAGATCGGGCTGGTGGCGCCGCACCACGGCCTTGAGGGCCTCGGCATCGGTCATGGCGATCACCTCACAGGCGTCGGCCACCTGCATCGCCGGGGCGCCGGCATAGCGGTCCACGGCGATCACCCGGCAGCCCAGGCGCTGGGCGGCGATGGCCACCTCCTTGCCCAGTTCGCCGCTGCCCAGCAGCAGCAGGGTGCGGGGCAGGGAACCGAAGGGAGGCGTCATGGCAGTCAGCAAGGCGACCGGGGGCAACCATGCCGCCGCAGGCCGGTCAGAATCGGCCGATCCTGCCGCAGTGCCTCCGTGCTGTCAGCCCTGACCCTGGCCTTCAGCACCGCCGGCGATGCCGCCGAGGGGCTGCTGTTTGGCTGGGACATCGCCACGTTCCAGAAATGGGCCCTCATCTACCTGGGGGCTTCGTCGCTGGCGTTTGTGGTGGTCTGGCTGGTGGGCTACCTGCGCAGCCGTTAGGGCAGCAGCGTCAGCTGGCGCACCGGCGACTCTTCATTGATGAAGCCGTAGGCCTCGAACACGCCCGGCTCCGGGTGGGTGATGCGCTGGCCGCCGCTGTGGCGTTCGAGCACGAAGCCTTCGCCGGCCATGCGACGCATCAGGCCCGCCGCTTCCTCGAAGCGGGCCGCCATGGCCTCGAGGCTGGCGCAGTCGGCCGTCAGGCCGGTGTCTTTCCAGGTGAAGTGGGGCATGAAGGGTTACGGCAGCAGCATCAGTCCCAGGACCACCAGTAGCAGGCTTGCGAGCCAGAAGCGGTGCACCACAGCCACTTCGCTCAGGCCCCCCAGCTCGAAGTGGTGGTGCAGCGGTGCCATGCGAAACAGGCGCCGGCCCACACCATCGGGGCCCTTGGTGGCCTTGAACACCCACACCTGCAGGATCACCGAGATCGACTCGGCCAGAAACACCCCGCCCATCAGCAGCAGGGGCCAGAGGCTGTTGGAGAGCAGGCCCACCCCGGCCAGGGCTGATCCCATGGCCAGGGAGCCGGTGTCGCCCATGAACACCCGCGCCGGGTTGTGGTTGAAGGCCAGAAAGCCCAGCCAGCAGCCGGCCATGGCGGCGCAGAAGGCCGCCAGCACCGGGTCGCCTTCGTGGCCCCTGAGCATCAGTTGCAGTCCGAGGCCGCCGAACACGATCGCGCCGCAGCCGGCAGCCAGCCCATCGAGACCGTCGGTGAGGTTGGTGGCGTTGCTCTCGGCCAGCACCACAAACAGCCCCAGCGGCCAGATCAGCAGGCCCAGGGGCAGCACCCAGCCGAGCGGCAGGGCCACATCACCGGCTTCGGCGCCGCCCAGCCAGGCCCCGCGCGCCGCCCAGATCAGAAACACCAGCGCCGCGGCGGCCTGCAGCAGCAGCTTGCCCTTTGGGCTCAGGCCGGTGTTGGTGCGCCTGGTGAGGCTGGTCCAGTCGTCGATGGCGCCGATGGCCATGGTCGCCAGGGTGAGGCCGGCCAGGCCCAGCAGGCGCTCGTCGCCGGGGCTGATCAGCCCCCCCACCAGCACGCCCACCGGCACCACCAGCAGGCCGCCCATGGTGGGGGTGCCGGCTTTGCTGTGGTGCGCCTGGGGGCCTTCCTGCCGGATCACCTGGCCCAGCCTGAGGGCCCGCAGCCGGGGCACCCCCCAGCGGCACACCAGCACGCTGATGCCGGCAGTCAGCAGTAATGGCGGCGTCAGCAGCGAGTTGGCCACCAGCAGATCGCTGCCCAGGCAGGCTCCCAGAACCACCACGGCGAGCAGCAGGGCCCCCCGGCGTGGATGAGGGAGCGCGGGTGTCGGTGCTGCAGACAAGGAGAGCCGGGCTTCAGTCTTCCCAGTCTTCCTCAGGTTGATCGTCGCTCTGGTTGTAATCCTCTTTTTCGCCCATGAGCGCCGAAAGCTCCTCCTCTTCGACGGTGCTCACCTCGGTGCTGGCGGTCTCCTCGTCGGCCACGAGGCGGCCGCTGGTCTCAAGCCAGCTCAGGAGGTCGGGTTCGTCGCGCAGGGGCAGTACCGGCGCCGGCTCCTGGCGCCCGTAGCGGGTGAGCGAGGGGTTGATGCTGTCGAGCCGGCTGCTGTCGCCGGAGGCAAGCTTGCTCATGGTGCTGGTACTGCCGCGCACGGGCCAATCAATCAGATTAGCTTTCGGGTCGACCGTTGCAGGCCGCCCTGCGTTGGCGGCTGGTTCCCTGATCCGCTCCCTCATCCGCCTCTGGGCCCTGAGCCTGATGCTGTCGACGGTGCTGGTGGCCGCCGGCGAGCGCTGGCCCGGGTCCCTGCCGGTCAACCCGGGAGTGGTGGCTGCCCTGGTGCTGGGTCTGCCGCTGCTGCAGCTGCTCTGGCTGGCCCGCCACTGGTCGTTGCCGGGCGCCGACGGGAGTGGCACCGGCGACGGGGGAGAATCGCAGCAGTGAGAGCACACAATCGCGATGGGCCGGGCCAAGAAGGCAGTGCTGGCGTATTCGGGCGGGGTCGACACCAGCGTCTGCATCCCTTACCTGATCAAGGAATGGGGTGTGGAGGAGGTGATCACCTTCGCCGCCGACCTGGGTCAGGGTGACGAACTCGAGCCCATTCGCCGCAAGGCCCTCGATTCAGGCGCCAGCCAGTCGATCGTCGGTGATCTGATCGAGCCGTTCATCCGCGAGTTCGCCTTTCCGGCGATCCGGGCCAATGCGCTCTACGAGGGGCGCTATCCGCTCAGCACCGCCCTGGCCCGCCCGCTGATCGCCCGGCGCCTCGTTGAGATCGCCCGCGAAGTGGGGGCCGATGCGGTGGCCCATGGCTGCACCGGCAAGGGCAATGACCAGGTGCGCTTTGACGTGGCCATCGGCGCCCTCGCCCCGGAGCTCAAGGTGCTGGCTCCGGCCCGCGAGTGGGGCATGAGCCGCGAGCAGACGATCGCCTACGGCGAGGCTTGCGGCATCCCCGCACCGGTGAGCAAGAAATCACCCTTTTCGATCGATCTCAACCTGCTGGGCCGCTCGATCGAGGCCGGGCCGCTGGAGGACCCCAACGTCGAGCCTCCGGAAGAGATCTATGCCCTCACCGTGAGCGTTGATGCGGCTCCCGACCAGCCCCAGGTGGTGGAGATCGGGTTCGAGCAGGGGTATCCGGTCAGCCTCGACGGGGAGCGGCTGGATCCGGTGAGCCTGATCCGCCGTGCCAACGAGCTGGCCGGTGGCCACGGCTTCGGCCGCCTCGACATGATCGAGAACCGGGTGGTGGGCATCAAGAGCCGTGAGATCTACGAAACCCCGGGGCTGTTGCTGCTGATCAAGGCTCATCAGGAGCTCGAGAGCCTCACCCTGGCGTCCGATGTGCTGCGCAGCAAGCGCCAGCTTGAGCAGCAGTGGGCCGACCTGGTGTATCAGGGCCTGTGGTTCGGTCCGCTCAAGGACGCCATCGACGGGTTCATCGAGCGCACCCAGGTCAGCGTCAACGGCAGCGTGCGGGTCAGGCTGCACAAGGGCAACGCCACGGTGGTGGGTCGCAGTTCCAGCAGCGACAGCCTCTACGTGGATGCCATGGCCACCTACGACAGCGGTGATCAGTTCGACCACCGGGCTGCCGAGGGATTCATCTATGTGTGGGGCCTGCCGACGCGGCTGTGGGCGGCTCGCCACCGTCAGGGTTGAGCGGCACAGCATCCAGCGGCACAGCATCCATCCGGGCCAGGCTGGCCAGGGCGCGCAGATGCCGCCCTGGCCTTGACCCCTGCAGCTGGTTCAGCTGCTGACGCAGGGCCGCGTTGTCGCTGAGCAACTGGTGCTGCTGGTCCAGCAGCGGCGCCAGGCGCTCGCGGAATCGTGCCTCAAACAGAGCCGGCAGCTCCTCGAGCAACGCTTCCATGGCCGCGATCCGGCTTCGGGTCTCGGCCAGAAGCTGGCGCTGCACCTCCAGGTCAGAGCCTGCAGGAGATGGCGGGTCCGCATCCATGGGTAAAGCCATGGCCGGACCCTAGCGGCGCCGGTTCAGACGGCAGCGGGCTCGAGGGGTGCGGCTTCGGTGGTGGTCACGGTGGGCAGCGCACGGGGTGCGGGCATGGGGCCGTCCTGCTTGACCGTCAGGTAGCGGATCACGTCTTCAGACAGGCGCATCGCACGCTCGAGCAGGGCCACCTGCTGACCGTCACCGTTGTGGTTGAGCTGCACGTAGATGCCCTCACGGTGCTTGGCGATCGTGTAGGCCAGGCGGCGCTTGCCACGCATCTGGCAGTCGAGCACTTCGGCGCCGGCATCGGTGAGCACATCGCGGTACTTGGCGATGTGGGTCTCCACCTCCTCCTCCGGGATGTCCGGACGAAGGATGTACATCGTTTCGTAATAGGGCTGCGTCATGGTCGCCTCAGGTGTTGCGGCAGGGGCCGGTGGACTGCTCCACCAGCGACGGATCCACCAACCTATCAGTCAGTAGAGCTGCATCCGCACGGCTTCCGAGATGGTCGGGATGTCGGCTTCCTTGCCACGCAGGCTCTCGATCAGGGCGAACAGCACCAGCACCAGCGCCCCCAGAAACACCGTGTTGCTGAGCGTGCGCAGCGCAAACCCAGCCCCCAGGGGGGCCAGCAGCACGCTGAAGATCAGCGACAGCACCACCAGCACGATGTCGAGCAGGATCGCCTGCAGCATGTTGAAGCGGATCAGGTAGGGCACCCGGCTGTTGCGCACCACCGCCAGGTACAGCACCAGGAACAGCACGAAGCTGCCGAACGGGACCATCTGCTCCAGCAGCGCCACCGGCAGGGCGGGCACGCCCAGCCACTGCAGCCAGGGCCAGAGGCCGAACAGCGACCGTCCGAAGGGGATGGCGTCGGTCCAGGGCAGCAGATAGGCGGCGGCGGCCAGCAGCCGTTGCCACAGGGGTGGGTTCACCATCGCCCGAGGCTAGGCGGTTCACCCGCTCAGGGCGGCTTCGGCGGCGGCGGTCATGGTCGCCAGCGGCACCGTGGTCAGCCCGCTCCACAACCGCAGGGCCGCGGCTCCCTGATGCACCAGCATCGTCAGCCCGTCGAGGCTGCGGCAGCCCCGGGCGCTGGCCTGGCGCAGCAGCCGGGTGGGCCTGGGCACGTAGATCAGGTCATAGACCGTGGCGCCGGGTTGCAGGGCTGCACAGGCTTGCTCTGACAGCGGACAGAGGCCGCTGTTCATGTCTGCCGCGCTGTGCATGCCCACCGGTGTGGTGTTGACCACCAGGTCGGCGGCGGCCAGCAGGTCGATGAGGGTGGGGTCCGTGCAGTCCGGGTTGAGCTGGCTCACCGGCTGGGTGGTGAGCTGCGGCGCCCAGGCGCTGCAGCTGCTGGCAAAGTCGTCCAGGCTTTCGGCCCGGCGCCCGACCACGCTGATGCTGCCGAGGCCCAGCTCCACCAGGGCCGCCACCACGGCGCGGGCGCTGCCCCCGTTGCCCAGCACCACCGCCCGCCGGCCGGTCCACGGTTGCTGCCGCAGGGGAGCCAGAAACCCTTCGACGTCGGTGTTGGTGCCGAGCCAGCCGCCGCCCTCAAGGGGCACCAGGGTGTTGACCGCCCCCACCCGATCGGCCAGCGGGGTGAGCTGGCGGCACAGGGCGGCCACGGCCTGCTTGTGGGGGATGGTCACGTTGAGCCCGCGGCAGCCGATCGCCTCCAGGCCCCGCACCGCAGCCTCCAGCTGCCCGGCCTGCACCGGCAGCCCCAGGTAGACCCAGTCGAGCCCCAGCTCGGCCAGGGCGGCGTTGTGCATCGCCGGCGACAGGGAGTGCCCCACCGGATCCCCCAGCACCCCCAGCAGGCCGGTGCGGGCGCTGATCGGGGTGGCCATCACGGTTCAGGGGCGGTTCATCGGCCCAAACCGTAGGTGCCGGTACGGCCCCTGTTCGGGAACCACCCCTCGCCGTCAGCGGCATCGGCTGTTGAGGATGCCTGGAGTCAGAAATTCATCACCCAGGAGGTGGGAACCCATGGGAAAGGTCGTCGGCATTGATCTCGGCACCACCAACAGCTGCGTGGCGGTGATGGAGGGCGGCAAGCCCACCGTGATCGCCAATGCTGAGGGTTTCCGGACCACTCCCTCGGTGGTGGCTTACACCAAGAACCAGGATCAGCTGGTCGGTCAGATCGCCAAGCGCCAGGCGGTCATGAACCCCGAGAACACCTTCTATTTCGGTGAAGCGCTTCATCGGCCGCCGCGTTGACGAGGTCAACGAGGAGTCGAAGGAGGTCAGCTACGGCGTCGAGAAGGCGGGCTCCAACGTCAA
>RGUW01000140.1 GCA_010027605.1 Synechococcaceae bacterium WB9_2_112 | reverse complement strand
CCGGTCGCTCGCCTCGCTGCGCCAGGCGGCGGCCCTCGGCCTGCCGCTGGTGGCCGAATGCGGCGGCCTGCTGCTGCTGGGCCGGCAGCTGGCCGATGCCCAGGGCCACGCGCATGCCATGGCCGGCCTGCTGCCGTTCAGCGCCGAGCGCGGTGCCTTGAGCCTGGGCTACCGCGATGCGATCGCCGCGGCCGATGGGCTGCTGATTCGGGCGGGTGAGCGCTGCTGCGGCCACGAATTTCACCGCTGGCAGCTGCAACACGACCGTTCGGGACCGCCTGTGGCCGGTTGCTTCGGTCTGTGGCAGCTTGAAGGGTGGGGATGTTCGCTTCACGAGGAAGGATGGACAGCGCCAAACGTGCACGCCAGCTGGCTTCATCTCCATTGGGCTGGATGCCCGGAGATTCCCCGTCGCCTGGTCGCCGCAGCCGCGAACGCCGCGCCGCTGCCCTCGGCAGACGTTTTCTGCAGCCCGGCGAACCGCGGCCCCAGCCCCTCTCTGAGCGCTGGCGGCTCACGGTGATTGGACGGGTGCAGGGGGTCGGCTATCGCCAGGCCACCCTGCGCGAGGCCCAGGCCCTCGAGCTGGGCGGCTGGGTGCGCAACTGCCCCGATGGCAGCGTCGAGATCGAGGCCGAAGGCCCGTTCCACAGCCTCAACGATCTGCGCCTCTGGTGTGAGCGGGGCCCCGTTGCAGCCCAGGTGCACCGGGTCGCCACCACCCAGGTGCCCCCCACCGGGGTCGACTGGTTCGAGATCCGGCGATGAGCGCTGCCGCTGCCGAACTCTGGCTGCTGCGCCATGGCGCCACCGAATGGGCCCGCAACGGGCGCCACACCGGGCGAACCGATCTGCCCCTGCTGCCCGACGGCGAGGCCGAGGCCCTTGCCCTGGCGCCGGCGCTCAGCACCGTGCCCTTCGATGCCGTGCTGGTGAGTCCGCTGCAGCGGGCCCGGCGCACCGCCGAGCTGGCTGGTCTGGGGGCCGGGGCCCAGATCACCCCCGAGCTGTCTGAATGGGACTACGGCAGCTATGAAGGCATCACCACCGCCGAGATCCGCCAGCAGCATCCCGGCTGGACCATCTGGCGTGACGGTTGCCCCGGCGGCGAGCTGGCCGCGCAGGTGCAGCAGCGCTGTGAACGGGTGATCGCCCGGTGCCTGGCGCTGGGGCCGGTGCCGCGGGTGGCGCTGGTTGCCCACGGCCACATCCTCAGGGCGCTGGCGGGCACCTGGCTCGGACTCGGTGCCTCAGGGGGTGCCCTGCTGACCCTCAGCACCGCCACGGTGAGTGTGCTGGGATTCGAGCGCGAGCAGCGGGTGATCCTGCGCTGGAATAGCCCTCTCGGCTGAATCCAGGTGCTCGTCCTTCCCGTTGCCACCGCTGTCACGGCAGCGGACCCGTCGTTGCGCGGCCTTCTGGCCGAGCTGATGGCCTTTGCGTTGGCGATCGGCTTTTCGCCGATCCACATCGCCCTGCTGCTGCTGCTGCTCCTGGGACCCACCCCGCTGCGGCGGGGTGGGTTGCTGGTGCTGGCCTGGGTCGCCACCGCCGCGCTGGCGATCACCCTGCTGCTTTCGGTGGGCCACGGACTGCTGCTGACCATGGACAAGGGCAGCAGCCACCGCACCGGCCTTGATCTGCTGGCGGCTGGGGCCCTGCTCGGACTGGGCCTCAAGGAGCTGCTGGCCAGCCGCGAGCAGGGGGGCGAACCGCCGGCCTGGGCCTCGCGCCTTGATCAGTTCTGTGCGATGGCGATGCTGCCGCTGGTCGCCGCCAGCTCGGTGCTCGAGGTGGCCAGCCCCGACGATCTGTTCCTGTTTGCCAAGACCGCCGGCACCCTGCTGGAGGCCCATCTGGGCCACGTGCAGGAGGTGCTGGTCACGCTGCTGTTCAGCCTGGTCAGTGCCACCTTGCTGCTGCTGCCGCTGCTGGCGCTGCTGCTGCTTGGTCAGGAGCGGGTGCTGCCGTGGCTGCAGCGGGGCAAGCAATGGCTGCTGCAGCGGGGTGATGTCCTGGTGGGTCTGATGGGGATCGCCGTGGCGCTGTATCTCGGCTGGCAGGGCGTCGATGGCCTCAGGTTGCGCTGACCTGTTCTCCGCTGAGATCTTGGCTGAGATCTGCGCTGAGCCAGCGTTCCCAGCGTCGGCGCAGGTCGGCATCGTCGGGGCCGGCCATCAGGGTGACGCTGCTGCTGGCCCGGCTCACGGCCACGTAGACCAGCTGCTGACGCAGCACGGGGTCGGCGGGCCAGAACACATCGGCGTCGATGAACACCGAGCCGAAGGTGCTGCCCTGGCTGCGATGCACCGTGAGCACGGCGGCGGGCCCCAGCGACGCGAAGGCATCCCGCAACAGAAAGAAGCGGCGCCACAGAGCCTTGCCTTCGCTGCTGGCACCGGCCGCGGTGGCCTCGCGGGCCTGGTTGCGCAGGCCCTGGCTCACGGCGTCGAGCTGGCGGCGGGCCGTGCTGCCCGCCGGCGGCAGCAGCCGCAGCCACAGCCGCGTCTCGCCCGCCTCCACTTCGGCCTTGAGGGTGTCGATCGGCGGCAGGGCCTGGCCTGAATCCGGATCGACCCCGCCGAGCCCCAGATCGGCCAGATCCAGGCGCTCGGGCTGCACATCGCGCACCACCAGTTCCCGGTTGGAGCCCAGCACCATGTCGGGTTCTTCGGCTGCGGCGATGGCGGCTTCGTCGCCCCCGGTGCAGGCCGGGGCCATCACGGCGTTGCGGCTGATCAGCACCTCCCCGGGCAGCACCGGCAGCTGGTCGGCCATGTCGCCGTGCAGGGCCCGCCGGGCCAGGGGCACCAGGCGCTCGAGTGCCCGGTTGGTGTAGCAGAGAATGCGGGCGTGGTCGGGGTTGTCGAGCTCGACGCTGCGCCGCAGGGCCGCCTGGGCCGCCTCGAGCCACGGTTCGGGTGCCAGGCAGGCCACCTCGCCCTTGGCTGTGCGCCGTGGAGCCATGGGGGCGGGTCGCCTGCACGGCAGGGACCCGTTGCGGATGCCGGTCGCCAGCTGCAGCACCGGACCCTGGTGCCGCACCACCTGGCACAACGTGGCGCCCGCGCAGCGCCTGAGCGCAAACACCGGGCTGCAGGCCTCGCCCACCGGCGGCAACTGGGCCGGGTCGCCCACAAACACGAGCCGGGTCCCGAATCCATGGGCGCAGCGCAGGGTGATCTCCAGCAGGCTGCTGTCGACCATCGAGGCCTCATCGATCAGCACTAGCCCCAGATGCTCCAGCGAGGCAGCGGTCTGGGCCGTTTCCTCACAGCGTTCCCGATCGCCCTGGCGCTTGAGTTTGAGCCGCAGCAGCCGGTGAATCGTGGCCGGGTACCAGGTGGGTCTGAGCCCGGCGGCCTCCAGGTGATGGCGCAGCACCCCCACCGCCTTGTGGGTGGGGGCAGCCACGGTCCAGCACAGGCCCGCCGCCTCGGCCGCCGCCAACAACCGCATCGACAGAAAGGTCTTGCCCGTGCCGGCATAGCCGCTCAGCACAAAGGGTGTGCCTTCGGCAGGCGCACCGAGCCAGGCCCCGAAGGCCGCCTCGGCCTGCTCCTGGTCGGCCGTGAGGCTCAACTGAGCGGTTGCACCAGGCCCCAGCCGATCGCCAGCTGCCAGGGGGAGCCAACCAGCACCAGCCCCGGCAGCGCCACTGCAGGGCCGATCAGGCTACCCACCAGCACTTCGAGGCGGGTGTGGCCCAGGTTCTCCTTGAGCGGCCGGGCCTCATCGGCAGCACTGCTGGCGCTGAGCCCATTGACCCGGGCGGCGGTGAGTCCGGCGGCGCGGCGCACCCCGCTGGCGTCGTAGAGCACCACAAAGCTGAGGGTGGCGGCCAGGGCAAACAGGCCGCCGTCAAAGCCCAGGGTCCAGCCGATGCCGGCGGCGCAGCCGGTCATCAGGGCCGAATGGCTCGAGGGCATGCCCCCGGTTTCAATCAGCACTCTGGGGTTCCAGCGGCGGTGCACCGCCAGTTCGATCAGCAGCTTGGAGAGCTGGGCGAGGCCACAGGCGGCCAGGGCCCACCACAGCACGGCATTGTCGAGAATGCCGATCATCGGTCGCGACCGATG
>RGUW01000139.1 GCA_010027605.1 Synechococcaceae bacterium WB9_2_112 | reverse complement strand
CGGACCCGGCACCGTGCTGCAGCAGCAGTGGCATCAAGCCGAGACCTTTGTGGTGGTGGCGGCCTGTGGCCTGGTGATCCGGCTGATCGCCCCTCTGATGCGCGGCAAAGAGGTGGATCCAGCCGTGGTGGTGCTCGATCCCAACGGCCGTTTCGCCATCCCGCTGCTGGGGGGGCATGCCGCCGGTGGCGAAGCCCTGAGTCAACGGCTGGCGGCGGCACTGGGTGGCACTGCCGTGATCACCGGCTCCAGTGGCGCCACGGGCAGGCTGGCACTCGATGCCTTTGGAAAGGCCTGGGGCTGGCGGCGGGGGGATGGCGACTGGAACGCCCTGATGCACAAGGCGGCGCGGCAACCGGTCACGTTGCAACAGTTCGGCGGCCTGACCGCGTGGCGCGGCCTCGCGGCAGCCGAGGAGATGCTGGTCACGCCAGCGTCAGACGATGGTGCCGATGTGGTCGTCAGTGAACGGCTCGGGCCTGGGTGCCGCTGGCATCCTCCGCGGTTGTGGCTGGGCATGGGCTGCGAACGCCACACAAGCCTGGAACTGCTTGAGCGACTGCTGTCCGAGACCCTGGAAGCTCACGGGCTGGCCCAGGAGGCCGTAGCCGGACTGGCCAGCATCGACCGCAAAGGCGACGAGCCTGCCCTGCTCGAGCTAGCGGCCAGGCATGGCTGGCCGCTGAAGTTGTTCAGTGCGCCCCGGCTGGCGCCCGTGCAGGTACCCAATCCCTCTGCGGTGGTGGAGCGGGAAATGGGCACGGCGAGTGTGGCCGAGGCGGCGGCCCTGCTGGCCGCAGGTCCTCATTCCAGCCTCCGTGTTGCCAAAACGATCCTGCAGTCCAAGGGGCAGGGCGCTGCCACCCTGGCGGTGGCTGCAGCACTGCAGCAGTGGGCACCCCACCGCGGAGCTCTGCATCTGGTCGGCAGTGGGCCGGGCGACCTCAGCCTGCTGACCCCTGAAGCCCGCGAAGTGCTCAGCCGTTGCACCGTCTGGGTCGGCTACGGACTGTATCTGGATCTGCTGGAACCCTTGCGCCGGCCCGACCAACTCCGGCTCGACGGCCAGCTCACCCGGGAACGGGAACGCTGCCAACAGGCGCTGCAGCTGGCCTGCCAGGGGACCCCTGTGGCCCTGGTCTCGTCGGGCGACAGCGGCATCTATGGCATGGCTGGCCTCGCACTCGAACTCTGGCTGGAGCTTGACGACGCCGATCGCCCCGACTTTGCGGTGCATCCGGGCCTCTCGGCCCTGCAACTGGCAGCGGCCCGCTGTGGCGCCCCGCTGATGCACGACTTCTGCACGATCAGCCTGAGCGATCGGCTCACACCCTGGGCCGTGATCGAACGGCGACTCTTGGCCGCAGCCCAGGGCGACTTTGTGGTGGCGCTCTACAACCCCCGATCTCTGGGGCGCGAGTGGCAGCTGGCCCGGGCCATCGCGATGCTGCTGCAGGGGCGACCTGGCTCAACGCCAGTGGCACTGGCCCGCCAGCTGGGCCGGCCCGACGAGAGCGTCAGCCTGCACACCCTGGAGACCCTGCCGATCGCCCAGGTCGACATGCTGACCCTGGTGCTGGTGGGCAACAGCAGCACCAGAGCCGCAGCCGGCAGGCTGGTGACACCACGGGGGTACCCGGGGGCCGAGCTCAGCTGAAAGTCGGGATGACAGGATTCGAACCTGCGGCCCCTTCGTCCCGAACGAAGTGCGCTACCAAGCTGCGCTACATCCCGATGGCAGCGACTGTAGAAGATCGCCCATGGTGACCAGCAATCCCGAGATGAGCCAGCCGCTGACCAGCAAACCCGAGTGGCTGCGGGTCAAGGCGCCGCAGCGCGAGCGCATCGGCGCCGTGGCCGACCTGCTGCTCGATCTCAAACTCAACACGGTCTGCCAGGAAGCCAGCTGCCCCAACATCGGCGAGTGCTTCGCCGGCGGCACCGCCACCTTCTTGATCATGGGACCGGGCTGCACCCGGGCCTGCCCCTACTGCGACATCGATTTCGACAAGAGCGTGCGGCCGCTCGATCCGAGCGAGCCCGAGCGCCTGGGTGAGGCGGTGGCGCGCCTGGGCCTGAGCCATGTGGTGATCACCGCGGTCAACCGCGACGACCTGGCCGATGGCGGCGCCAGCCAGTTTGTGGCCTGCATCGCGCAGGTACGGGCACGCAGCCCCCTGACCACGATCGAGCTGCTGATCCCTGACTTCTGTGGCGACTGGGAGGCCCTGGCGGCGGTGATGGCCGCCGCCCCCGATGTGCTCAACCACAACATTGAGACGGTGCCTCGCCTCTACAAACGGGCCCGGCCCCAGGCGATCTACCCGCGCAGCCTCGAGCTTCTGCAACGGGTGCACGAGGGCTGGCCGCGCTGTTACACCAAATCGGGGCTGATGGTGGGCCTGGGCGAAACCGACACCGAGGTGCACGAGGTGCTGGTCGATCTGCGGCGCCACCACGTCGACATCGTCACCATCGGCCAGTACCTCTCGCCGGGCCCCAGGCACCTGCCGGTCGATCGCTTTGTGACGCCCGAGCAGTTCGCCAGCTTCCGCCGTGACGGCGAAGACGAGCTGGGCTTTCTGCAGGTGGTCAGCAGCCCCCTGACCCGCAGCAGCTACCACGCCGGCGAGGTGCAACGGCTGATGCGGGAGCACCCGCGCTAGGGCTCAGGCACAACCGCCAGATCACCGGCCGCCGCGATCCATTCGTGCAGCTTCCAGTCGACCCAGCCGTCGGCGATCAGCGGGTCCTGCTCGATCAGCGCCAGGGCCTCGGCATAGCTGCCTGCCTGCAGAACCAGCAGGCCACCGCCACCGGGCTTGTGCTGGTCATCGACCAGGAAGCCACTGGCGATGGCCAGGCCGGTGGACCGCTGGGATCCCACCCAATCACGGTGGGCCTGCAGCACGGTGGAGCGCTCAGGGCCCGGCAGGGCCCGAAATGCTTCGGTGAAGGTCTCGGTCTTGACGAACCAGGGCACTGAGGCTGGGTTCAGACCAAGGCCGCAGCCTTCTCGGCCAGGCCCATGTTGGCCTTCTCGCTGGGGGGCACCAGCACCTTGAAACGGCCCTTGGCGCTGGGCCAGTCGGCCAGTAACGCGGCCGCCTTGGCGCTGCCGGTGGCCTCCAGGTGAGCTTCGAGCAGGGGCTTGAGCACAGCTTCCTGCTCGGGGGTGGTGAGCGCGGTGATCGCGACGATCTCGGGATTCACCCGTTCGGCCAGACCGCCGTTGTCATCCAGGATGAAGGCCACGCCCCCGGTCATGCCGGCACCGACATTGCGGCCGGTGCTGCCCAGCACCACCACGACGCCACCGGTCATGTATTCGCAGCAGTGGTCGCCGACTCCCTCGACCACGGTGTGGCAACCGCTGTTGCGTACGGCAAAGCGCTCACCCGCGCGGCCCAGGGCCAACAGTTCACCGCCGGTGGCTCCATAGAGGCAGGTGTTGCCCAGGATCACCTGATCACCGGGATCCTGCACCGCAGCAGGGGGCACCACGGTGATGCGGCCGCTGTTGATGCCTTTGCCGACGTAATCGTTGGCCTCGCCCACCAGGCGCACGTTCATGCCCTGGATCACGAAGGCGCCAAAGCTCTGGCCGGCGGCCCCTTCAAAGGTCAGATCCAGCTGACCGCCGAAGCCGCGGTTGCCGTGGCGGGCGGCGATCTCACCGGCGATGCGGGCACAGACACTGCGGTCGGTGTTGACGATCGACGCGGTGCGGGCGATGCGGCCGTGGCCATCGATGGCGGCCATCAGCTCGGCGTCGGCCAGCAGCGCATCCTCAAGAATCGGCCCATTGCCGTGGGCCTGGGCGTCGTGCTGCAGCCAGCGACGGTCGCTCGCTGCGGCAATGGGCTCCAGCAGGCAGCTCAGATCAAGGGTCTGGGTCTTGGCCAGGGCCACCCGTCGCGGCTGCAACAGTTCGCTGCGGCCGATCAGGTCCTCGAGCCGGGCCACGCCCAGCACGCTGAGCAGCTGGCGCACTTCTTCGGCCACGTAGAGGAAGAAGTTGACGACATGCTCGGGGATGCCGGTGAAGCGCTTGCGCAGGGCCTCTTTTTGGGTGGCGACA
>RGUW01000138.1 GCA_010027605.1 Synechococcaceae bacterium WB9_2_112 | reverse complement strand
ACGATCGACGTCCTCGGCGTCGTAGCCATTGCCGGAGATCGCCTCCGACCGGCTCATAAGACCCGCCCGGATCGCGAGCTTCATGGCGTTGAATTCCTTTTGCGGGTCCACCCAGCTCCAGCCCTGCGGGATCCACTTGGCCGCCTGGTAAGTTCGGCGGTCTTTGCGGTAGCCGGGCAAATCCATCGCCCCTTCCAGCACCGCCTGGTCCATCCAGGCACGCCAGATCGGTCGGCACAGCTGGTGCACGATCACGCCATGCTGCAAGGCTTCGCAGCGGCGGCGGAATTCCAGCAACCCTGCACGGATGGAGGAGTAGTTCACCTGCGTGAGGTCCCCGGTGAGCATCTCGTAGGTGATGCCCATGGCTGCGGCCACGGCCCGAAACTGCTGGCGCATGAACTCGGCGTAAGAACTGCCCACATCAGCGGGGGCTGAGAACTTGATGTCTTCCCCCGGCTCCAGAATTTGCAACGTGCCGGGCTCCATACCTGCCAAGGCGACACCATTCGCATCGGCCGCCGATTCGCCCATCAGGTTGTCTTCTGGGGCCATGCGGGTGATGAAACCAACGCCCGCGTGAGCCATGGCTCACCTCGGATCTGACCAGGGCGCAAGGGTCGGAACAGGTGAATCACCTCACTGGCATCCACCCGCACGGTGTCCATGCCGCCGCCCCCCACATTGCTGGACATCGGGGCCAACAGCCCATCGTTGGGGTGAGATCGGTACAGGTGGTACGCCACCCGACGTCCGAGTCGGTCGAACTCGATGCCGGCACGGATCACATTGCCACCGGACAGATCACGGTTCATGGTGGTCGGCAGGTGTTCGGCTTCCAGCACCTGGATCTGCAGTGCCACTGGCAAGCCATCCTCAGTGCGGCGGTAACGCAGCCGGATCAGGGCTTCTCCGCCCTCGAGCATGGCGCGGGTGGCGAGTGCCTGCAGACCGTAGAAGTCGGTCAGGCCTGCAGCATCCGCATGCTCGCACCAGTCCGACCACAGGCTGTGGATCGCTTCACGCGTGGCCTGGTCCTGCACCATGCTCTGCGGCTTGATGCCCGTACCGATGGCGTTCGCCACGAAGGCTTCGATGCCGGCAGCGGCCCAGGCATTGCGACGCACCAGGTCACGGCTCTTGGCACGCAGTTCGTCCTGGGCCAGCGACAAGGCGGCCACCGCACCTGGGTTGCCGGGCATCCAGGCCAAGGCACGGCGACCTCCACCGGTGCCGTCATAGATCGGCGTGCCGCCAAACATGCGACGGCTGATTCGGGACATGGTTTTGAGCCAGGCCATCAGAGTGCCTTGCTGGTGGTCACGTGAATCTGGCGTGACTTCGGTGCGCCGGACTCACGGGCAATGGTGGCCTCGACCTCTGTCAACGCAGCCTTGAGATCAGCCACGCTGCGGTATTCGATGCTCTTGCCCTCGTAGGTCACGCGGTGCTCGCCGCTGGCCAGGGCTTCACGCAGGGCCTGCAGGTGTTCAGGGTTATAGGTCATGTCAGGTCATCCATCGGCTGCGCACCACTCGGCGCGAAGCCGGTGCTGTGTTGCCAGAAGTGCTGAGGCCACCGTCGAACCGTTGTTCTCGGGTGGCCTCGGGGGTGTCAGTAGTAATGTCGTCGGTTGGAGGATCAATTCCTGCCGATTTCTCGCCGAGTTGTTTTTCCAGTTCTTGCCAATGCCGGTCCTCAAACCGGTCCAGACCAGCCGCTGCGGCTGCCGCCCGGGCATAGACATAGCAGTCCAGCGCCTCGTTGCGATCGCGCATCTTTTGCCACTCGCGGTGGGCAAAGCCGTTGCGGTCGCGCCGGGTAATCAGTTGCTCGGCACAGAGCTGCTGCAGGTACTCGGCGTCGACCTTGGGCAGATGCACGTAGCCGGCCGGGTAGATCGGCGTAGTGCCGTCCTCGGCCACCTCCGCGCCTTTGCGCAGGTTGTTGTAGAACTCCAGCTTGGCAATGCCGCCAGCCACAGGGAACACCTTGATGCCCCGGCGCAGCTTCTTGCCACTGGCCGTGGCATCCACCGCCGTCGGCGTGCCGATCAGCGCTGCCCCACCGGCAATGCCCTTGATCGGCATGAGCCGAGCATCGCGCACGCTGCGCACAAAGGCATAGGCCTCCTGGGTGGCGTAGCCGGTATCCAGAGCCATCCTCGCCAGGCTCAGCTGGCAGCTGCTGCTGTGGGTCCAGGTTTCGCCCATCAGCTTTACCAGGGCTGACCAGACCTCGGTGCGAGCGGTATCGCCCATCAGCACCCGGTGCTCGACCAGCCAGGCTGCTTTGCCCCGCCCGAAGGCCCAGACCGAGACTTCGATGCGATCCTTCTGCACGTCGGCGCCAGCAGTGAGCAGCAAGCCGCCCGCGGGCACGGTGCCGACGCGGTAATCCTCGCGCCGTTCCAGCAGGCGCTGCCAATCCGGCGCTTCGCCTTCCTCGACCCAGGTCTCACCGAGTTCGGTGTTCTTGAAGGTCTTGATCGCCGAGGCTGATCGAGAGTCGGACATCGCCGCCGACTCCCACGCCCGGACAATCTCGATCCAGCTGCGCCAGCCCACCGGGCTGTAGAGGCTGGAGAGGTGGAATCCGGCGGTGCGGCCAGCGTTCTCTGGGACACAGGCATGCCACTGGCCGTTTTCCAGCATCCATGTCTTGTGGTGCTCGGCGATGGATTCGCCGCAGGACTCACAGATGTAGACCGCCGTCTCGGGCTGTCCGCGCTCCCATCTCAACTGCTCAAAGCGCAGCCACTGACGGTGCGCGCAGTGCGGGCACGGCACGAAGAAGCGGCGCTGGTCCGAGGCTTCGAATTCACGGTCGACCGCGCTGGCCCCAGCAATGGTGGGGGTCGAGACGATCAGGATCTTGCGCCGGGCAAAGGTGCGGGTGCGAGCTTCGGCCAGCGAAATCGCATCGCCTTCGCCTTCCACGTCGAGCGGATAGCCGTCTACCTCGTCAAGGAACAGGTAACGCACCGGCATCGAGCGCAGGCCTACGGCGCTGTTGGCTCCGGTCATCACCAACACCCCGCCATGAAACTCCTTCGCGAGGATGGTGTTGCCCGAATCCCGGCTGCGCGCTGGTGCGATCCGCTCCTGGATGGCGGGGCTTTCTTCGATCAGTGCGTCGATGCGCTGCTTGGAGGCCCGCTTGGCCATTTCCACCGTGGGCCACACCGCCATCATCGGCCCCGGTGCATGGTGGATCACATAACCCACCCAGTTCAGACCCAATTCGGTCCCGCCGACCTGCGCGCCCTTCATGAACACCACCCGCTCGATCGGCGACATGGGCGATAAGGCATCCATGATCTCGCGCAGGTAGGGCGTGCGGCTGGTGCGCCATCGCCCCGGCTCTGAAGCCGCCTTGCTGGAGAGCACGCGATGCTTGTCGGCCCATTCGGACACGGTGAGCAGCGGATCCGGGGTGAGACCCTCGCGCCAGGCACGCTCTATGGCATCCCAGCCTTCGTAGTAGAGCTCGTCCATGATCAATCTACCTTGGGCTGCAAGTCGCCCAGGTCTTGCAGCTGCTGGCGCACGGCGGCGTCCAGCGCCACATGCAAGACGTGCGGATCCACGCCAAGTCCTGCGGCCATCTGCGAGGAGACGCGCGCTGGCCAGTTGAGCCAGGCATCGCGCTCGGCACGGGCCAGCTTGAACACATGGGCCACGGCCTTCGAGCGGTCGACCAGCTCGCCCTTGAGGCGAGCCAGGCGGACTTTGTTGGTCTGCGCCTTGACGACTTCGTTGACGGTGCGCGCCTGCAGCAGCGAGGTGCCACCGGTGGACAACGCTGGTGTCGGCGGATCGGCTGCTTCACGCTGCGGATGGGTGCTGGCAGATGCGGACGCTGGCGGGATCGTGCGGGCTGCCACGGGCGCCTGCGGCGCCTCTTTAGGCTCGGCCGCTACTGACCGCCGGGTCGGTGTGGTGTTGGCCGCCCACTGGGCATCGGCTGCCACCGGGTTGATCGTGCCGTCCGGCAAAGGCGTGATGCGCCCCGTGTCGATGGCCTTCTTGACGGCCACGTGCGACACGCCTCGGTGGCGCGCGTAGGCGCGAATGGACAGTCCCATGGTG
>RGUW01000137.1 GCA_010027605.1 Synechococcaceae bacterium WB9_2_112 | reverse complement strand
GGCTGGCAAACAGCAGCACCAGCAGCACGCGCACCAGGGTGTGGAGCCCCTTGAGGACGGCGCTGCCCACCTCGGCCGGGCCCACGGTCACCAGGATGAAATGGATCAGGGTGGCCAGCAGGCCTCCCACCGCCAGCAGCACGCCCAGGTTGAACAGGCGTTCCGAGCGGGGCGCGGGGGGCTCGCCCGACCGTTCGTTGTCGCTGCCGAGCAGAGCCGAGAGCAGCCGGTCGATCGCCTCGCCGGCGGGTGCCAGGGCGGTGCCCACCAGGGTGGGGATCCGGGCGCTGCGCATCAGGTCGAGCACCCAGGAGCTGGGAGTCTCGCCGCCTCCGCTCTGCTCGAGCCTGAACCGATCCGACCAGGCCACCAGCGGCCGCCAGAACAGTTGATCCACCAACAGGATCACCACGGCCATGGTCACCACGGCCCAGGCCAGGGCCCGCAGGTCCCGGGCTTCGACTGCCGCCGCGACGTACGAGCCGATGCCAGGCAGCGTGTAGCTGCTGTTCAGCACGCTGATGGCCATCATGGCGTTCCACAGCAGTGGAATCGTTGCCGATGGCAACTCCAGCCGGCTGAACCGTTGCCAGCGCGAGAGGCGATAAAGGCTGGCGGCTTCGGTCAGCTCCTTGGGAACCGTGCGCAGGGATTGGTAGAAGGAAAAGGTCATGTTCCAGACCTGGCTGGTGAAGATCGCGAAGATCGACGCCGCCTCCAGCCCCACCAGGCTGCCCGGGAACAGGGCAATGAATCCGGTGACGGTGATCGACAGAAAGCCGAGCACCGGCACCGACTGAAGGATGTCGAGCAGAGGGATGAGAACTTTTTCCGCCCGCCGGTTGTGGGCCGCCAGCGATCCGTACACCAGGGTGAACAGGGTGGAGCAGCCCAGGGCGACGAACATCCGCAGGCTCGACCGCAGGGCGTAGTCAGGCAGGTTGCGTGGGTCGAGCGACACCGTCGGGCTGACATCCGGCGGCTGGAAGCTCACCATCGCTTCCGAGCCACCGCGGGCGATCAGGCCCAGCACGGTCAGCACCACCAGGGTGACCAGCAGATCGGCCCAGCCGAGGCGTGATTCGCGCAGGGCCTCGGGTTGGGGGAGAAGCTTCATGCCGCTGCTCGGAATGAGCCCTCTGGCCGCAACTTAGAAGACGATGCCGAGGTTGGGTCGGTTTCGCAGGACACCAACAAGGAGCGGAAGCCGGGCTCCATCGGGCTCTGGTTTTGCATGGCAAACCGCCGGCCATGACTCGACCGGGAGGGTGATGCGGGGCACGGCACAACTGCGTCAGCTGAGTCCCTGTCGGCCCGGTGGATGCTGATTACGGTCAGATCTCGCATCAGGAGGTTCTATGGCTGACCCTGCCCCACGCTTTGGCTTCGTGGACTTTGCTGAAACCTGGAACGGCCGGCTGGCCATGCTCGGCTTCGTGATCGGTCTGGCGACAGAGCTGCTCACCGGTCAGAGCATCCTGGCCCAGATCGGGCTGCGCTGATCTGCGGCCTTCCCTTCGGGAGCCATTCAGGCCAGCAGCGCCGCCAGCAGGGCCTGCTGGGCGTGCAGGCGGTTTTCGGCCTGATCAAAGATGCGGCTCGAGGGGCCTTCCATGGCGCCCGCGCTGATCTCCAGGCCCCGGTAGGCCGGCAGGCAATGCAGCACGATGGCGCGGCTGTCGGCTTCGGCGATCAGCTCCTCATTGAGGCACCAACCGGCAAAGGCCCGCTCGCGCTCGTTCTTTTCGTCTTCCTGGCCCATCGAGGCCCAGACGTCGGTGTACAGCGCATGGGCGCCACGCACCGCTGCCAGCGGCTCGTGCAGCACCGTGACATGGCAGCCCTGTTCGGCGGCCAGCTGCTGGGAGCGTCGCAGCACAGCGGCATCGGGGGCGTAGCCCTCGGGGCAGCCGATGCGCACGTTGACCCCCAGCTGGGCACCGGTGAGCATCAGCGAATGGGCCACGTTGTTGCCGTCGCCCAGGTAAGTGAGGGTGAGCCCCCTGAGGGCGGCGGGGTCGTTGCCGCCCAAGGTCTCGGCCATGGTCTGGTAGTCAGCCAGGGCCTGGCAGGGGTGCTCGAGGTCGGTGAGGGCATTGATCACCGGGATCGAGGCCCAGTGCGCATAGTCGGCCAGCTCCTGTTGGCCGAAGGTGCGGATCGCCAGGGCATCGACGTAGCGGCTCAGCACCCGTGCCGTGTCGGCCACCGGCTCGCCGCGGCCCACCTGGCTCACCTGGGGGTTCAGATCGATGGTCTGGCCCCCCAGCCGCGCCATCGCCACCGTGAAGCTCACCCGGGTGCGGGTCGAAGCCTTGGAGAAGATCAACCCCAGCACCCGGCCGCCCAGGTCGATGCGGCGCTGCCCCGTTTTGAGGTCGGCGGCCAGCTGCAACAGGGCTGTCGTTTCGGCCGCGCTCAGGTCGGCCGACGACAGCAGGTCACGTCCGCGCAGGCTCTGCAGCGCAGAAGGCAGCGCCGCGCGGGCGGCAGCTGGGGAGGCGGCGCCAGACATCGGCCGGTCTCAAAGAACCCTTATCCGGGATCGGGGGCCCTGATGTCAAGGGCCTGGAGGCGTCCAGAGCTCAGTCGAGGATTCCCAGGCTTTCGACCAGCAGCCGTTTGTCGGGGGCTTCGGCGGTGGTGACCGAGAAGCCCAGATGCTGCAGCAGGTTGGCCCTGGTCTGCTGGTCCGGCGCCTGCAGGACCTGATCGCTCAGGTCGGGGTTGTTGCGCAGCAACTGGATCAGGGCATCAAGCTGGGCGATGTCCATGGCAACCATCCAGAAACAGACGCTCAGCGTTGCGGGCTCTGCTCTCGGTGGGGATGGCCTGCAGCGGTATCGCGTCAGATTCAGGCACCGGAGTCAGGCGCCAGAGCCACGGGACAGCCTCAGGTCAGGGCCCTGGCTTCCTCGGGCATGACACTCTCGGCCAGCAGGGTCTTGAGCTCGTCGCCCTCGATCACCTCCTTGTCGAGGATCTCCTGGGAGATCCGCTCGAGCAGGTCGCGGTTGTGGTGCAGGATCGCCACGGCGCGGTCATGGGCGCGGTCGACCAGGCTGCGCACCTCGCGGTCGATCGCCTGGGCGGTGGTGTCGCTCACGGCGCGGCGCGGGTTGTTGGCCCCACCCAGGAAGCGGCTGCCCCCCTGCTTGTCGTAGGCCAGAGGGCCCAGCGTCTCGCTCATGCCAAAGGTGCCGACCATCTGCTCGGCGATGTCGGTCGCCCGCTGCAGGTCGTTGGCGGCGCCGGTGGTGACGGCCCCAAACACCACCTCTTCGGCGCTGCGGCCGCCCAGCAGGGTGGCGATCTGGCCTTCAAGGTCTTCCTTGGAGTTGAGGAATCGCTCTTCGGTGGGCAGCTGCAGGGTGTAGCCCAGGGCGCTCATGCCACGGGGCACGATCGAGATCTTGGCGACCTTGCTGCCGCCGGGCATCAGGTGCCCGACAATCGCGTGGCCCACCTCGTGGTACGCGACCACCTTTTTTTCATCGGGTTGCAGCACCCGGCTCTTCTTCTCGAGGCCGGCGACGACGCGTTCGATCGCCTCGTTGAGGTCGCCCTGCTCCACGCTGGTGCGCTTGACCCGGGCGGCCAGCAGCGCCGCCTCGTTGACGAGGTTGGCCAGGTCGGCGCCGGCAAAGCCTGCGGTCGCCTGGGCGATGCGATCGAGATCGACGCCAGGGGCGAGTTTCACCTTTCGGGCGTAGATGTCGAGAATCGTGCGCCGCCCGCTCAGGTCGGGGCGGTCGACCAGCACCTGCCGGTCGAAGCGGCCCGGGCGCAGCAGGGCGGCATCGAGGGTTTCGGGCTGGTTGGTGGCGGCCAGAACGATCACCGGTTTGTCCTTGCCGGTGAAGCCATCCATTTCGGTGAGCAGTTGGTTGAGGGTCTGCTCACGCTCGTCGTTGCCACCGACGACGCCCATGGAGCCGGCACGGCTCTTGCCGATGGCATCGAGTTCGTCGATGAAGATGATGCAGGGCGCCTTTTTCTTGGCCTCTTCAAACAGATCGCGCACCCGGGCGGCGCCGGCACCCACAAACAGTTCGACGAATTCCGAACCGCTGATGATGAAGAAGGGCACGCCCGCTTCACCGGCCACCGCCTTGGAGAGCAGGGTCTTGCCCGTGCCG
>RGUW01000136.1 GCA_010027605.1 Synechococcaceae bacterium WB9_2_112 | reverse complement strand
GCCATCGCGTCGAGCTCGAGTTGCCGGACGGTACCTGCGTGGAGGTCACCACCCCTGCCCTGGCCGGTGATGGCTGGCGTCTGCGCCTGGCCGGCGTGGCCCCCGGCGGCGCCGATCATTTCGTGCAGCTGCGGGTACGCACACCCGAGGGATTGCGCGTCGATGGTCTGCGGGTGACCTACACCCTCGATCTGACGCCGGCCGAAGCGGCGCTCGGCTGCGTGGTGCTGGTGCCCACCCTGAGCGGCACCGTGCAGCTGCGGGTCCCTGCCGGCTCGTCGAGCGGCCGGCTGCTGCGCCTGCGGGGCCGTGGTCTGGCCCTGGGCGATCGTCGCGGTGACCAGCTCGTCGATCTCCGCATCGTTGTGCCCGAGGCCCTCAGCGATGCCGAGGCGGCGCTCTATCGCCGTCTGCAGGAGCTGGCTGACGGGGACTGATCGCCTGCACCGATGAGACACTGGGGCCTGTGCAGTCGCAGGTGTTGTGGCGGTCCAACGGGTGTATGTGCTCCTTTTCGATGCCGGCAGCGACCAGGAAGGCATTCATTCCCTGGAGCTGTCCGGTCGCACCGTCGTGCTGCTGTTTGAAGAGCGGGATGATGCCGAGCGCTACGCGGGGCTGCTCGAAGCCCAGGATTTCCCGGTTCCCAGCGTCGAACCGCTCGAGCGCGACGACATGGAGCTGTTCTGCGAGCAATCGGGGTATGAAGCCCGGTTCGTGCCCAAGGGCTTTCTCCCCCAGACCGCCGAGGAGCGCCTGTTGATCGCGCCCCCCGAGCGCAACATGGACACCAGCCAGTGGCGCGAGGAGGAGGCGCTCGAGGAGAGCGGCAACGCCGAGCTCGAAGCGTTTCGGCGGCGTCTCGAGGGGCTGTTGTGACAACCGCCGACCGCGGCCACCTGCTCACCGAACAGGCCAACCCACGTAGCGCCGAGCTCGATCTGCTGCCCACCCGTGAACTCGTTGACCTGTTCTGCAGCGAAGACCGGGTGCCACAGCAGGCCGTGGCCGGTGCCGCCGATGCCCTGGCAGCGGCGATCGATGCGATTGCCCTGCGGTTGCAGGCGGGTGGTCGTCTCTTCTATCTCGGCGCAGGGACCTCGGGTCGGCTCGGTGTGCTCGATGCGGCTGAATGCCCGCCCACCTTCTGCAGTGAACCCGAGCTGGTGCAGGGGGTGCTGGCGGGAGGTGCCCCGGCCCTGTTGCGCAGCTCCGAAGGTGTCGAAGATGATGCCGAGGCCGGTCGGCGCGACCTCGAGGCCAGGGGGTTTGCTCCAGGCGACTGCCTGGTGGGAATCGCCGCCGGGGGAACCACGCCCTATGTGCGGGGAGGCCTTGTCCATGCCCGTGGCATCGGTGCGCTGACCATTGCCATGGCCTGTGTCCCGGAGGAGCAGGTCGCCATGCCCTGCGACATCGACATCAGGCTGCCGACCGGGCCCGAGTTGCTCACCGGCTCCACCCGCCTCAAGGCCGGCACCGCCACCAAGATGGCCCTCAACATCCTGTCGACCGGGGTGATGGTCAGACTCGGCAAGGTGTATGGCAATCGCATGGTCGATGTGGCCGTCACCAACGCCAAGCTCGAGGATCGGGCCCTGCGGATGCTTGCTGATCTGGCTGGGGTGCCACGGACCCGGGGCCGCGCGTTGCTTGCGGCGGCCGGCGGTTCCGTCAAGGTGGCCCTGTTGATGGAACTCGCCGATCTGGACGCCGAGCCGGCAAGGCAGCGCCTGGCAGAGCAGGGTTCCAGTCTGCGGCGCGCCCTGGCTCAGCCCGCAAACGCCCCCCAATAGGGCGTCGTCAGCAGATCCACCCGCCGACGGGTGTCGGCAGGCACCTGATCGCGGGGGGTCATCAGCGCATGACGCAGGGCGTGGTGGGCGCTGCTCGGCGGCCGTTGCGCCCCCACCCGCTCGGCCGCCAGCCGAACGATCTGCTGGGCCAGAGACGCGTTGGCCCGGAGGTTGTCGATCACCATCTCGACCGTGACCGAGGCATGCTCCTGGTGCCAGCAGTCGTAATCGGTGGCCATGGCCAGGGTGGTGTAGGCCAGTTCGCATTCCCGGGCCAGCCGTGCTTCGGTGTGATTGGTCATGCCGATCACAGTGCACCCCCAGGAGCGGTAGAGCTGGGATTCGGCTCGGGTGGAGAAGGCTGGGCCCTCCATGCACAGGTAGGTGCCCTGGCGGTGCAGGGTGCGGCCTTCGGGCATGAGGCTCTCGGCCACGTCGGCCAGCAGCCGGCTGAGCACAGGGCAGAACGGATCGGCAAAGCCCACATGGGCCACCAGCCCTTCGCCAAACATGGTGATGGGCCGCTGGTGGGTGCGATCGATCAACTGATCGGGCACCACCATGTCGAGCGGCCGGATCGTCTCCTGCAGGGAGCCCACCGCCGACACCGACAGCACCCAACGCACACCCAGGCTGCGCAGGGCCCAGAGGTTGGCCCGGTAGGGCAGCTCGGTCGGTGTGTAGCTGTGGTGGCGGCCATGGCGGGCCAGGAACACGACCTCGATGCCGCTGATGCGGCCCATCAGCAGGTTGTCGGATGGCTTGCCGTAGGGGGTGTCGAGGCTGATTTCGCGAGGGTCTTCAAGGCCCTCCATCGCATACAGACCGCTACCACCGATGACGCCCAGCCGTGCATGGGCCAGATCCAGGCTCGTCTCCAATCGTTCAACCTCAGCTCCCATCATTCTGGTGGTCGCCAGGCCAAGACCTCGCCACATAATGTCAGGTATTCGCCAGAGACACCGTGACCAAGGCTGTGATGGAGACCGAGGCGGGAACGCTGACGCTTGAGCTGTTCGACGCCGACGCGCCCGGCACGGTGGCCAATTTCGTCAAGTTGGCCGAGTCCGGTTTCTATGACGGACTTGCCTTTCACCGTGTGATCGATGGGTTCATGGCCCAGGGCGGTTGCCCCAACAGCCGTGAAGGATCCAGGGGCATGGCGGGCACCGGGGGGCCTGGTTACACCATCAACTGCGAGATCAACCCCAACAAACACGAAGCGGGATCGTTGTCGATGGCCCACGCCGGCAAGAACACCGGCGGATCCCAGTTCTTCCTCTGCCATGGTCCCCAGCCCCACCTCGACGGGGTCCACACCGTGTTCGGCAAGACCGCCGATCTGGACGTGGTGCTGGCGATCGCCAAGGGCACCCGCATCACCAAGGTGACGGTTCAGCCCTGAGAGCTCGGCTCTCGATGGTCAGTTCTGAAAGCCTGGATCAGCCTGGTTCTGCCATTGCACCAGGCTTCCGGCATCCAGGGCAGCCATGCCGATGCTGCTGCCCTGGCGAAGCTCTGACAACGGCCTCTGTTCGGCCTCCAGCGAGGCACTGGGATGGTTGAGCCGCCATGGATCGGGGCTCAGCAGCAGGCTCACGGCGCGGGTGCCCGCAGGTTGGGAGAGCACCTCCAGGCATCGCGCCAGCAAGGCGTCGTCGGCATTGGCGAGAACGATCGCCAGCTGGGGTGAGTTGAGCAGGGCCAGCAGCCGTGGATCCTCCTCGGGTTCGCTGTGCAGCCCGGCAGCCGCTGCCAGGTGTTGAATCTCCTCCTGCAGGTTCAGCACGTCGCCGTTGCCCTGCATCCCATGCCAGGCCAACACGGCGGTGCTGCCCGCCACCGGACAACTGGGTCCCTGACCCATCAGATGGCCCAGCTTGGTGCGCTTGGCAGCCAGGTAGGCGGCGTTGTGGGTCCCCGGATCCATCACCAGGGGCACCCGATCCTCCACCTGCAGGCCATAGCCGCCGAGTCCGGCGATCTTGCGCGGGTTGTTGGTGATCAGCCGCAGCCGATGCACTCCAAGATCACTGAGAATCTGGGCGCCAACGCCATAGTTGCGCAGGTCGGCGGGAAAGCCCAGCCGCTCGTTGGCCTCGACCGTGTCGAGACCCGTGTCCTGCAGCGAGTAGGCCTTCAGTTTGTTGATCAGGCCGATGCCGCGACCCTCCTGGCGCAGGTAGACCACCACCCCCTCGCCGGCAGCCTCGATCATGCGCAGGGCCGCTTCGAGCTGGGGCCGGCAGTCACAGCGCAGGGATCCGAAGGCATCACCGGTGAGGCATTCGCTGTGCACCCTCACCAGCACAGGTCCAGGCGCCCGCTGGGGCTCACCCTTCAC
>RGUW01000135.1 GCA_010027605.1 Synechococcaceae bacterium WB9_2_112 | reverse complement strand
CGCGAGCAGCTGCTCGCGGCCTATCCGGTCAGCAAACGCCTGCGGCGCGAACGCTTTGCCGAGGTGATGGCCGGCCAACGCGACTACAGCGCCAGCGAGCTCAACGCCGAACTGCCCGATCTGCGCAGCACCCTGGCGGTCCTGGGTGCGGCGGGCGACGGTGAGCTGGAGGCCGATCAGTTTCTCGAACTGCTGCGCACCAAGGCCAAGGGGCTCGAGGCCCAGGGCTGGAGTACCCCTGGCAAAAGCGACCTGGCGGCGGCCATCCGGGCGCAGCTCAAGCCTGAGTGATCGCCTCAATCAGTTCGGGGTTATGGGTGAGGCGCCACCCGAACGCGCCGGGCCCAGCCCAGCGAGCGCAGCAGTTTGATGTGCTGCCAGGTGATGTCGAATTCGAACCAGCGCAGGCCGTGGCGTGCCGAGTGCGGGTGGGCGTGGTGGTTGTTGTGCCAGCCCTCGCCGAAGCTCAGGATCGCCACCCACCAGCAGTTGCGCGACAGGTCAGGGCAGTCGAAGTTGCGGTAGCCGAAGGCGTGGGTGGCCGAGTTCACCAGCCAGGTGACGTGATACACGAGCACCAGGCGCAGCGGGATCGCCCACAGCACCAGTCCCAGGCCGCCGCCATGGACGCCTGCGGCCTGGCCATACCAATAGAGCGCAACGCCGAGGGGTAGCTGCAGCAGCAGGAACCAGCGGTCGAGCCAGCGGTAGAGGGGGTCCCGCTGCAGATCGCCGGTCAGCCGGTCGACGTGCTCGAGTGCCGGGATCTGGTGCAACATCCATTCGCTGTGGGCCCACCACAGCCCGCGGCCGGCGTCGTGATGGTCGTTGGGCTGGTCGGAATGCAGGTGGTGATGCCGGTGCAGGCCCACCCATTCGATCGGGCCGCTCTGGCAGGCCAGGGTGCCCATCAGCACCAGCAGGCGCTCCAGCCAGCGGGGCGCTTCAAAACTGCGGTGGGTCACCAGGCGGTGCAGCCCCAGGGTCACCCCCAGCACCGTGGTCCAGTAGAGCGCCGCGAGCACGATCAGTGCCTGCACGCTCCAGAAGCGGGGCAGCAGGGCCACCACCGCCAGCACATGCATCAGCAGCATGAAGCTGGTGGTGCCGCCCTTGAGCTTGCGCTGTCGCGGCGGCAGGGGGCTGCGGGGGGCGATCAGCCCGGCGCGTTGCTGCTGTTCGCGCGTCGACTGGGGGCGCTCCAGGCGCAACGTGGTGGCGCTGGGCAGGGGCGGCTGCGGGGTGGCAGAGACCAAGGCAATTCCGGCGGGTCTGGGCTGAACGCTGGGCCTGGCCTCCCGAGGAGTGATCCGAGATCGGATCGGCCCTTGATCAGAAAATGGAATCTAACCGCAGCAGTTGCGCAGCGCGTTGCCGGGGCTGGGCAGGATGAAGGCCTGTGCTTGCAGTGAGCCCGATGGCCACCCCAGAGTCCAGCCCCTGGGCTGCTGAGCGCGTTGATGCCGCCCTGGCGGCGATCGCTCCGCTGGCGTCTGCCCACACTGCGGGGGTGCGGCCGCGGTTGGCCCGTGTGCTCGAGGCGCTGGCGGCCGAGCGTGTCGGGGTGCAGCACTTTGCCTCGGTGAGCGGCTACGGCCATGGCGATCTGGGCCGCGAGGTGCTCGATCGCGTGTTTGCCCGGGTGCTGCAGGCCGAGGCGGCGGCCGTGCGGCTGCAGTTTGTGAGCGGCACCCATGCGATCGCCGCCGCGCTGTTTGGCGTGCTGCGCCCCGGCGATCGGCTGCTGGCCCTGACCGGCCGGCCCTACGACACCCTTGAAGAGGTGATCGGCATGCGCGGCAGCGGCCAGGGCTCGCTGGCCGAGTTCGGCATCCAGTACGACGAGCTGCCGCTCACCCCTGAGGGCCTGGTCGACGAGGAGCGCATTGCCGACGCCCTGGCGGTGCCGACCCGGCTGGTGCTGATCCAGCGCAGCTGCGGCTACAGCTGGCGCCCGTCGTTGCGGGTGGCGCAGATCGGCCGGCTGGTCGAGCGCGTCAAGGCGCTGCAGCCCCACTGCGACGTGTTCGTCGACAACTGTTATGGCGAGCTGGTTGATGACCAGGAGCCCACGGCCGTGGGGGCCGATCTGATCGCGGGCTCGTTGATCAAGAACCTGGGCGGCACCATTGCCCCCACCGGCGGCTACGTGGCCGGCCGCGCCGAGCTGGTGGAGCAGGCCTGCTGCCGCCTCACCGCGCCGGGCATCGGCAGCGAAGGGGGCACCAGTTTTGATCTGAACCGCTTGCTGTTTCAGGGTCTGTTTCTGGCGCCGCAGATGGTGGCCGAAGCGCTGATCAGTGCCGAGCTGGTGGCCCAGGTCTTCAGTGATCTGGGTTGTGCGGTGAACCCGTTGCCCGGGGCGCCCCGCAGCGATGTGATCCAGGCGGTGCGGCTGGGGGACCCCGAGCGGCTCAAGACGGTGTGCCGCGCCTTTCAGGCCGCATCGCCGGTGGGCAGCTACCTCGACCCGGTGCCGGCGCCCATGCCCGGCTATGCCAGCGAGCTGGTGATGGCGGGCGGCAGCTTCATCGATGGCAGCACCAGCGAGTTTTCGGCCGATGGCCCCCTGCGGGAGCCCTACGTGCTGTATGTGCAGGGCGGCACCCACCACAGCCACGGCGCCCTGGCCCTGGAGCGGGCCCTGGCGGCGCTGCACCCTGATGGCGATGGCCAGAGCGCGGTGGAAAGCTGACAGACTGGCGCCGTTTGCTGCCCATCTCACGCTGCGGCCATGGCGCTTCACTTTCCCGACGATTGCCGCTACGCCGACAGCCACGAGACCGTGAAGCCCGAGGGCGAGCTGATGCGCATCGGCCTCAGTGCCTTCGCGGTTGAGCAGCTGGGCGACATCGTGTTTGTCGAGCTGCCCGAGGTCGGCGCCGCCATCCGTGCCGGCGAGGGCTTCGGCAGTGTCGAGTCGGTCAAGGCGGTCGAAGACCTGCTGGCCCCCATCAGCGGCCTGGTGGAGGCCCGCAACGACGCCGTGCTGGCCAGCCCCGAAGAGCTGCAGAACGATCCCTACGGCGAGGGTTGGCTGTTGCTGGTGCGCCCCAGTGATCCCAGTGAGGCTGAGGCGTTGATGGATGCGGCCGCCTACGGCGCCAAGGTTCAGGCGTGAGCGGCGGCGTTCCGTTTGTCGAGCGGCATCTCGGGCCTGGCGCCCGCGAGCGCGAGCAGATGCTGGCGGAGCTGGGCCTGGCGAGCCTCGAGGACCTGGCCCGGGCCGTGGTGCCGGCCGATATCCTGCTGCCGCCTGAAGCCGCAGCCGAAGGCCTGCCCGAGCCCTGCAGCGAAGCCGAAGCCACCGCCGAACTGGCCCGCCTGGCCGCTGCCAACGGACGCCACCGCAGCCTGATCGGCCTCGGGTATCACGGCACCCAGACGCCGGCGGTGATTCAGCGCCATGTGCTGGAGAACCCCGCCTGGTACACCGCCTACACGCCCTACCAGGCCGAGATCTCCCAGGGCCGCCTCGAGGCCCTGCTCAATTTTCAGACCCTGATCAGCGAGCTCACCGGCCTGCCGATCGCCAATGCCTCGCTGCTCGATGAGGCCACCGCCGCCGCCGAGGCCATGGCCCTGAGCCGGGCGGTCTGCAGGCGCGCTGGTGCCAGCCGCTACCTGGTGGACCGCGAGGTGCTGCCCCAGACCCTGGCGGTGCTGCAGACCCGTGCCGAGCCCGTGGGCATCACGCTCGAGCTGGTGGAGGCCCAGGCCCTGGCAGCCGATGCCGCTGCGGCCAGCGCCGCTCTGGCGGATCCCGCGGTGTTTGGCCTGCTGCTGCAGTTGCCGGCCAGCTCGGGTGTGCTGTGGGATCCGACCGCACTGCTGCAGGCGGCCCGCGGTGCGGGCGTGATCGCCACGGTGGCGATCGATCCGCTGGCCCAGGTGCTGCTGGCACCGGTGGGCACGCTGGGAGCCGCGATCGCCGTGGGCAGTGCCCAACGCTTTGGTGTGCCGATGATGGCGGGCGGGCCCCATGCCGCCTTCTTTGCCACCGAGGAGGCCTACAAGCGCCAGATCCCCGGACGACTCGTGGGCCGCTCCCGCGATGCCGAAGGCCAGCCGGCCCTGCGCCTGGCCCTGCAGACCCGCGAGCAGCACATCCGCCGCGACAAGGCGACCAGCAACATCTGCACCGCCCAGGTGCTGCTGGCGGTGATGGCCAGCTTTTATGCGGTGTATCACGGCCCCGATGG
>RGUW01000134.1 GCA_010027605.1 Synechococcaceae bacterium WB9_2_112 | reverse complement strand
CACAAAAACGAAGCGGTCGCGCTTGAGCCAGTCATCGAGGACGTCGAACCATCCCCGCTGCGGCGCGCGCCCTACAGCGATCGTCATGAGAAGGCTTCACGAAGCGTTACACGGCAGATCGTACGGGGTGAAGACCGCCCTGCGCGTGAACGCCCCAAGCCGTTCACAACATTTGCCACGAAATGAGTACAAGTGCCTATGGCCCGCCGAGGCCCCACCATTCGCCAGAGTGGGAGGAGTCAGGCCCAGGCACCCAAGCCGATGTACGTCGTTGAGCTCTCGATCAAACTGAGCCCCATGCCCCTGGCGGTGCAGCGCAAGGACCTCTCCGACGCCGAAGCGCTCTATCACCACGTCAAGGGCTGCCTGGAGAGCGGGCATCCCTCCGTCCTGGAACTCACCTGCGAAAAGGAGGAGCACAAGCGGGTCAGCCTGCTCAGCAGCGAGATCGTGGCGGTGCAGCTCTATGAGAAATCGGCAGCCGGCGGGGGCGGCAAGCGCCCCGGCTTCAGCTTTGACAGCTGATCCGACCCCTGCTGGGATTGCGCAGCGACCTCTGCTGCAGGTCAGCGACCTCGGCTTCAGCTGGCCGGGCGGCAGGCCTGCGTTGTCGGGTTGCAACCTGCAGATCCCAGGCCCGGGCCTGTGGATGCTCGTGGGCGGCAACGGCAGTGGCAAGAGCACACTGCTGCGCCTGCTGGCCGGGCTGCTGCAACCCAGCAGCGGCGAGATCCACTGCCGCAGCCGCACGGCACTGGTCTTCCAGAACCCCGACCACCAGCTGCTGCTGCCGAGCTGCGGCAGCGACCTGCAGCTGTGGCTGCCAGGCGGCCTGACCATGGCGCAACGGCAGCAACGGGTCCGTGAGGCCCTGGCCCTCGTGGGGCTCGAGGGCCTCGAAGACCGTCCGATTCACACCCTCAGCGGCGGCCAGAAACAACGGCTGGCGATCGCCGGAGCGGTGGCCAGCGGCGCCGCCCTGCTGCTGCTCGACGAACCCACAGCACTGCTGGATCCCACCAGCCAGGCCGAGATCCTGGCGTTGATCGCCCGGCTCAGCCGCGCCCCGGGAGCCGAGCTCGCCGCCCTGTGGGTGACCCACCGGCTTGAGGAGCTGGAGCACTGCGATGGCGCCGCGCTGATGAGCCATGGCCAGGCAGGTCCGTGGCAAAACGGAGCGAGCCTGGCTCGGGCCTTGCCCAAGGGAGGGGCCGAAAGGTAGGGTCTTGCGGTTCCCGAAAGGGCAACATTCCTCGGTAGCTCAGCGGTAGAGCGGTCGGCTGTTAACCGATTGGTCGCAGGTTCGAATCCCGCCCGGGGAGTTTTTCAGTCACCAGTGCAACAAAAAAGCCTGAAGAGATTGTGAAGATCTCTGTTCAGCTCCCTGTTCACCTGTCTGTTGATTGCAGTGAAGCAAGTCGGGTAACGGCTCTCTGGGACTGCTGTTTGGGAGCCGATCCGCATCACGGCGCAGCAGCAGGACCTGGCCGGGGGTCAGGTCTGCCTCGACGACAGCCCCTCAGCGCCTCCCGAAACCGGATCGCAACGGGGACAATGGACGTCATCGCTGCAGTGCCATGAAGCCCGGCATCCTGCTGATCGAAGATGACAGTGACATGCGCGAACTGGTGGCAGGCCACCTCGAGCATGGGGGCTTCGCCGTGCACCGTGCCGAAGACGGCATCAAGGGCCAGGCCCTGGCGATGCAGGTCAACCCCGACCTGATCCTGCTGGATCTGATGCTGCCCAAGGTCGACGGTCTGACCCTGTGCCAACGGCTGAGGCGCGATGAACGCACCGCCCGCATCCCGATCCTGATGATCACCGCCCTGGGGGGCACCAAAGACAAGGTGAGCGGCTTCAACTCGGGCGCCGACGACTACCTCACCAAGCCCTTTGACCTCGAGGAGCTGGTGGTCCGCATCAAGGCGCTGCTGCGCCGCAGCGAGCACACGCCCCAGAGCAGCAAGCACAACGAGATCCTGAGCTACGGCTGCCTGACGTTGGTGCCCGAGCGGTTCGAAGCGATCTGGTTTGACCAACCGGTGCGTCTCACCCACCTCGAATTCGAACTGCTGCACTGCCTGCTGCAGCGCCATGGCCAGACCGTGGCTCCCTCGCTGATCCTCAAGGAGGTCTGGGGCTACGAGCCCGACGACGACATCGAGACGATCCGGGTGCACGTGCGGCACCTGCGCACCAAGCTGGAGCCGGATCCGCGCAAGCCCCGGTTCATCAAGACCATCTACGGCGCCGGCTACTGCCTGGAACTGCCCAGCGAAGAGCAGCTGGCCGACCTGATTCCCCTGGTTCAGGCCGCGCGGGAGCGGCTGGAACAGGCCAAGGCCAGCTGAGCCAGATCCAGCAGGGCCACCTCCCAGGCCAGCCTCGGCTGCACGAAAGCCAGCAGATGGCTGCGCAGGCGATTGAGCCGCTCGAGCATCTCGCCGCTACAACCGCTGCGCCAGAGCAGCAACTGCCACCACTGCACCACCCAGAGCTGTTGCTCCCCTTCGAGGGCGTCGCTGATCTGGCTGGCCAGCTGCAGCAACTGCAACGGTGGACATCCGGCCAGGGAAGCGGGCTCTGCAGCGAGCTGAACCAGGCTCTGGCGCAGGTCCTGGGGCAGCTGCTGCCATTGGCGACGGTGCTCTAGCAGCGCCCCGGGTGAGCCTGCCGCCAGCTCCAGCAGCTCGGCTGAATCACTCGCCTGCTGTGGCGCATCCTCTGGTCGTTGATCACAGCGTTGCAGCACCCGCTGCAGCTCGGCGGGCGCAAGGCGAGCAAACGGGATCAGCTGACAACGGGAGCGGATCGTGGCCAACAGCTGCTCGGGTGCCGCGGTGATCAGCAACAGCAGGCCATCACCCGGCTCCTCCAGGGTCTTGAGCAGGGCGTTGGCAGCGGCCTCGGCCATGGCCTCGGCCCCGTCGAGCACCACCAGACAGCCCCGTGCCTCCACCGGCCGGCGGCCCAGAAACCGGGTCACCTCGCGCACCTGCTCAAGGCGCAGCTGGGGAGGTGTGCGGCGGCTGACCCCCGCGTCGGCAGCCTGCGACTGCGGCACCAGCCGGCCCTGGTGGCTGTAGGTGGGCTCCACCCACAGGAGATCCGGGTGGTTGCCATCGGCCAGGCGGCGTCGGATGGCGCCATCGCCGGCCGGCCCCGCCAGCACCCCCTCGAGAAAGCGCAGAGCCGCCAGGCGACGGCCCACACCATGGGGACCGGCCAGCAGATAGGCCGGAGCCACCCGACCACGCCGCAGGCTGGCCTCGAGCAGGGTGACCGCCTGAGCCTGACCGACCAGATCAGCAAACAGTGGCCCTGCAGCGCTCATCGGTCCTGGGGTGGTTGGCGCAACCCAAACCGCTGCTGCAGCGCCTGGCAGCAGGCCTCACGCACCTGCTCGGGGGGTTGGTCGGCGGCGATGGCCTGCCAGCCCCGCTGGGCGGCCAGGACCGCAAAACCCTGATGCACCCGCGCCAGAAACGCCTCGCCGCCGGCCTCGATGCGATCAGGTCCGGCGTCACCATGGCGACGGGCACGGCGGCGGCCGGCCTCGGCCAGGGGCAGATCCAGCCACAGGGTCAGGTCAGGTCTCAGGCCTGCGGTGGCGATCTGCTCCAGCTGGTCGATCAAGGCCAGGGGCAGGCCGCGGCCATGGCCCTGATAGGCGGCGGTGGAACCGCTGAAGCGGTCGCTCAGCACCCACTGACCGGCGGCCAGGGCCGGCGCGATCAGCTGCTGCACGTGCTGGGCACGATCGGCGGCATACAGCAGCAGCTCGGCGGTGGTTTCAGGGGCCGCCTCCCCCGGGGGGTGCAGCAGCAGCTGGCGCAGGGCCTGGCCCAGGGCCGTACCCCCGGGCTCGCGGGTCACCAGCAGCTCGCAGCCGGGGGCGAGCAACCCCGAGGTCGGCAACCAGGCGGCAAGGGCGGCCAGCTGGGTCGATTTGCCGCAGCCATCAATGCCTTCCAGCACCACAAAGCGGCCGCGCACGTCAGCTCCCAGAGCGGCCGCCATCCTGCAGCAGCAAGGCGTTGACCACCACCGTGATCGAACTCAGGGCCATGAGCAGCGCCGCCAGCGGCGGGGTGAGCAACAGCCCATAGCCCGGCAGCAGCACACCCGCGGCAATCGGAATCACAATCAGGTTGTAGCCAAAGGCCCAGACCAGGTTCTGACGCACCTTGGAGAGAGTGGCGCGGGCCAGTCTGATCGCTTCAACCACCCCTTCAAGGCGGTCACCCAGGATCACCA
>RGUW01000133.1 GCA_010027605.1 Synechococcaceae bacterium WB9_2_112 | reverse complement strand
GGTGTCGTCATCGACGGGGTCGCGGTCGTGGTGCCGCTGGCGATGTCGTAGAGCTCTGCCGAGCCAAGCGGCACCTGTCCGTCGTACCCCCCGGTGATCAGAATCTTGCCATTGCCGAGATCGGTCGCTGTATGACGACCGCGACCGGCCTGCATCGATCCTGAAGCGACAAACCTGCCGCCGGATGCGCTGCTGCCCTGACCCACGGAGCGGTAGATCTCGGTTGAAGCCAGTGCACCGCCGTCGGCGCGTTCGTACCCACCAGCCACCAGCACCCCGCCGTTGTTGAGCAGCGTTGCGGTGGGATAGCGCCTGGGGCTCGACATGGAGTCGACGAGCTTGAATGTGCCCTCCCGAGGATTATAAAGTTCTGGCGCATTGACTGCTTCTCCGTTATAGCCGCCGACAATCAGGACGTTGCCATCATTGAGCAGGGTGGCAATGTGATTGCGGCGCGCCGTTGTCATTGATCCGGTCGCCACGAATGTGCCCGTTTCCGGTTGATACAACTCAGCACTGGTCAGTGGTTGCCCATGGCTGGTGCCTTCGTAGCCACCGGCAACAAGCACACGGCCGTCGCTCAGACGGGTCACCGTGGGATTGAGCCTGGCCGTCAGCATGGAGCCCGTGTCAGCGAACGTTCCCGTGATCGGGTCATAGATCTCGACGGAGGCCATCGCGATCCCCTTGGCGTCCTGTCCACCCACCATCAGGACGCGTCCGTCGTTGAGCAGGGTCGCAGCGGCAGCAACCCTGCCATAGCCCATCGTGTCGGTTGGTGAGAACCTGCCGGTGATGGGGTCGTAGATCTCGGCCGAGGCCAGGGTTGCCATGGTTTGGTCATAACCGCCTGCAATCAGGACCTTCCCGTTGACGAGTGCAGTGGCTGTGTGCAGCGCCCGGGCTGCCTCCATGGCGTCGGTGAGCTGGAACGTGCCCGTTTGTGCCAGCTTCCGCCCACTGGGTCGTGCCACTGAATTGCCGCGATTAAGACTGTCGATCCTATTGGTTATTGCAGACCCGTCAATGGCTGGGATTGACGCTGCAGGTCTGTCAGGCTCGGTTGGTGATTGCGCGCGACGCAAGGTCGGTCGGTTGACTCCTTGTCCTTGCCGTTGATCTGATCCCAGTCATGGTTTGGCGCTCCATCACCGCATTCATACCCATGCTTCTGCTTGCTTCTGCTTCTCCCGCCCGGCGCCGCCTGCTCGAGCAGGCGGGTATTGCTCACCGTGTGCACGTGAGCGGCGTCGATGAAGACGCGATCACCCATCCCGAGCCGGCCCGGCTGGTGCAGTTGCTGGCGCATGCCAAGGCGCACACGGTGCACAACCAGATGGCCCCGACGGCAGGTGGCGCTGCAACGACCACGGCTGTGTTGGGCTGCGACTCGGTGCTGGCCTTTTCAGGCGAGGTGTTTGGCAAGCCCGCCGATGCGGCCGAGGCGATCGCCCGTTGGCAGCGCATGGCCGGGGCCTGGGGAGAGCTTCACACCGGGCACTGTCTGCTGGCGGCCGATGCCGAACGCCTCGAGACGGTCACCACCCGGGTGCAGTTTGCGCCGCTCAGCGATGCCGAGATCGAGGCCTATGTGGCCACCGGTGAACCCTTGCAGTGTGCCGGCGGCTTTGCCCTCGAGGGGCGTGGGGGCCTGGTGGTCGAGCGGATCGAAGGCTGCTACTCGAATGTGATCGGCCTCAGCCTGCCGCTGTTGCGGCGCTGGTTGCAGTCAGCTGGGTGAGGTGCCCGCCACAGAGCCTCTGGGTGCGGGCACGGGGCCAGCACACACCCTGACTGGCGCTGGCGGCAACCTCATCGATCGTCAGCTTTGCGCCCTGAAGCGCCTCACCCTGGGACAGTGACGGTCGCACCCAGCTGGGGGTCGCGGTCACTCGCGATCTGCACAAAGATCCTTGGCCCCAATCGCCATCGCGCCAACCTGGAATCACCAGGCTCGTGATGCCAAGCTGATGGCCAGCTGGGATTGGTATTGGCACGGCCGCTGAGCGACGACTGGCGCGATTGGCTGCGGCAGAACCGCGATCGGGGCTGTGATCGTGCCGTTCTGTATCGCCGGGCAGCCGACGAAGGCTTTGATCCCATCGCGGTTGCCCTGGAGCTCGGAACCCCTGAACTCGCTCAGTCACCAAGCGAAGTGGTCGCCGCTGCAGATGCGGGCTTCTGGCAGGCCATGGCCCAGGCCCCGCTCACGAACCCTGACCATCGGCCCCGGGCCTGGCGGCTCGACACCGATCGGGCCCAGATCTACGAGATTCCGGACCTGCTCAGCCCCGACGAGTGCGCTGCCGTGATGACGGCGATCGACGCGGCTCTGGTGCCATCGACCGTGACCCACGGTCCCAGTGATTACCGCACCAGCCGCACCTGCCATCTGGCCACCGCGGATGCTGCCCTGGCCCGTGCCCTCGACGCCCGCTTTGCGGCCTTGATCGGCGTTGATCCTGCCCTGGCTGAACCGTTGCAGGGACAGCGCTATGACCCAGGTCAATACTTCAAGGCCCATACCGATTGGTTTGCCCCCGGCACGGCCGAATTCGAGGAACACACCCGGCTCGGCGGGCAGCGCACCTGGACCTTGATGGTGTATCTCAACGCCGTTGAAGCCGGAGGTGAAACGGTGTTTGAGCGCATCGGCCGGCGCTTCACCCCCCTGGCAGGCCTGGCGTTGGCCTGGAACAACCTGCTGGCCGATGGCAGCCCCAATCACGCCACCCTGCATGAAGCGATGCCGGTCGAGCGGGGTCGCAAGTATGTGATCACCAAATGGTTTCGCGCCGAGCCGGGGCGACTGGGCTCCTGAGTCGACGTTCAGTTGAACATGTCGATCAGAAAGTTGCCGATGGCTCGACCAAAGCGGGCATTGGGATCGCTTTCGGGGCGGTAGTTGGTCTGGGTCGCCGTCAGACTCATGTCGGCCCAGCGAAACAGGCCGCTCTGGCCGTTGTCGGAAAACTGCACGGGCCAGCGACCGCCCATGCCGTCGCTGATCCGGTAGCCGCCCTGGCTCTGTTCAAACACGTAGCGCGGCCCGTTCTGCAGCAGCACTTCGAAGCGTGGCTGGTAACCCTGCCGCACCTCGTTGAGTGCACAGGGGCCGTTGAACACCTGGGTGCCCGCCCGCAGCAACCGGCATCGGCCGCTGTAGCCCACGGGGTTCGGCGTGGGCCCCGGGCCCGGATTGGGCGTCGGGTACGGGCCCGGCTGCGGCGCAGCCCCAAACAGCTGGCTTGTGAGTTGCTGGTTGACCACGGGTTGGCCATAGCCGTTGCTCCAGCAGAGCATCTGGCGCACGTTGCAGCGGCTGCCATTGCTCAGGTTGAAGACGGGGCTGGGACGCCGGCCCCCCTGGGCGGCCAGGGCGTTCTGTTGGGCAAAGCTGCCGAAGTACTGCCCGGTGAGAGCCAGCGACAGTCCACCGGTGTCGTAGCAGAGCTGGGCCGGTTGGTCACAGATCACCCCTGCCGATGGAAACAGCAGCGTCTGCCCGGGCATCGGTTGGGGGTAGGGGTTGGGGATCGCTTGCGCTGGCATTGCATTCAGCGCGGCAACGGTGATGCCAGCAACCCAGGCGGCTGGTGAGACGCGAACCATGGATCCGAACCGTGGGCGTTGATGCTCACCATCCTGATGACCCAACGCCTTACGGCGTTGCCGTTGTGAGGATCAGTCGCACTGTGCAGCAGGGCTCGCTGGCTTGGGGGATCACAGCAAAAAGCCCCCGCCATGAGGCGAGGGCTTGGCTTGGGCTGGTCGATGGACGACTGCCGTGTTGACTGACGATCAGTCGAGATCGGGCATGGCCAGGGTGGGCTCGGCCTTGCGGTCGATGCCCTTCTCGAAACCGGCAGCGGCGGCGCGGGCGCGGCCGGCGTGCCAGAGGTGACCCACCAGGAAGAAGAAGGCGAGCACGAACTGGGTCGCAGCCAGCCACTGGCGGATGTTGACGAAGTTCACCGAGTTGGGCTCAGTGATGATGCCGCCCACCGAGTTGAGGGAGGCGTTGGGGGCGTGGGTCATGTATTCAGCCGCGCGGCGCACCTGCCAGGGCTGAATGTCGTTCTGGAGCTTGTCGAGGCTGAGGCCGTTGGGGCCACGCAGGGGCTCCAGCCAGGGACCACGGAAGTCCCAGAAACGCATGGTCTCACCACCGAAGATGATCTCGCCCGTGGGTGAGCGCATCAGGTACTTGCCCAGACCGGTGGGGCCCATGGCTGAACCGATGTTGGCACCCAGGCGCTGGTCGCGCACCAGGAAGGTGAAGCTCT
>RGUW01000132.1 GCA_010027605.1 Synechococcaceae bacterium WB9_2_112 | reverse complement strand
AGTTGAAACACCTGGGGCGTGCAGGAAAAGCGCAGCACTCCCCAGGGGGGCTTGGCGGTACGGCCGGACACGGGTGCCATCACCGCCAGTTGATCGTCGATGGAGTCGCCGAAATACAAGCCGCCGCAGACGAGCTGCAGCCGCTGCAGGCGCTCCAGCGCGTGTTCATGCTCTTGTTCGCTGCTGCGGCGGGCGTTGCCGTCTTCATTGAGCAGCGCCAGGCGATCCACGCGCAGGATGCGGATCAGCCCAAGGCCGTCGCTGCGGCCGATCGAAAAGGTTTCAAAGGCCAGATACCAGCTGATGTTGTGAAACAGCAGCTGCAGCGGCCAGGCGCGGAAACGGCCGTCATCCCCCCGCTGTTTCTGCTGCTCACTCACTGGATCCGGCAGGTGCCGCAGCCAGATGCGGCGGCGATCGCGGATGGCCCGCTCCAGCCTGGCCGCCATCTCTGGCTCCGCCAGGGTGCCTGGCTTCTCCTCCGTGAAGGAGCGATGCGCTAGGGCTCGCTTGGGCTGACGCAGCCGATCGGGCGTGCCATCGGCCCGGAGGATGCCAGCGCGCTGGAGCCGATCCTCGAGGCTGAGCAGCAGGGGTTTTTGGGATTGATCGCTTAGGCGATCCAAGGAAGCCTTGAGCTGGGCATGCACCTCCAGAAGCTGATCGGCCGACAGCAGCGCCGTGCCGATCGCATAGCCCTGGCGGCGGCTCTGGGGCCGGCCCTTGACCGGCGCCAGGAAGCCATAGGGCACAAGCACATGCTCCACGTCGTAGCGGAGCGCAGCCTCTTGATCGCTGCGGTAACTGCCCTCCAGATCCTCCAGGCTGCTGATCAGGTGCCGATACAGCGGGCTGAATTCCTCGCTGCTGCGTCGGGCCCGTTTGGCCCGCCCCTGGGCTGCACCTTCCGGCTCTTCTGATGCGGTGGGTTCTGGCGCATCGAACGGCTGCTTGAGCACATGCCGCAGCAGGGTGAACACGCGCTGAAACACCTCGCGGCTGGCCAGTGCCGGGTAGCCGCCATTCACAGAGCTGCCCTGTACGGGGGCAGCGCTGCCGAGATCAATGGGCTGGTCGGCCTGCCAATCGAGCCGGAAGAAGCCGTTGGCCTCGAGCCAGGCGAGGTCGTCGCGGATGGCCTCGGCATCGCCGTAGCCATCGCTGTTGCCGCCGTGCACGTCCTTCCAGCTGGCGAGATAGGCGGCGGCACGCTCCGCGAGATCGCCCTTGGGTTCAGGGTTGCAGATCTTGAGCAGCTCGGCCGCTGTGCCGGAATCGCTCGCATCCAGACCGTTGAAGCTGGTGAGCAGGCGCAGCAGAAAGAGCAGGCGCTCTAGATCCAGAAGGCGTGCGTAGCGGTGCAGGTGCGGCTCAATGGCGCGCTGCCGGTTCAGCGCATTGCGGATGCGCCCATCGAGACCGGCCAGGCGATGCTGCAGATCGACGTCGGTGCTGCCTTCACCCGCGGCGGGGTTGAGGGTCACAATCGCGGCAAAGCCTTCGGCGCGATCGGGCTTGAAGAAGCGGTTGTTGAGGCTGGCGTGAAACTCCTCAATCACCGCCTCGGGCACCGGCCGCTCACGGCGCAGGGCCCAGGTCTTGCATTGCTCCAGTGGGGTGGTGAGCCACCAGCCGATCCACTCCACCGGCCGCGGCAGTTGCAGCAGCTGGGTGTAATGCAGCCGCCAGGGCCTGCGGGCGTGGGTGGCGTCGATGATCACCGGCGTGCCGGCTTCTACAGCGGCGTTCAGGCGCTGGAGCAAGACGGCACGGATCTCGTCCCAGGGGCCTTGCACGGCGGCATCACCGAACAGTTCTTCTCGGATGGCATCGGTGGAGAGCACCAGGCCGGGCTCTCCGGCTTCTCCCTGCAGCAGCGGGGCCAACTGATGGGCCAGGGTGGTCTTGCCGCTGCCGGGCGGGCCGATCAGCAGGTGGCAGCGCAGAGGAGCTGAGGTCATCTCCCCATCCTGAAAGCAAGCGCCACCGATTGAACACGTGTTGTGCGAATCACCAGCGGTCGTTCGCACCATCCGCCTCCGCCAACCGCAGCGATCGCCAAAGACTGACGGGATCTAGTACCGGGTCAACCGTTGTCGAACCTGCCTCAACAGTCGTATCGCATCCCCCAGGTGCTGCGGGATCTGCAGCTGGTGGATGTTCTGGAGCTCACAGGCAGCACCACCGCCAGCGCGGCCCAGATTGGCCTGTCACAGGCGAGCGTGAGCCGTCGCTACCGGGCCCTGGCCAGGGAGCTTGGGCTGCAGCGCCTGGCCGCTGCATCGATGGGCAAGCGCTATGGCGATACGCCATGGCTGCAGCTGCTGCGGCGTGGGATCAACAGCCATCGGCTGGCCTGGGGAGTGCTGCGCCTTGGCGGCAGCGATCAAGACGCCGCGCTGTGGCAAGGCCAGCACGGTGTGGAGTGGGTCACGCTCGGACGCCGGCAGCAGCAGCACTGGCAGCCGCTGCTGCAGCTGGAGCTGCTCGATGCGGTGGCCTTGCAGGAGCTCCCGCCAGATGCCGTGACTGGTGACCTTCCCTATCGGCTGCTGCGCAGCCCCCATGGCTGGCTCGCCTGCCGCCTTGAGCCGGTGGTACTGCGACTGGCTGAGAGGCTGGGATTTGAGGACACTGGAGCTCAACGCCGATAGCATTGCTATCAGAGACGGGACGTTGCGATGGCCGACCTATTGGTGCGAGGCGTTGATGACTCCATCGTTCAGGCCCTCAAGAAGAGGGCCGGGGCCCATGGCCGCAGCCAGGAAGCTGAACTGCGCGAGATCCTGGCCGCTGCGCTGCTGTCTCCGCCTAGGCGCAATCTCGCTGAGTTGTTAGCAGCCATGCCGGATGTGGGCGTGGATGCTGATTTTCAGCGCCAGCAGGATCCAGGGGTGGCCGCTGATGTTTTTGATTGACACCAACGTGATCAGCGAGGCGCGCAAGGGCGTGCGCGCTGACGGGGGCGTTCTGGCCTTCTGGGATGCCGCCTGCCGCGATCAGACACCGTTGTTTTTGGCGTCTGTGACGATTGGTGAGCTGCGCAGGGCCGTGGAGTTGATCCGCCATCGCGGGGATCATCCGCAGGCTGCCCTGTTGGAGCAATGGCTGGAGGAGGTGCTGCAGATCTACGGCGATCGGGTGCTCGCCCTCGATGGCGATGCGGCCCAGATCTGGGGGCGATTGCGGGTGCCCAATCCCCACAACGCCATCGACAAGCAGATCGCCGCCATTGCGCTGCTGCACGATCTCACGGTGGTGACGCGCAACAACGATGACTTTGCGAGTTGCGGCGTACGGCTGCTGAACCCATTCCAAGGTGGGGCTCGCTGAGCAGCGGCCAACTGCCCCTTTCGATGCCCCTTCAGCGCGGCTGCGGCGTCAAGGTGAGCAGGTTGTCGCTGCGGCTGTAGCTGAAGCTGACGCGGGTGCTCACCTCAGCGGTGGGTGGCTGCTTTTCGATGGCGTCGTAATGCGCGCGCATGGCAGCGAGCCGCTATTCGTAGCCGGGATGGGTGGAGTCGGGCTCGGTGATGGAGGCATCGCCGATCGAGCGCGCCATGAAGGCCAGATCCTGCTCGCACAGGCGTGCTGGATAACCAGCGCGGGCCAGCATGGTGGCGGCGTCACGGTCGGCCTCGAGCTCGAGCTGCCGGGAGCGTTTGCGATCACCGATCTTCTGGGCCTGTTCGCTCTGGCCGTGAAGGTTGTGATTGAGGTGATAACTCTGCTGAAAGAGGTGATGCCGCCTGATGTGCGCGATTTCATGGGCAATGGTGCAGGCCAAGAAGCCGGTGTGGCTGCCATAGGCCCGAAAGGCCGCCCGTGGAATCACCACCGTGCCGCTGGAGGCAGACCAAGCCTGAATGTCGCCCAGGGCATAGCCCTGACGGATGAGTTCATCCCAGCCATTGCTGTAGCGCTGGTAGGGGTTGAGCTGCGCGAACACATCGCACTGATCGCTCTTGCAGAACCCACGCTGCGCTGCCAACTGGGCGGTGTAGGTGCCTGAAGCCACCATGAACTGCAGGGGCTGATCGCCAAGGTTGTTGCCATGGCTGAGGCGCTGCAACACCGTTTCGAGCGTCCGCACCTCGGCGGGTGCTCGTCGCATCGACCAGACGGTGGCGACGATGCCCGCAGTGGCCAGGGCAGCAGAAGCCACCAGGGCGGCGGCGGTGCGAGAACGCAGCTGAACACGAGGCATCGCTCAGGGCTCCAGCAGATCAAGCAGCCGGCCGCCTTCATCGACGAGGCGGTGCCGTTTGCCGGTGCTGCGGGCGCGGGCCTGGGCGGTGCG
>RGUW01000131.1 GCA_010027605.1 Synechococcaceae bacterium WB9_2_112 | reverse complement strand
TCCGCGACTGAAGTCGTAGTTCACTTCAAAGCTGCCTGGATCGAGGCGCCGTGGCCTCAGCTGGATCGCCAGGGGGTCGCCGCACACCAGCGGCCGGCGAAAGTCGGCACTGCAATGCACGATCGGAAGGGCCACCGTCACAGGCGCCACCGATGGCTGTGCCGTCCAATCAGTTGCAGCCAAACCAGTTACTGCCGAATCAGCCGCTGCCGAATCAGCCGCTGGCAAATCAGGGGCTGGCAAATCAGGCGCTGGCCAGGAGGGTGTTGGAAAAATCTCGGCTGCCGACAGGCCGAAGCGTTCCAGGCTTTCTTCGTAGGCCTCGTGGCACCAGGTGAGCAACCGGGCGAAATGCATCACCCCTGCGGCGTCGGTGTCGCCGAAGCGAACCGTGCGGCACAGCAGCAGCCAGTCGTCAGGACCCATCAGCGCAGGGCATCAGCCGGGTTGTGCCGTCAGAAGACGGCTGTCACGATGCCGCTCAGTCTGCGCCACCCCCCATGGCCGCACCCCAGGCCTATGAACAGCCCACGATCAACAAGGCCTGGGAAGTCTTTCTGGTTCATGTGCCGACGATTCTGCTGATCTGGATTGTCACCGCTGTGCTGGCGGGTCTGGGGGCAGCACTCACCTGGGTGATTGTGCTGATCGGCGTGGGCATGGCCGGTGGTGGTCTGGCAGGGGAGACGGCAGTCACGGCAGCCTCGGCCCTGGGGCAATTGGTCCAGGTGCCGTTCTCCATTCTTTCGAGCCTGGTGGGGGTGTTGTTTGTTGCCGTGCCTGCCCTGCATTACGCCCGCGGGGAAACGATCACGATTCAGGCGGCCTTTGCCGAACTGCTGCGGCGCCCCTGGCGTTATCTGCTGGCGGGCATGGTCTTCTCTCTGGTGATGACCATTGGCTTCGTGCTGTGCATCGTGCCGGGCCTGGTCGTGGCGCTGGTGATGCCGATCTACGTGAACCGCATCTTTCTCACGGATCAGTCGATCCCCGATGCGTTCGCGGCGTCGTTTCAGGCGGTGTATCGCTCAGCCAATGGCCCCGACTTCCTCGGGATTGAAATCCTTGCCTGGGTTCTGGTTGTGGTGGTGTCGGTGTGCACCTGTGGCCTTGGTGCGCTGCTGGCGGTGCCGGTGAGCAGCTTCTATCTGCAGAACCTGGCCTATCACAAGGGTTTGGTCAGCTGAGTCGGCTCCGTCCCTTGGCACGCCGTTGTTCAGCTGCTTGGAAACCCCGGGAAACCCTGGAGTCCCATCCCGAAGCTGAGCCAGAGCCGCAGCAACCAGTAGGCCAGCAGGGCCAGCGTTGCAGCGCCCAGGGGCCAGGCCGGCAGGTTGCGAGGCACCAGCCGTCTCTGGCGGATCGCCATCAGTGACCAGCCCAGAAGCGTGGCGGCCGCCACAGGGCCAAACGCATGCCAGTGCAGAGATGCCGGCAGGTCGCCGATCAGGGCCGCGCTGGTGGCTCGCGTCAAAAAACAGGTGGGGCAGGGAATCCCGGTGAGGGCCCGCAGGGGGCAGGGCCAGCCCGGCAGAGAGGGGTGCAGACCCTTGAGCCACAGGCTCGCTGTGAGAGCGGCGGGCAGCGTATAGCCCGCATGCTGAAGTCGGCTCAGCAGGCTGTTCCGCAAACGATTCAGGAGGCGATTCGGCGGGCGACGGTAGTTCAGAACTGAAAGCGCTTCTGAGCCGAATGTGCTTTTGAACCCAAGCGTCTGACAACTCGAAGCGCTTCAGAACCGTTGGCTCTGGTGGCTCACTCTTAACGGTCGACCGAACCCATGATCACGTCGATCGAGCCGAGGATCGCCATGATGTCGGCCACTTTGTTGCCCTTGAGGATGTGGGGCAGGATCTGCAGGTTGTTCTGATCGGCGGCGCGAATCTTGAAGCGCCAGGGGGTCACATCGTCGTTGCCCTGAATGAAGACGCCGATTTCACCCTTGCCTGACTCAAGCCGGGTGTAGAGCTCGCCCGTGGGAATCTTGAAGGTGGGCGCCACCTTCTTGGCCACGTACTGGTAGTCAAAGCCGGCGAACTCGCTGCCCTTGCCCTCGGCCATGCGCCGGGCCTCAAGGTTTTCGGTGGGTCCGCCGGGGATCATGGCGCAGGCCTGGCGAAGGATCTTGAGCGACTCGCGCATTTCCTGAACGCGCACCCGGTAACGGGCATAGCAGTCGCCCTCGCTCTCCCAGGCGACGTTCCAATCAAAGTCGTCGTAGCACTCGTAGTGGTCGACCTTGCGCAGGTCCCAGGGCACCCCCGAGGCGCGCAGCATCGGGCCCGACAGGCTCCAGTTGATCGCCTGCTCGCGGCTGATCGTCCCAAGGCCCTCGATGCGACGGCGGAAGATCGGGTTGTTGGTGATCAGCTTTTCGTACTCGTCGATCTTCGGCCCGAACCAGTCGCAGAAGTCGAGACACTTCTCAAGCCAGCCGTAGGGGAGATCCGCGGCGACACCACCGATGCGGAAGTAGTTGTTGTTGATCAGACGCTGACCGGTGGCCGCCTCCCACAGGTCGTAGATCATCTCCCGCTCGCGGAAGATGTAGAAGAACGGCGTCTGCGCGCCCACATCGGCCAGAAAGGGGCCAAGCCACAGCAGGTGGTTGGCGATGCGGTTGAGCTCCAGCATCAGCACCCTGATGTAGCTGGCGCGCCTGGGTACGGGCACATCGGCCAGCCGCTCGGGGGCGTTGACCACAATCGCCTCGTAAAACATGCCTGCCGCGTAGTCCATGCGGCTGACATAGGGCACGAACATGATGTTCGTGCGGTTTTCGGCGATCTTCTCCATGCCGCGGTGCAGATAGCCGATCACCGGCTCGCAATCCACCACGTCTTCGCCGTCGAGGGTCACCACCAACCGCAGCACCCCGTGCATCGAGGGGTGATGGGGGCCGAAGTTGACCACCATCGGCTCTGTGCGTGTCTCGAGCTGGGTCATGGCGGCCCGAACGGCAGCATCGGCGGGGGCATCCTAGGGAGCCTGGGCTGGGCTTCAGTCATCAGGACCGCAGTCATCAAGACCGCGGGGGCTGAGGATGGCTCCATGGTGGAGCCAGCCCCCTTCGAGCATCAGCCCGTGCTGGCCGCGGCGGTGCTGCAGTCTTTTGCCGAACTGCCCGCCAGCGGCGTGCTGCTCGATTGCACCCTCGGCGGTGGCGGTCACAGTGGGCTGCTGCTGGCCGCCCACCCCGGCCTTCACCTGATCGGGCTGGACCAGGATCCAAGCGCCCGCGCCGCAGCCGCAGCCGCCCTCGCACCGTTTGCCGATCGGGTCACGATCGTGGCAAGCAACTTTGCTGACTTCACCCCGGCCCAGCCGCTGGTGGGTGTGCTGGCCGATCTGGGGGTGAGCAGTCCCCAGCTCGATGTGGCCGAGCGGGGGTTCAGCTTTCGCCTGGAGGGCCCGCTCGACATGCGCATGAACCCGACCGCCGGCGAGACGGCCGGGGCCCTGATCGATCGCCTTGAGGAGGCTGAGCTGGCCGATCTGCTCTATGGCTATGGCGAGGAGCGGCTGTCGCGTCGCATCGCCCGACGCATCAAGGAGCAGGGCCCCTGGGGTGATCCGGGGACACCCCGCACCACCGCTGAGCTCGCCTATCTGATCGCCGGTTGCTATCCGCCGCCGGCGCGCCGCGGCCGTATTCATCCGGCGACCCGGAGCTTTCAGGCCTTGCGCATTGCCGTCAACGACGAGCTCGGCGTGCTCGAGCGGCTGCTGGCGGCGGCTCCCGACTGGCTGGCACCGGGCGGGCTGGTGGGGGTGATCAGCTTTCATTCGCTCGAGGACCGGCGCGTCAAGACCGCCTTCCTGAGCGACGAGCGGCTCTCGCGCGTGACCCGTAAGGCGATCCAGGCCAGCGACGACGAGATCGCCGTCAACCCCCGTGCCCGCAGTGCCCGCTGGCGGGTGGCGCGACGCGTAGTTGGCTGAGGGCCTCGGTGACGGCTGATGTCGCCAGCTTGATGGCTTGCTCGTTGCTGTCCCGCCCCAGACCGAAGCGGATCGTGGCCGCAGCCTCGGCCCGTGAGCGGCCCAGCGCCGCCAGCACATGCGAGGGCGAGCCCTGGCTGCAGGCCGAGCCGCTGCTGACGGCGATCTGGCGGCGCAGCAGCTGGTGCAGGCGGGTGCCCTCGACACCTGTCACGGTCACGCTCAGGTTGTGGGGCAGGCGCTGGGGCCCCGGTGGCGGGCCGTTGAGCGTGATGCCACCCAGGGCCTGCAGCCCCGCCCACAGCTGATCGCGCAGGGCACCCAGGCGCAGGGCCCGCGCCTGCCGGTCGGCCAGGGCCAGCTCCAGGGC
>RGUW01000014.1 GCA_010027605.1 Synechococcaceae bacterium WB9_2_112 | reverse complement strand
ATCACCAGCTTGCGCTTGCCGCCCACCTTCATGCCGGCGACCCCTTCATCCCATCCCTTGATGACCCGGCCGGCCCCCAGCGGGAAGCTGAACGGACCGCGGCCATAGCTGCTGTCGAATTCCTTGCCGTTCTCCAGGGTGCCGCGGTAATTCACCACCACGGTCTTACCAGCGACGGCTTCCGTGCCACTGCCGATCACCAGATCGGTGATGCGCAGGCCACTGGGGGTCTGGCGCTCCTTGGGGGCGCTCAGTTCGCCGCCGAGGGCGCCCGCCTGGGCCACGGCATTGCTGTCGGTCTGATCGGGTGCCATGGCAAACAGGGTGGGGTTGGTGTCGTCGGGATCCAGCTCGAAACGGCCCGCGGGCTTGGGGGCTGGGGTTACAGCCGTGTTGGCTGCCGTGGCCACCACAGTGGCAGGGGGCTGGGCGGCTGCCACTGTGGTGGGGGCCACCAACTGGCTCACCAGGGCCACCATCAGGCAGATCACGCACACAGCAGAGCTGATCAGGATGTCGCGCATGGCCGCAGGCCGTTCCGGCTGGTTGTCGGGGCTGATTCTGTCAGCCGGTACGGGCCTGCTGGCCGGACTGGCCCTGCCGCCGCTGGGTTGGCCGCCGTTGCTGTGGCTGGCACTGGCTGGTCTCTGGACGCTGGCCAGCAGGCCCTGGGCCGGTCTGGTGTGGGGGAGCTGCGCCGTGGCCATCAGTCACCGATGGCTGCTGGCTCTGCACCCGCTCGACTGGATTGGTGTGCCCCTGCCGTTGAGCCTGCCGTTGTGCGTCTTGTTGTTGGGTCTGATCAGCGCCCTGGGCGGCGCCCTGGTGCTGCTGTGGTTGGCCCTGGCCAGGCGGCTCGGGCCCCAACGACCGCTCTCGGCGCTGCTGCTGGCGCTGCTCTGGGGGAGTGTGGAAACCCTGCTCAGCCGCAGCCCCCTGTTCTGGATCGGCCTCGGTGGTGCGGCTCTCCCTTCCGATCGGGCCCTTGCAGCCTGGTCCAGCGTGGGGGGCAGCGGCCTGGTGGCGGCGTTGCAGCTCGTCCTGGGCTGGTTGCTGTGGCGCCTGTTGCTGGGGCCGTCGCGGCGGCGGCAGCTGGCCCTGCTGCTGGTTGCACTTGTGCTCAGCCATGGCCTGGGGGCAGGCCTGCTGTCCGCGCTGCCCCCGGAGCGCCGCACGGATGCCGCAGGCGTCAACGAGCGGGTGCTGGTGCTGCAACCGGCGATCCCTACCCGTGAAAAATTCTCATCGTTGCAGCGCCGATCACTGCAGCATCAGCTGGCCTTGGCCCTCGAGCAGGGACGGCGCCAGGGGGCCACGCTGTTGGTGCTCCCCGAAGGCGCCCTGGGTCTGGAGACGCGCCTCGACGAACCGGCCCCGATCGAGTTGATCAGCGGCGGCTTCCGTTGGCACGAAGGCCCCCAGCAACTCGAGCAGCGCAGTGCCTTGCTGCGCTTTGCCGTCGGTGAGCAGACCCCAGGCAGCTGGCTTGATAAGCACCGCCTGGTGCCCCTGGGCGAATGGGTCCCCCTGGCAGGGCTGGTGCGCTGGAGCGGGCTCTCGGCCGTCGGCGGCATCGAGCCCGGGCCCCCGTCACGGCTGCTGCCCCGTCCGGGGGGTGGGTTGGCGGCTGCCATCTGCTACGAGCTGGCCAATGGCTCCGCCCTGGCCCGGGCCGTGCACGCCGGCGCCCAGTGGCTGCTGGCCAGCGCCAACCTCGACCCCTATCCGCCTGCGCTGCAACGCCAGTTTGCGGCGCTGGCCCAGCTGCGCGCCCTCGAGACCGGCCGCTGGTTGGTCAGCGCCGCCAACACCGGCCCCAGCCTGCTGATCAGCCCCCGCGGTCGGATCGTGGCCGGGCTGCCGCCGTCCAGGGCGAGCACCGGGCTGTTCCCGGTGCCACGGCTGCACCAGCTCACGCTGTACGACCGCTTGGGCGATGCCCCTCTGCTGCTGTTGACCCTGTTGGTCACCCTGCTGCGCTGGCCGAGGGTCCGGGCCAGCGCTAAAACCCAGCAGTTGCCGGAACCCAATGCGTCTGATTGAGGCCTACAGCAGCGGTTGGAGCCGGTCGTTCGACTACGACGGACGCTCCAACCGCGCTGATTACTGGTGGTTTGTGCTGGGCAACCTGATCGTTGCCGTGGTCGCCGCCATCCTTTCAGACAAGCTTTACACCTTGTATGTACTGGCCAGCATCGTGCCCGGCATTCCGCTGGCGGTACGGCGTCTGCGCGACAGCGGTAAGTCGTGGCCCTGGCTGTTGATCGGTCTGATCCCGATCATTGGCGGCATCTGGTTGATCGTGCTGTTCTGCCAGCCTTCGCTTCAGGGCTGAACCCAAACGCCCCCTGATGGATTCGAACCATCGACCGGCTGCTTAGAAGGCAGACAGGCGCGGCACCGGCTCTCGCCAGGCTTCTTGCAGCCCTTAGAATGGTTGGCTGCTTCCACGTGGTGCCAATGGCGGCCACCCGGCTCACCGACAGTCAGAAGATCGAGCTGGTGGAGCGCTACCGGCAGGGCCAGAGCAGTGCCGATCTGGCTGGGCTCTATGGCTGCAGCCCCAACACGGTGAGCCGCGTGGTCAAAGCGGCGCTCGATCCGGCTGACTATGCGCAGCTCAAGCAACAGCGGGGTCGCGTCATTCCCCAGGCTGCCGCCACCGCATCGGCCGTTGAGCCGCCAGCGGCCGATGGTCCCCCAATCGTTGACCCGGCAGTCAATGGCGCGGATCCAGCCGCAGAGGATCCAACTGCAGAGAATCCCGCCGCCGACGGTCCAGACGCTGTCGACGCGGCTGTGCTGGCCATCGACGATGCCGATGACTTCGGCGATGACGACGCCGAGGAGATCGATGCCGACGACGATCTTCTCGGTGAGGGCGACGATGGGTCTTTCGCGGCCGTGCCGGTGCTGCCGCTGAGCATCAGCCATGAGCCCGTCAAGGTTCAGGAGCTGGTTGCTGCGCTGCTGCCCGAGAGCCTCTACATGCTGGTCGACAAGACCGTTGAATTGCAGGCCAGACCCCTCAAGGACTTCGCCGAGCTTGGTCAGCTGCCACCTGACGAACAGGAGCGGCAGGCGCTTCAGTTGTTTGCCAATCCGCGCCAGGCCAAGCGGCAATGCGGCCGTTCCCAGCGGGTGATCAAGATGCCCGATCCGGCACTCCTGGTGCGCCGGGCCTCTTATCTGCAGATCAAGGGCATCAGCCGGTTGGTGGTCGAAGGTTCGCTCTATTCCTTGCCGGGCGGCTGATCAGTCGCGCCCATCGCCAGGGCTGGCCAGCGCGGCGGTGCATCCGCCGCTGATCACGCCGATCACCAGCGCCACCCCCACGACGAACCCCACCGGCAGCGGGGCACTGCGACCCATCAGCAGATTCAGCTGGGGCCTGCGATCCAGGTTCTGCGCCCCCAGGCACAACAGCAACAACAGCAGCAGGCCCCCCGTCAGGCTCGCCAGGATCAGGCGCAGGCGCAGCAGCATCGAGACGGCTCAAACGCCATTCATTCTGGGCGTTGGCCCTGGTCTTCACCAGCGTCGACCTGATTGCTCTCTGCAGCCTTGCGCTCTGCTGCATCGCTGTCTGCTTGCGACGTTGCATCCGCGTGTTCATGCGAGTCGGTGTGCAGCAGGGCGTACAGCTCCCGTTTGCTGTGGCCGCTGCGCTCGGCCAGGTGACGGGCGGCTTCGCGGCGGCTGAGCCCCTGCTCCAGCAGAGAGTCCAGCTCTGACCTGAGCTGGGTCGGATCCCAGCAGGGAGGCGCCACCGCAGGCGCTCCGCCAAGCACCAGAGTGCATTCGCCCTGGGGGGGCACCCGCCTGAAGTGCTCCAGTGCAGCGCTCACCTTGGGACCCACCTGCTCTTCATGGCGTTTGGTCAGTTCCCTCGCCACCCGCAGCGGGCGGTCGCCCAGCAGCTCCAGCAGATCTTCGAGCAGTTCCACCAGGCGATGCGGTGCCTCAAACAGCACCAGGGTGCGCTCTTCGCTGGCCAGTGCGCTCAGCCGGGCACGCCGCTGACCCGGCCGTGCCGGCAGGAAGCCCTCAAAGCAGAAACGGCCGGCCGGCAGTCCGCTGCTCACCAGCGCCGTGGTGACGGCGCTGGGGCCTGGTACGCAGATCACCTCATGGCCCTCGGCCCGGGCTGCCGCCACCAGCTCTTCGCCGGGATCGGAGATTCCAGGCAGCCCCGCATCGCTGATCACCGCCAGGGCCTGGCCTGCAGCCAGCTGCGCCAGCAGTTCGGGGATGCGGCTGCTCTGGTTGTGCTGATGGAAGCTGATCAGCCGCGGCGACCCTTCGGCCTGCCGCAGCCCCAGCTGGTGCAGCAGCAGACCACTGCGCCGCGTGTCTTCACAGGCGATGGCGCTCACGCCGGCCAGCACCTGGCGGGCCCTGGGGGAGAGGTCCCCCAGGTTGCCGATGGGGGTGCCCACCAGATAGAGCACGCCAGCGGCGGGTTCGGCCTCCTGCACAATGCACCTCAGTGGGGCACTGGCCCCTGAGCTGCGTCCATGATGCCCACAAGCCCTGTTGTGCCAGAAGGCATCAGCCTCGATGCCCTGCTCGCCGAGCTGCGCCGCCTGAGCTGGGGTGCTGCCGACATCCTGCTGGCCTATGGCAAGGGTGAACAGCCCCCTTACGGCTTCCCGCCCGCGCTCAGCGTCGCCGACGGTGGTGAGGGTCCGGTGAGTGCCGCCGACCTGGCCGTCAACCGCTGGCTGCTTGATGGGTTGGAGCACGCCTTCCCCAAGGCTCCCTGGACCCTGCTCAGTGAGGAGACCGCCAAGCAACAGCTCACCCCCGGGGAGCCGTTGCCGGCCGAATGGCTCTGGATCCTCGATCCACTCGATGGGACCAAGGACTTTTTGCAGGGCACGGGTGAGTACGCCGTGCATCTGGCCCTGGTGCACCAGCACCGGCCGGTCCTGGGGGTGGTGCTGCTGCCGGAGCTCGAAGAGCTCTGGTTTGGTCTGGGCCGCCGGGCATGGCGTGAAAACCGCGCCGGTGACCAGAAGCCTGCCCAGCTCAGTCGGCGCCAGGACCTGGCTGAGCTGGTGCTGGTGGCCAGCCGCAACCACCGCGACCAGCGCCTCGAGCAGCTGCTTGCAGCCTTGCAGGTGGGGCAGACCCGCGCGATCGGTAGCGTCGGCGGCAAGGTGGCCACGATTCTGCGGGGCGAAACGGACCTCTACATCTCGCTTTCTGGTCACAGTGCTCCCAAGGACTGGGACATGGCGGCACCGGAAGCGGTCCTGCTGGCGGCCGGGGGGTCCTTCAGCCACGCCGATGGCCGCCCGCTCACCTACAACACCGGAGACGTGCGCCAGGCTGGCTGCCTGATCGCGAGCCATGGTCCTGCCCATGCCGAGCTCTGCCAGCGGGCGGCGGCGAGCCTGGCGACCATTGATCCTGGCTTTGCGCTCTGAGGCTGTAGCAGCACCCGGGTCATGCCCAGAAACCCCGGCAGCACAGTGGTCACCCTGATCGTGTGCTCACGGCTCGATGGGCCTGCTGCCAATGCGCCCGGAGCCTGCTGCCGAATGAACAGATGTGAACAGTGGCGCGGTCTGCTGTTGTCAGTGTTGTGGTTGTTGGCTAGAGCGTGAAGGTTCCATCATCCTGATCAGTCTCTGGGCCTGACCGCCACGGTCAATCCGGTTCAGGCGTCAGTGGGCATCGGGACCTATCTGGTCTCGCCGTAGGTCTTTCTGAGTGACAGTTCGCGAATGCGGCCTGGTCGCGCTTGCCTGGCAATTCAGTGTGGCTAGGCTGCTGAAGTGCCCCTCTCCATCAGGTGGGATTTGAGCTCCTCAGTCTCGACTCAGGTCACCTGTTTCTAGTTTTTTCTGATCAAATCCAATGACTGTTGCAGCAGCTGCGTCCTCAGGACTGAAGGGGCGTCCCCTGAGCCCATCGGGTGAAGAGTTAAGGATTTACAGCGGTTCTGCCCATCCGTTGGGTGCAACTGTTGATGACGAAGGCGTCAATTTTTCGATCTACAGCGCGAATGCAACTTCGGTTCAGTTGTTGCTGTTTCGCGATCCCGGTGAGCTGGAACCGTTCAAGGTTATTGATCTGAGTGCTGTCAGCAATAAAAGCTTTTATCTCTGGCATGTGTATGTCGAGGGTCTGAAGCCTGGCGTTGGCTACGCCTACCGCGTCGATGGGCCCAGCGATCCGCGCAGTGGGCATCGCTTTGATCCGCAGAAGGTGCTGGTCGACCCGTATTCAAAGGGCAATTACCTGGGTCGATGGGACCGTGGCGCAGCCTGCCGACCTGGAGACAATCTTCATCAAAGCATTCGCGGCGTTGTGATTGACACCCGCGGCTACGACTGGGAGGGGGATCGGCCATTGCGTCGCCCGATGGCAGAAACAGTCATCTACGAGATGCACGTTGGCGGATTCACAAAGAGTCCAACCAGTGGGGTCAAGAATCCGGGTACATTTGCTGGCTTGATTGAGAAGATTCCCTACCTTCAGGAATTGGGTGTTACGGCGGTTGAATTGTTGCCCGTTTTCAGTTTTGATTGCACTGATGTCATCAAGGAGTTTGAGGGCAACAAGCTTGTCAATTACTGGGGTTACAGCACCATGGGGTATTTCGCACCCCACCAGGCTTATTGCATCAGCCCGGAGACAGGAAGCCATGTCAACGAATTCCGCGACATGGTCAAAGCCCTGCACAAGGCAGGAATTGAGGTGATTCTTGATGTTGTTTTCAACCATACCGATGAGGGCAATCATCAGGGCCCTATGTTCTCTTTCAAGGGTCTTGATAACAACACCTATTACTATCTGACCGGTCCTGATGGTTCAAGGGAATACTATTACGATTACACGGGCTGTGGTAACACTTTCAATTGCAATCATCCGATCGGCGAGAAATTCATTCTTGACTGCCTCCGCTACTGGGTGCAGGAGATGCACGTCGACGGCTTCCGCTTTGATGAAGGTTCAGTGTTGACCCGCGGAGAGGATGGCTCGCCGTTGCCCCATCCTCCTGTGATCTGGTCGATCGAACTGGATGACGTTCTCGGCAGCAGCAAAGTGATCGCCGAGGCATGGGATGCAGCCGGCTTGTACCAGATCGGTTACTTCCCCGGTGCTCGCTGGGCCGAATGGAATGGCAAGTATCGCGATGCCATCCGCCGTTTTGTCAAAGGCGATCCGGGCATCATCGGAGAGGTGGCATCACGAATCACCGGAAGTGCTGATCTGTATGAGTGGCAGCATGAAGAACCGGTCAATAGCATCAACTTCATCACTGCCCATGATGGCTTTACTCTTTATGACCTCTGTGCTTATAACGAAAAGCACAATTGGGCGAACGGTGAAAACAGCAATGATGGCATTTCAGAGAATCTGAGCTGGAATTGTGGGGTTGAAGGTGAGACCGATGATCAGTTTGTCAAGGATCTGCGCAAGCGACAGGTCAAGAACTTTGCCGCGCTTTTGATGCTTTCAATGGGTGTGCCCATGATGGTCGGCGGTGATGAATACATGAGAACCCAGAAAGGCAATAACAATACGTACTGCCATGACAATGAGCTCAATTGGTTTGATTGGCAAAAGATAGCGACGCCAGATTCCCAGGAGATGATCCGCTATTGGAAGCTCCTGATGGAAAAGCGAAATGATTACATCCATCACTTCAAGGGCAAATATTTCACTGGCAAGGTCAGCCGCTTTGGTGTGCCTGAAATCAGCTGGCATGGCCCGCAGCTCAATCAGCCCAACTGGGATGATCCGCACGCTCGCTGTCTCGCCTTGACCCTTGGCGATACTGCAGAAGACACAGATGGGTTGGCCAATGTGCACGTCATGATGAACATGTACTGGGAGCCCGTCGAATTTCGTCTTCCCCGCTATGAAGGTCTGAACTGGCGGCGAACAATCGATACCGCTCAGCCATCGCCCAACGATATTCTGCCTCTGGCTGAAGCGCCAATTTTCAACGGTGATTCCTACCTGGTGACTGGTCGCAGCATCGTTGCCTTCACAACCCGCATTCCTTCGGCTGAGGCGAGCAGAGCATGACCAACTAATCCTCTGCTGCCCATGCCTCGCCCATTCATCCTGGGCCGCTTGAGTGCAATCCCCTGGCCGTTGATCCAATTGTTCCGACGTTCTCTGAGGGTCGTGAACCATTGCCTGCGGCTTCGATCTTTCCAACTCCAATTCCCTAACTTCAGTCATGACTGGCCAGCTTGACTTCTCCTTTTCAGACCTGATCGCAGGCTATATCCGTAAGGTTGAATTTCCTGACGTTTTTGATAGTCAGGGATTTGTTGATCTCGAAACGTCTGATGGTCGTATTTTTACCGTCAAGGTCACTTCAGCCTGTTACGCCGAACTGGTGCGCAACCTTGGCGAGCCCTTCCAGGTGGCTCCCAGCATGCGTGAGCTGCTCAAGGTCGGTCGCTTTCTCCATGCTTACGGCCTCTTTTACCCTGAGTCCAGTGGTCTGAAATTTGAAGCCAAGCACATTCTGTTGTTTGGTAGAACTGAGGATCATCTTCGCATTGAAGAACAGAATTGGTGGATTCACCAGATTCAGCAACTATTGAATTTTTATCTGGAATCCCAGTTCCAGGTTAATGAAGGTGAGACCATTGACTTCAAAAACTTCCGCACCGACCTCAGTGCAGAAGGTAAGAAGCTTGATGGTGTTCAGAACCTCGACACCATCTCCCGTCTGGTCTACGGCTTTGCCACGGCCTACATGATGACCGGTGATGAGCGGGCTCTGGAGGCGGCGACCAAAGGGACCGCTTACATGCAGAAGCATTTCCGCCACCGCAACACCACTGAGGGCATCACCTACTGGTACAGCCAGATTGATATTCAATCTGATGGCTCGATTCGCAAGTACATGGGCTCAACAGCCGGGGGTGATGAAGGCGGTAACGCCATTCCTTGCTACGAGCAGATCTATGCCCTGGCTGGCCCGACCCAGACCTATCGTCTGACGGGCGACAAGAATATCCTTGTTGACATCGAGGACACGATTTCATTCCTTGATCGTTATTACAAGGACCATGGTCCCTACGGTGGCTACTATTCACACGTTGATCCCGTCACGTTTGACGCCAAGGCCGATTCTCTCGGGATCAACAAGGCCAAGAAGAATTGGAATTCGGTTGGTGACCATGCTCCCGCTTATCTGATCAATCTCTACCTGGCAACCGAGAAGCCTGAATACGCTGATTTCCTCGAGTACACGTTTGACACCATCTGTGATCACTTCCCGGATTACGGATACAGTCCGTTCATGAACGAGAAGTTCTTTGACGATTGGTCACGTGATCTGAACTGGGGTATTCATCAGGCTCGTTGTGTCGTTGGTCACAACCTCAAGGTCGCCTGGAACCTCACGCGCATGCAAAGCCTGAGGCCTAAAGAGAGCTACAAGACCTTCGCGCATCAGATCGCCGATGCCATCCCAGGCGCTGGCTGTGACAATCAGCGCGGAGGTTGGTACGACATGATGGAGCGTACCAAGAAGGATGGCGAAGACTTCTATCGCCTGGTCTGGCATGACCGCAAGGCCTGGTGGCAGCAGGAGCAGGGCATTCTTGCTTACTACATCATGGCGGGTGTCTACAACGACAAGCCCGAATATTTGCGTTATGCCCGTGAAGGTTCCGCCTTCTACAACGGTTGGTTCCTCGATTACGAGGAGGGCGGCATCTACTTCAACGTTCTTGCCAATGGCCAGCCCTATGCACTCGGTAGCGAGCGCGGCAAGGGCAGTCACTCGATGGCTGGATACCACTCTTTCGAGCTGTGCTTCCTGGCTGCGATTTACAGCAATCTGCTCGTCAATCGTCTGCCCATGGACTTCTACTTCAGTCCCAATCCTGGAGCCTGGCCAGACAACATCCTGCGGGTTGCACCCGATCTTCTCCCTAAAGGAAGCATTGAGCTGACCGAGGTCTGGATCAATGACAAGATCCATGAGGATTTCGATGCTCAGAATCTGTTTGTCCGTCTGCCTGTCAGTGATCAGCCCCTCAAGGTTCGCTGTCGGATCACACCTGCTGGCATGGGATTTGATGCCCATCTCCTCAGTTTTGATAATGGCATTGCGACCTTCTCCCTCAATGGCGAGTTGAATACCTCAACCCTTCGCTACCTCAAGCGTGAGGTTGAGAAGCTCAAGGACCTCAACGGAGTGATTCTTGACATGACCAACCTCGCTTGCATCAGTGACACGGGTTGGAACTACCTGCTGTTCACCAAGCAGCGTGCTGGTGCCAGCTTCAGTGTCACCCTGCGCAATCTGTCAGAGGCGGTCCATCGCTCTCTGGTGGATGCCGAGTTGGACGAGGAATTCACTCTCGGGTGATCGCGACACTCTCCCCGTGTTGATGTTGATGTGACGCCTTGAATGGCAAGCCCTGCCCCACTGCCTTGCGGCAGTGGGGCTCTTTTGTCACTGACCGCACTACTTCACTTCACCTCACCTCACCTCACACCATTTCACTCGACTTCATTTCACCTCATTCCCATTTCATTGTGTCTGGCGAACCTCAGCAGCTGCACAGGATTGAACAGCTCAACAGTGACGCCATCCTGGCGGCTCGCCGCGGTGATGACGCCCGGGCTGAGGCGTTGTGGTCAGAGGCTCTGGCACTGGATGACGCCCAGATTCGAATCCGCGGCAACCTGGCCCGTCTGTTGTTCAAGGCCGGTCGAGACGCCGCCGTGATCGATCTGTTGGAAGGCCTGCCATCGGCGGCCTGCTCTCCCGCCCTGTTGATGTTGCTGGGGCAGAGTGCGTTGCGTCTGAGGCGTTATGCGACGGCGCACACCGCACTGGTTGCCGCCTCGCGGCTTGTGCCCGGGGATCCTTCGGTGCTGCTTGCCTTGAGCCAGGCCGCTGTCGGTTCGGGTTTGTTGGATCAGGCTGTGTCGTTGCTGCAGGGATTGCACCAACGGTTTCCCGATGCCCCCGAGCCGCTGCTCAACCTGGCGGTGGCCATGGGTGAGTCAGGCCGGCTTGAGGAAGCCGCTGGCCTGCATGCCACCTTGCTGGAGCGCTATGGCGATCAGGAGCCTGTGCGACTCAACGCCACCCGCTTTTTTCTGCAGCTTGGCGATCTTGATCAGGCAGAGGCGTCGTTCCAGCCTCTGTGCGATCGCGTTGCCCGGAGCCTGCCCCTTGCTCTGCTCAACGCCGAACTGGCCCTGGCGCGTGAAGACCAGGCAGCGTCACAGGATGCCCTGGCTGCGGCCCGTGCTCTTGATCCTCGCAATCTGGATGTCGCGCTTCCTTTGTTTTATTCGCTCTTGGAGCAGGGTGATCACGTCAGCGCCACATCTCTGATCGCTGACCTGCAGCCGCTGCAGTTGCCTGAGCAGCCTTCGACCCGCCTGTTTGCGGCCATCGCCGATCTTCCGACCGACGCCCAACGCACGTTGGGACTCTCGATGTCGTTTGCGCCCCGTGATCTGGTGCTGACGCATCAGCTGCTCGATCCAGCCGATGCGCTGCTGCAGCATTGCCTGACGGCGCTGGGTTCTGAGCAGACACTGCTGTTTGAACGTCCTGGTAAACCGACACGCGGTGGCTCCCAGAGCCATGAAGTCCTGGATCGCTCTGATGGTCCCTGGCCTCAACTGCAGCGCTGTCTGCGCGGGGCGGTGTCGCGCTATCTCGACGACCGCGCCGGTGACAACGAATGGCTCAAGGCCTTTGGTTTGCAGGAGCGAGCGCCCGAATCGCTGCGTCTCAGCGGTTGGGGGGTGGTGTTGCAATCAGGCGGTCGCCAGTTGCGCCACACCCATCCCGAGGCCGTGCTCAGTGGTGTGCTTTATCTGGCGTTGCCGCCCCTCAACACTGCTGCCGATCCACCGGAGGGAGCCCTCTGGTTCAGCCCCTCAGCCTGCAGAGCGGGCTCAGAGCCTGGTCTCTGTGTGCAACCGGCAGTCGGGCTGTTGGCGCTGTTCCCCTCGTTTCTGCCACACGAAACCATCCCCTACCGGGGTGAAGGCCAGAGGGTCTGTCTGGCCTTCAATGTCAGTTGACCGGTTACGAAGCCTGGAGCTCAGGCCTGGGCCTCAGGCCTGAACCTCTTCGGCAGCGCCATCCTGTTGGGGCACGCCACGCAGGGTCAGGTTGATGCGACCGCGATTGTCGATCTCCCGCACGCGGACCGTCACCTGATCGCCGACGTTGACCACGTCTTCCACCTTCTCCACCCGCGCCTCGGAGAGCTGGGAGATGTGAATCATGCCTTCCTTGCCAGGCAGGATCTCAACGAAGGCACCGATGGGGATCACCCGGGTGACCGCACCGCTGAAGACTTCGCCTTCAGAAACACGGCGGGTGAGTCCTTCGATGATGCGCTGGGCTTCTTCGGCGGCGGCACCGTCGTGGCTGGCGATCGTCACCACACCGCCATCTTCGATGTCGATTTTGGTGTTGGTGCGCTCGGTGATGCCCTTGATGGTGCGTCCGCCGGGACCGATCACGGTGCCGATGAGTTCGGGATCAATCCGGAAGCTCAGCAGGCGAGGGGCGTGGGGGCTCAGGGTGTCCCGGGGCTTGTCGATGGCCTCGAGCATTTTTTCGAGGATGTGCAGCCGAGCAGGCCGTGCCTGGTTGATGGCTTCAGCCACCGTGCCCATCTCCAGGCCGGTGATCTTCATGTCCATCTGAAGGGCCGTGATGCCCTTGTCGGTGCCCGCCACCTTGAAATCCATGTCGCCGAGGAAGTCCTCGATGCCCTGGATGTCGGTGAGGATCCTGACCTCGCTGCCTTCGCGAATCAGGCCCATGGCGGCGCCGCTCACCGGAGCCTTGAGGGGCACACCGGCATCCATCAGGGCCAGGGTGCTGCCGCACACCGAACCCATGGAGGTGGAGCCGTTGGAGCTCAGGCATTCCGACACCACCCGCAGCACGTAGGGGAAGGATTCCTTGGGAGGCAACACGGGCACCAGGGCCCGTTCGGCCAGGGCACCATGACCGATCTCGCGCCGACCGGGGCTGCGCATCGGCCGGGTTTCGCCCGTCGAATACGGCGGGAAGTTGTAGTGATGCAGATAGGTCTTTTCAGTCGACGGATTCAGGTCATCCATCTCCTGGGCATCACTGGGGGTACCCAGGGTGGCGCAGGAGAGCACCTGGGTCAGACCGCGCTGGAACAGGCCTGAACCATGGACGCGCTTGGGCAGCACGCCGGCCGCAGCCTGGATCGGACGCACCTCATCCAGCTTGCGACCGTCGACCCTGACGCCATCCTTGATGATCTGCTCGCGCATCAGCTTCTTGGTGAGCGCCTTGTAGCTGTTGCCCAGCGCCTTGCCGTTGCTGCTCACCGCCACACGGATGGCGTCGTCGTCTTTGAGACCCTCGATCTTGAGAGCGACGTCGGCCTTGATGGCATCGAGCTTCTCGTCGCGCTCGGTCTTGGTCTGCGAGAACTCCTTGAGCACCTCGGCAATGCGTTTGCCGCATTCTTTTTCGAGGTAGGTGGGCAGCGTGGTGTCTTCGCTGCGGGCTTCAGGGATGACCTGCTCGATCCCGAGGGTCTTGAGCAGATCGAGCTGGGCCTTGATCAGTTCGTTGACCGCTTCGTAGCCGAAGTCGATCGCCTCAATCACATCCTGCTCGGGAAGCTGATTGGCGCCGGCTTCCACCATGATCACACCGGCCGGCGTGCCAGCGACGACCAGATCCAGGTCGCTGCGTTCAATCTCCCGGTAGCTGGGATTGAGCACGAAGTCGTCGCCCAGCAGACCAACACGCACCGCTGCCATCGGCCCATGAAACGGGATCTTGGCGAGCAGGGTGGCCATCGAGGCGCCGGTCACCGCCAGGACGTCGGGCGGCACCCGTTCATCGAGAGAGAGGCAGGTGGCCACGATCTGCAGATCGTCACGCATCCAGCCCGGAAACAACGGACGCATCGGCCTGTCGATCAGACGGGCGATCAGGGTCGCCCTCTCGGGGGGACGGCTCTCGCGACGCATGAAGCTGCCGGGAATGCGACCGGCGGCATAGAGCCGCTCCTCGTAATCGCAGATCAGGGGTAGAAAATCGATGCCTTCACGGCCGCCCGAGCGGGTGGCTGTGACCAGCACTGCGGTGTCTCCGCACTCGACCATTACCGCGCCCCCGGCCTGGGGGGCAAAACGACCTGTGGTCAGCCGGATCTCCCGACCATCGAAGGAGATCGACTGAGTTTGTCCTTGCACTGGGCTTTATGTCCTTTTGTTGTCACATCCCATTCTCGCATCCAGTGTCCTTGGCCTGCCGGTCTTTCCTCTTTTTTCATGCTTTGCCGCCAGCCGACGCGTTGTGCGATTGATCGTTCGGGCTACAAAAAAGCGCCCTTGCGGGCGCCGATGGATGGGGGGCTGGCGGTGCTCACCAGCTCGATTTGACCACCCCAGGCAGTTCACCCTTGTGGGCACGCTCACGCAGCTGGTTGCGGCACAGGCCGAAGTCGCGGTACACACCACGGGGCTTGCCGGTGGCCCAGCAGCGGTTGCGCAGACGGGAGGGAGCACTGTTGCGGGGCAGGGCCTGAATCTTGCGGTGAATCTCCAGACGCTCCATCGGATCAGCGGCAGCCTCGAAGGCGGCCTTGAGGGCTTCACGCTTGGCGGCGAAACGCTCCACCATCTTTTTGCGCTTGACGTCGCGCGCAATCATCGACTTCTTCGCCATCCGGCTTGTCTGATCCCATGGGTAGCCACCGATCCTAGCCGCTCAGGTGTCACCCCCAGCCCTCAGCGCCCCAGCAGTTGCTGCACCACGGCCAGTTGGCTGGTGTCCTTGACGATCAGCACCAGACTCAGTCCCACCAGAAATACAAAGCCTGATTGCATGAAGGCCATCTGAAAGCGCTCGGGCAGGGGGCGCCCCCGCAGGCCTTCCAGCAGCAGCAGCACAAACTGTCCGCCATCCAGCAAGGGCAGGGGCAAGGCGTTGAGCACGGCCAGGTTGATCGAGATCAGGGCGGCAAAGGCAAACAGACTGCCGCCGTCCTGACGGGCCAGGGAGGCGCCCATCTCGACGATCTTCACCGGCCCTGAGATCTGGCTGGCGGTGCTGCCGAAATGGGTGACCAGGGCCGTGAACCCATCAATCGTGCGGCGCAGCAACAGGCTCCAGTCAGCACTGGCCTGGTGGATCACGTCCAGGGGGCCCCGGGCTGGCCTGAACACCTCACTGCCATTGGGCTGCAGCTGGGCTCCGATGCGACCGACACCACCCTGGTCGGCCGGTGTGAGCCTGAGCTCCAAGGGGCGTCCCTGACGATCCACCTGCAATGCAAGGGTGTGGCCGGGTGCCTTCTTGATCTGGCTCACGAGCAGGCCAACGGCGCTCTGGCCGCCACCGAGGCTGCTGCCATCGAGCGCCAGGATGTGGTCTCCCGTCTGCAGGCCCGCCGCTGCGGCCGCCAGACCCGGCTGCACACCGCTCACCAGCACGCCCGGGCTGGCGCTGAAGCCTGCGGGAATGCCGAGACTCAGTCCCTGGGCCAGCAGCACCATCCAGGCCAGCAACAGATTCGCCAGCACGCCCGCGGCAATCACCAGGGCCCTCTGGCCGAGGGGGCGATTGCGCAGCAGATCGGGATCGTCGGCAGGGATGGGGCTGTCGTCGTCATCATCGGGAAAGCCGACGTAGCCCCCCAGGGGGATCGCCCGAAGGGCGAACTGCACGCCCCGCACCCGCCGCTGCAACAGCGCTGGTCCGAAACCGATCGAAAAGCTGCTGACCCTGATGCCCTGCAGGGTCGCTGCCAGAAAGTGGCCGGCTTCGTGGATCACGATCAGACCGGCCAGGATCGCCAGTGCGCTCAGAACACCCATGTTGTGCAGCCCCGGCCGGCGTTCATTGTGGAGGTTCGATCACGGCAGCGCCGAAATAGGGCGCCAGTGCAGCCGGCAGTCGCACGGATCCATCGGCCTGCTGGCCCGACTCGAGCAGGGCGGCCATGGTGCGGCCCACCGCCAGACCGCTGCCGTTGAGGGTGTGCACCAGTTGGGTGGTCTTGCCGTCCTTGAAGCGGATGCCGCTGCGCCGAGCCTGGAAATCGCCGCAGACGCTGCAACTGGAAATTTCGCGGTAGGCCGCCGCTCCCGGTAACCACACTTCGAGGTCATAGGTGCGTGTTGCCGAGAAACCGAGATCACCGCTGCACAGTTCGATCTTGCGGTAGGGCAGTTCGAGGGACTGCAACACCGACTCGGCATCGGCGGTGATCTGTTGATGGGCCTCGGCTGCGTGATCGGGATGGCAGAACCAGTAGAGCTCCACCTTGTTGAACTGGTGCAGCCGGATCAGCCCCCGGGTGTCCCGGCCATAGCTCCCGGCTTCGCGGCGGAAACAGGGGGTGTAGGCCACGTATCTGAGCGGCAGTGCATCGGCCGGGATCACGTCGCCGCGGTGCAGTGAGGTGATCGGCACTTCGGCCGTGGGGGTGAGCCAGAGGTCATCGTCGGCGCAACGGAAGCTCTCTTCGGCAAATTTGGGCAGCTGGCCCGAGCCGGTCAGGCTGGCGCTGTTCACCAGGATCGGCGGCATCACCTCCTGGTAGCCCTTGCGGCCGTGCAGATCCAGCATGAAGCTGATCAACGCCCGCTCGAGCCGGGCCCCGGCGCCCAGCAGGGTCACAAAACGGCTCTGGGCGATGCGCACGGAGCGTTCGCTCTCAAACAGCCCCAGACGCTCGGCGATCTGCCAGTGCTCCTGCAGGGTTTCGCCTGTTTCCGGCTGACGCGGCGTGCCCCAGCGCAGCACTTCGATGTTGTCGCGCTCATCGCGGCCATCGGGGGTCTCGGCGGCGGGCAGGTTGGGCAGGGTGAGCAGTTGCTCGCGCAACTGGATCTCGAGGCCCTTCTCTGCGTCTTCGAGAACGGCGACCTGTTGTTTGATGCGATTGCCCTCCTCCCTCAGCGCCTTGACCTCGGAGCTGTTGGGGGCTGCGCCGCCCTGGATCAGCTGGCCAACCCGCTTGCCGATGCTGTTGCCCTCGGCCTGCAGGGTGCTGCGCTGCTGCTCCAGGTCCCGTTCCTCACGGGCGATCTGCTGCAGGCCAGAGAGGTCGATCGTCACCCCCCGGCGGGCGAGCTGGGCGGCGATCAGCTCAGGATTGTCGCGCAGCAGCCGCTGATCGAGCACGGGGCCAGTTGGGGCAAGGGTTGCCGGCAGCCTAAGGGGCCAGGGCCAGACCGCCCTCGTCAGAGCGACCCCGCCAGGCCGATCGATCAGAGTACCTGCACGACTTCGGCGACTTCGGGAATGGCTTCGCGCAGTTTGCGCTCGATCCCCATTTTCAGGGTCATGGTGCTGCTGGGGCAGCTGCCGCAGGCACCCTGCAGCCGCACCTTGACGATGGGGCCATCGATCTCGACCACTTCAACGTTGCCGCCGTCGGCCATCAGGTAGGGGCGCAGCTCATCGAGCGTGCGTTCCACGTTCTCCAGGGTCAGGGCGCGCGAATCGTCGGCGGTGGCCGTCGCAGGGGTGGTGGTGTCGCTGGTGGCGGCTTCGCTGCTCATGGATGGAACGCAGGTCTGGATTGGTTCACCTTAGAAAGACCCCTGACGGTGTTGGCCTGCGGCTGCGCCATTGATTCATGAGGCAGCAGGTCATGAGGCAGCGGATCATGAGGCAGCAGGGTCCTCTCCCTAGGATCGGGCCATGACCGACGTGCCCGCCTCCAGGATCCGCAATTTCTGCATCATTGCCCACATCGACCACGGCAAATCGACCCTGGCCGATCGGCTGCTGCAGGAAACCGGCACCGTCGCCGCGCGCGACATGCAGGAGCAGTTTCTCGACAATATGGATCTCGAGCGTGAGCGGGGCATCACGATCAAGCTCCAGGCCGCACGCATGGAATACACCGCGGCCGATGGTGAGCGCTACATCCTCAACCTGATCGACACCCCCGGCCACGTCGACTTCAGTTACGAGGTGAGCCGATCCCTGCAGGCCTGCGAGGGAGCTCTGCTGGTGGTCGATGCCAGCCAGGGTGTCGAGGCCCAGACCCTGGCCAACGTCTATCTGGCCCTGGAGAACGATCTCGAGATCATTCCGGTCCTCAACAAGATCGACCTGCCTGGCGCAGACCCCGACCGCATCAAGGAGGAGATCGAAGCGATCATCGGCCTCGACTGCTCCACGGCGATCGCCTGCTCGGCCAAGACCGGCCTGGGTGTGCCCGAGATCCTGCAGGCGGTGGTCGATCGGGTGCCGCCCCCCAGGGATCTGGTCAAAGAGCCACTCAGGGCGCTGATCTTCGACAGCTATTACGACGCCTACCGCGGCGTGATCGTCTATTTCAGGGTGATCAGCGGCACCGTTTCCCGCAAGGACAAGGTGCTGCTGATGGCCAGCGGCAAGACCTATGAGCTCGACGAGGTCGGGGTCATGGCACCCGATCAGAAGCAGGTCGACAGCCTGCATGCCGGTGAGGTGGGCTATCTGGCGGCGTCGATCAAGGCGGTGGCCGATGCCCGCGTCGGCGACACGATCACCCTGGTGAACGAACCCGCCGCCGAGCCCCTGCCCGGCTACACCGAGGCCAAGCCGATGGTGTTCTGCGGGTTGTTCCCCACCGACGCCGACCAGTACCCCGACCTGCGGGAGGCCCTCGACAAGCTCAAGCTCAGCGATGCGGCGCTGCAGTACGAACCCGAGACCAGCAGCGCCATGGGCTTCGGCTTCCGCTGCGGCTTTCTGGGCCTGCTGCACATGGAGATCGTGCAGGAGCGGCTTGAGCGCGAATACAACCTGGATCTGATCGTCACCGCCCCGTCGGTGATCTATCAGGTCAACATGCTCGATGGTTCGATCGTGATGGTCGACAACCCCGCCACCCTGCCCGACCCGCAGAAGCGCGAATCGATCGAGGAGCCCTACGTCAAGCTCGAGATTTACACCCCCAACACCTACAACGGCACCCTGATGGAGCTGTGCCAGGAGCGGCGTGGTGAATTCATCGACATGAAATACATCACCACCGACCGGGTGACCCTGCATTACGAGATGCCCCTGGCCGAGGTGGTGACCGACTTCTTCGATCAGATGAAAAGCCGCACGAAGGGCTATGCCTCGATGGAATACAGCCTGATCGGCTACCGCAAGAACGAGCTGGTGCGCCTCGATGTGCTGATCAACGCCGAAAAGGCCGATCCGCTCACCACGATCGTGCACCGCGACAAGGCCTACAACGTCGGCAAGGGGCTGGTGGAAAAGCTCAAGGAGCTGATCCCCAGGCAACAGTTCAAGATTCCGATCCAGGCGGCGATCGGCAGCCGCGTGATCGCTTCCGAAAGCATCAGTGCCATGCGCAAGGACGTGCTCGCCAAGTGCTACGGCGGCGACATCTCCCGCAAGAAGAAGCTGCTCCAGAAGCAGGCCAAGGGCAAGAAGCGCATGAAGGCCATGGGCAAGGTTGAAGTGCCCCAGGAGGCCTTCATGGCCGTCCTCAAGCTCAACCAGTAGGAGCCGGTGGGAACACTCCTGACGTTCGTCTTCAGGAGGTGTGCCCATGCTGCGATCCGTCCATCGGCGCCGGCGCCGCGACAGTGAGGGATTTGCCCTGCCCCTGGCGGTGGCCGGGGCTCTGCTGCTGCTGTTGAGCAGCAGCTCCCTGCAGATGCTGGCGCTGCACCATCGCACCCAGCTGGCGCGGCAGCAACAGCGGCTCCAGATCGAAGACACCCTGGCTTCGGCCGCCCATCAGCAGGTCGCCCGTCTGGCGGGGCAGGGCGCTTGCCTGTTGGGCGTGAATCAGACCCGGTGGCCAGAGGCTGCCGCGGGCTGTGCTCTCAGTGCCGAGGCGCTTGCGACCCTGCAGCAGGGGCAGGTCGGCGCTGAGACCTATCGCGTTGCGGCCTATCGCCCCCTGGGCGGCGAACCCCAGGCCACCGGCGCTGAGCTGGAGCTTCAGCTCAGCGGATCCCATCGGTGGCGAGCCGGCTATCGCCTGTCGCTGGCGCCGGCCGGTCCCGCAGGGCTGCAGGTCATCGCCATGCAGGAGCTGGGTCTGCGGGGGGTGGGCGCATGAACCTCGTCGAAGTCATCGTGGCGTCGTCGCTGTTTCTGAGTGCCTGTGGCGGTGCCGCCCAGATCGGCAGCTCCAGCGCCCAGGCCATGGCCCAGAGCCGCAGCCGCAGTGGTGCGATGGAGAGCATCGAAGTCCAGCTGCTGGCGGTGAACCCCGTGCTGCGGGTCTCTGACCCTCAGGGCGATGCTCACGACGGCCCGGCTCATGACTGCAGCGGCGCGGCGCGCTGGATGCAGCAGCAGCTTGCGGCGGCGTTGCCGCCGCTGCCTCCGGGTGTGCACAGGCAGATCAGCCTTGCCGAGGCTGGCGATCAGGTGGTGCTCGTGTTGCAGGCCCCTGATGGCCTGCGCCGCGAACGGCGCTACAGCCCTGCGGCGTTTGGGCTGTGTGGCGGCTTCGGCGCCGCAGCGCCTGCAGAGCAGCCCGCGCAGCCAAGCGCTGTCCAACCCATTCAGGAGCCTGGTGATGCGTTGCTCTGATCGCGCCAGCGGCGGCATGACCCTGCCCGAGCTGTTGCTGGCCGTGGTGGTTCTGGGCCTGATGGTCGTCGCAGGGGTCGGGGGTACCAGCCGCAGCCTGGCGCGCATGCGGATCGAAGCGGCGGCCCGGCAGTTGGCGGTTGGTCTGGAGCAGGCCCGCAGCCATGCCGAGGCCAACGGCAGGCCCTGTGCTCTGTCGCTCGCCTCCAGCGGCTGGACCATGCCTGGCGCGGCGGCAACCGGCAGCCAGCTGCCGGGCTGTCAGCTCAGCGAAGCCACGCTGCGGCAGGGGGTGGAGGTGCGCCACAACCTGGCGGCGGCCCTGCGGATCAGCAGCACCGGGCTGGTGCTCGATGGGGGCACGGTGGTGCTGGCTGCGGCGGGTACCGATCTGCAGCGCTGCCTGGTGCTGTCGCTGCCGTTGGGGGTGGTGCGGTTCGGCCAGAGCAAGGCTGCCCCGGGTGCCGCCCCACGCAGCGCTGACTGCGTTGTGGATCCCTTGCTGTGACGTTGATGTTCCATCCCCATCCCCATCCCGATCCCCATCCCCACCGGCGCCCGGGCGCTGCCGAGGGCTTTTCTCTGGTCGAGCTGCTGCTGGCCTTTGGTCTCGGCCTCAGCCTGGTCGCCCTGATGCTGCAGGCCGTGATGGCCGAGGGCCAGAACGGCCAAAGGCTGGCGCGGGTGCTCAGGGAGCGGCATCTGGCCGATCGCGCGCTTGTCCTGTTGCGCAGTGATCTTCAGCGGGCCACGCTGATGGCCTCAAGCGCCGGCCCCGGGGGTGAGGCGGCGGCCTGCAGCCTGGGGGGGCGGGGAGTGCTCCTGCATCTGGAGACCCCCGCAGGCCCGATCACCTACAGCGCCGGCAAACCGCCGGAGCCCATCTGGCGCGGCACGGTGCTGATGCGGTGCGGGCCTGCCTTCGGGCTCGATGGCACTCCCAGCAGCGGCAAACCGCTCAACCGCGTGCTGCTCGATGGTCTGGCTGTCGATGGGGCCCAGGTCCTGCTGCAAGCCCCCGGTGCCTTGCGGGTTGAGCTGCATCAGGTGCTGCCCGTCGCGGCCCATCGGCTCCAGTCGGTGCGGCACCGCCGCCTGCTGCCGATGCCGTTGCCATAAAGGCGAGTTAAGTTGACGCCACCCAGGACGCGACCAGATGCCCGAGTCTGGGATTCCCAAGGATCCGCTTGCCGCCCATGAGGTGGTGATTCAGCGAGTGCGGCAGTTCGATGAGCGCCGAAAGGAACAACGACGAATCCCCCTCCCCGACGAAGCCACGGTGAACGTGACCATGTTTCGGAATCAATGGATTCATCGCTTCGCAGCAGAGGTGATCGAAATTGGCATGCGAGGGATGCGCCTGGCTGCTTCGGTTGATCAGGACATCAGGCTGGGAGATCACTGCGAGATCTCGTTCAGTACATCACAGTTGAGCGGCCGCAACCGCATGGTGGTTCGTTGGCTGCAGACCCATGAACTGATTCAGGTGTTCGGAGTCGAAGCGGAAACCCTGGGAGATAGACCTGATGAATCAGATAAATCAGGCCGTATTGCTTGAGCGGTAAGATGATCATTATCATCAGCCGTTAAATCTTGTGCCTCGTGATTTAACGATCAATTAGCCGCTTGTACGCCTCCATTTGATGTGATCACTGCCTTGCCAGTAACCCCGCTGCCAGGATCTGTGTAGGTCATGACCTGGCTGAGTGAGCAGGTTCCAGTCACGTTTGCAGGCAGCTCAAAGCTTGATTCCTCTCCTGTTGTCAGCAGAGCGGCGCAGGCCCGTGCTGCGGCCATTGCTCCTGAGAGTGCAGCATTCTTTCGTGCCTTCTGGGCCTGATTCAAATAGGCTGGTATGGCGACAGCCGAAAGAATGCCAATGATAACAACGACAATAAGGAGCTCTGCCAATGTGAAGCCTTGTCGCTGGCATTGATGCTTCAGCTTAGATTTTGAGTCGAATTTAACCGGCATGACTTGTGGTGATGAGCTGGTCAATTGATGTGATGGCTCTGTTGCTATTTTGGAGGCGGACGACGGCTATGAGCACAGGATTCGTGAAAATTATCTGTAATTTACTGGGCCTTCGCCTTGGGTCTTCCACGTCTCTCAATGCCGTGTTGTGAGGGGGCATCCTTGATTGACGCGGCTTACGGCCCAGCTGTTTGATGGCTTTTGTCGATAAGTTCAGTGTCTGAACGCGCGGTTGTTTGCGGGCCCCATGCCCCTGCCCACCACCCTCTCAGCCCGGCTGGCCCGCTGGGGCCTGGTGATCGTGGCGGCCTATGTGGCGGTGGCCCTGGTGCTGCCGTTGCTGCTGCACCTGGGCCTGCTGCCCGATCCAGCCGCAGGGGTCGACAACCCGGTCAATGCGCCTCCCTCGTGGAGCCATTGGTGCGGCACCGATCGGCTCGGGCGCGATGTGTGCACCCGCACCCTGGCCGGCAGCGGTGTGGCCCTCCAGGTGGTGGCTCTGGCGGTGGTGATCGCCCTGGTGATCGGCGTGCCCCTGGGCATGGTCAGCGGCTACCTGGGGGGCGGCGTCGATCGGCTGCTGGTGCTGCTGATGGACACCCTTTACACCCTGCCGGTGCTACTGCTCTCGGTGGTGCTGGCGTTTCTGCTGGGGCGCGGTCTGCCCAACGCCGCCGCCGCCCTGTGCGTGGTCTACATCCCCCAGTACTTCAGGGTGGTGCGCAATCAGAGCGTGCAGATCAAGGCTGAGCTTTATATCGAAGCGGCCCGCTCGCTCGGGGCCGGGCCGCTGTGGATTCTGCGGCGCTACCTGCTGCGCAATGTGATCACCTCGGTGCCGGTGCTGCTCACCCTCAATGCCGCTGATGCGGTGCTGGTGCTGGGTGGTCTGGGCTTTCTCGGGCTGGGCTTGCCCGAGTCGATCCCCGAGTGGGGTGGTGATCTGCAGCAGGCCCTCACAGCGCTGCCCACCGGCATCTGGTGGACGGCGCTGTTCCCGGGGCTGGCCCTGTTTGTGCTGGTGCTGGGGCTGGCGTTCCTGGGCGAAGGCCTGGAGCGCTGGCTCAGCGATGGCTGAGCCCTGGCGGCTGACAGCCCCAGGTCGGGGTGGCCAAGATGGAGCGCAGTTGCGCAGGGAGCGCCGCTGATGCCCTGGTGGTTGGACGGTCTGCTGCTGGTCTCAGCCCTGGCCCTGTGGCGCTCGGGCAGCCGCAACCGCGACGATGTCTGGGGGCTGCTGCAGAAGATGCTGGCGCTGATCGCCGTGGTGGTTGTGCTGCTGGGTGGCCGCCAGATGCTGCTGGAATCGGCCGTGCTCGCCCTGGCGCTGTGGCTGCCGGGTGCCAGCAGCCGCCGTCTGCGCAGCCTCAGCAGCGCAGACGCAGGGTCCGCGGCAGATTTTCTGTGATGGCGCCTTCGTCGTCGAGCAGGGGGTAAGGACGTCCCTGGTCCCGGCACCAGGCGGCCACCTGGGGGTAGGCCCATTCGAACAGTTGCTCGCCATAGCGCTCGGCTGGCACCCCTTCGCCATGGCTGGGCACCACCCCTGCCGCCTGGCGTTGGCGCAGCGCTTCAAACAGCAGCGTGGCCGTGGCCACGCTCACGTTGAGCGACTGCACCATGCCGAGCATGGGAATCACCACCGCCTGATCGACGGCTGCCGCGGCCGCATCGCTGAGCCCCCATTTCTCGGCCCCCAGCAGAAAGGCGGTGGGGCCGGTGAAATCGCAGCAGCGGTAGTCGACCGCCGCCGCACTGAGGTGGGTGCCGAAGACCCTGAAGCCCTGGCGCTGCAGCCCTCGGATCGCCTCCTCGCTGCTGCTGTGGCGATGCAGGGGCACCCATTTCTGACTGCCCAGGGCGGTGCTGTTGAAGGTGGGCTGCCGACCCTTGAGGCTGACGCAGTGGGCTTCGAGCACACCCACGGCGTCGCAGCTGCGCAGAATGGCCGAGAGGTTGTGGGGCTTGTCGACATGCTCCAGCAGCACGGTCAGATCGGCCATGCGGCGGTTGAGCACCGCCTTGAGCCGTTCGAAGCGTCGCGGCAGCAGGGGCATGGGCGCAGGCGGGCGTCAGCAGTCTCCAGCTTCGACCAGCGCGTGCACGCCACCGTGGCCCTGATCCCCCAGGGGCGGCTGGCCACCTACGGCCAGATCGCCGAGCTGATCGGTGCCTATGGCTGCGCCCGCCAGGTGGGCTGGGCCCTGCGCCGGTTGCCCCTGCCGAGCGCCGTGCCCTGGCATCGGGTGGTCAATGCCCAGGGCCGCATCAGCATGAGCCCCAGTCGCGAGGGCAGCGATTGGATGCAGCGCGAGCTGCTGTTGGCGGAGGGGATTCCCGTGAGCAGCGATGGCCAGCTGCCCTTGCGGCGCTATCTGTGGGATCCGCCCGACCGATTGTGTTGCACGCCCCCGTGATCCGACTCTGGTGCCGATGACTGAAGTGACCGGCCTGCGGCCCCGCCTGCTGGCCTGGCAGGTGTTGCAGGAGGTTGCCTCCGGTGCCTATGCCGACGGAGCCCTGGAGCGGGTGCTGCAACGGGCGGGACGCGCTCTGACCAGCGCCGATCGCGCCCTGGTCACCGAGCTGGCCTACGGCACGGTTCGCCAGCAGGGCCTGCTGCATGGCTGGCTGGACCGGCTCGGCAAGGTACCGGCCAGCCGCCAGCCCCCCAAATTGCGCTGGGTGCTCGAGCTGGGGGCTTACCAGCTGCTCTGTTGCCGGGGCATTCCGGCGTCGGCTGCCGTCAACACCAGTGTTGAACTGGCCCGCGCCGTGGGTCTGGTGCGGCTGGCTCCGGTGGTCAATGGCCTGCTGCGGGAGCTGGGCCGTCGCCATCAGGGCGAGGAGCCCTGGGCGGGGTTGGCGTTGCCCGACGACGGTGCCGCCAGCCTGGCCCTGCGTCGCTCGCTGCCCCTATGGCTGGCCGCGTTGCTGCTGCAGTGGCTGCCGCCCGATCAGGCCGAGGCTGTGGCCGCCGCCTGCAATGCCACCCCCAGGCTCGATCTGCGGGTGAACCCCTTGCGTGCTTCCAGGGCGACGGTGCAGGAGGCCCTGGCGGCCGCCGGGGTCACCGCCGAGCCGATCGACGGGCTCGAGCAGGGCCTCGAACTGACCGGCCGTAGCGGCGATCTGCGGCAGTTGCCCGGTTACGGCGACGGCCACTGGAGCGTGCAGGATCGCTCGGCCCAGCGGGTGGTGCTGCTGCTCGATCCTCAGCCTGGCGAAAGGATCCTCGATGCCTGCGCGGCTCCGGGCGGCAAGGCCACCCAGATCGCCGAATGCTGCGGCGATCGCGGCGAGGTGTGGGCCGTGGATCGCTCGGAGGCGCGGCTCAACCGCGTGCTGCGCAACAGCCAACGGCTGGGGCTTGACGCGCTGCAGGTGGTCACAGCCGACGCGGCAACCCTGATCGAGCTCAGGCCGCAGTGGCTGGGCCACTTTGATCGCATCCTGCTCGATGCGCCCTGCTCGGGTCTGGGCACCCTGGCGCGCCATGCCGATGCCCGCTGGCGCATGACCCCCGGCGCGATCGAGGAGCTGGTGGACCTGCAGCACCGCCTGCTGCTGGCGATGGCCCCCCTGCTGCGTCCGGGCGGTCGCCTGGTCTACGCCACCTGCACCCTGCACCCGCTGGAGAACGGGCAGCAGATTGAGCGTTTTTTGGCTGAGCATCCCGGCTGGCAGCTGCAGGAGCAGTGGCAGCGTTGGCCCGGCGATGGCGATGGCTTCTATGCCGCGGCGTTGCAGGCCCCCTGAGCTCAGGGAGCCGGCGGGGCTGCCACGGGCGGTGGTGGCGTGGTGACCGGCGGAGGGGTGCCGGGCGCCGTCGCTGCGGCCGGGGCACCGGCTCCAGGCGTGGCGGTGGCCCCGGGTCCGCTGGGCCTGGCATTGGTCGGGGTGCCTTCGGGTACCGGTGCAAAGCGTTCGGGAAGCACCGGTGCCGTGGGAGCCTGCAGCGTCGAGGCAGTGCCGATGCGGGCGGCCGCTGGTCGAGGCTTCCGGGTCTCGGGCTGAAAG
>RGUW01000130.1 GCA_010027605.1 Synechococcaceae bacterium WB9_2_112 | reverse complement strand
GCGGTGTGCCCAAAGCGCTGCGCACGGTGCGGCTGCACCATGACCGGCTGATCATGGTTCTGGGCAGCGACTGGGCCTGCCAGCTTCTCCGTGCCGACGGCAATGGCAGCCATGGCCATTACCACCGTCACCACTTCCCTGATCAGCGCTGGTGTGACTTCTGGCAGCAGCTCCTGGCCGGCGTTGACCGTGACGCCGCTGCCCGGTTGTTAACGCAGCGAAGGGGTGTGGGCTGGAGGCCCTCGGTCGATGCCTTGGTCGTGGCGGTGCGGGTGGAGGTCTGGAGCCCCGGTCAGTTCCTCGATGCCCTCTGTGAGCAGTCCAAGGCCATCTACGAACTGTTGGCCCTGATCCAGAAGCTGGATCGCTACGGCCTTCGGGTGACCTCCAACCAGCCGTTCCGCGAAGCGGTTGACCGTGGCCGCCGTGGAGCGGCTGGTGCACCACGGCCACATCGTGGGCATCAAGGGCGAGGGCTGCCGGCAAAAAGCAGCTGCTGCAAGGGTTTCCAGCGATGTGCCTGAGCCGCCTACGTCATTGACGCGGGGGGCCATCAACCTGATTGACACGGGACACCCAGCGCAGCAGCCAGATCCGCCTAGCCTGACCGCATGGAGCTGCTTACGCGGATCAGCATCGACCCAGCCGTGCGCTTCGGGAAGCCGTGCGTGCGGGGCACGCGCCTCACCGTGGGTGACGTGCTGGGCACCTTGGCGGGTGGCAGCACGGAAGCTCAGCTACTGGAGGATTTCCCCCAGTTGACCCATGAGGATGTGCTCGCCTGTCTGGCCTTTGCGGCGGAGCGGGAGAAGCGTTTGATCACGACACCTGCAGCGGTGTGACCCAGAGCCATGGGGCAGCGGCTGCTCTTGGATGAAAACCTCTCCGAACGGCTGCTGCCGCTACTGATCGAACGGTTCCCCGGCTCCTCCCACGTGCGCCTGGCCGGCCTTGGCGGTGCCAGCGACATCGCGATCTGGGAGCGGGCCAGAGAACAGGTCCTGCTGCTGGTGACCAAGGACGAGGACTTTCTCGATCTGAGCGTGGAGCGTGGATTTCCTCCCAAGGTGGTGTGTCTGGCAATCGGCAACGCCAGCAACGCGGCGACGGCGGCGCTCTTGCTCCAGCAGGCCGACACGATCGAGCAATTTGCTCAGCACCCTGAGGCCGGGTTTTTGCTGATCAGGCCCGACCCTGCTGCTGCTGCTGCTGATGGCCCAGCGCTTTGACCTGTTGGCCCTCTGGGTTCTGGTCGATGGCACCGCCTCTGGCAGGGGAAACCTTCCCTACCTGGGCCTGTCCCGGTGGCGTGATCGCCAGCGCCAGCGACTGGCATCTGTCCGACGGCAATCTGGTTGAGGGGGGGGTGGCGCCAAACCGGTTCGGTTGCCATGCGCAGGGCACTGGGTCATGCCTGCTCCCCCAGCGCTCAACAGAGTGCGCTGACCATGTCCAAACGACAAGCCGGCAGCCGCCAGATCAGCACTGGAAGGCCCTCCATGGCCCACCGCCGGAGCTGATGGCCCCGCTGGCCGACCAGCCGGGTGAGATCGGCTTCTGCGCCTTCACCAAGGTCAACCGGGTGGAGATCACCCTGCGGGGCGAACCGCTTGAGCACCTGCTGGCCGCCTGCGGCGGTGTGCCCATAGAGCTGCCCACGCTGCGGCTGCACCATGACCGGCTGATCGTGGTTCTGGGCAGCGACTGGGGCTGCCAGCTTCCCGTGCCTATGGCATTGGCGGCCATGGCCACGACCAGCGCCTCCAGGCCGATCAGGTCGAGTTCCAGGGCGCCCCCTTTTCAGGCCATAGCAATTTTCAGCGAAAATGAAAGGCGGCGAAAACCGCAAGAGAGCCCGCGCGCCGGAGATCTTTCATCTAGCTAGAATTTTCACAAGCCTTGAAAAAGACATCCAGTGAAAAAAACAGGGGAAAACTGGGTGCCTGCCAGGGCCAAGGCGCAGGGCTGGCTGGTGGAGCGGGCCGTGGAGGCGTTTCGGGCCAGCACTGGCTTGGATCTGAGGGTGAACACTTTGCCGGCAGAACCTGGCTCCGAGCCGGGCTGGCAGTTGCTTTTGCGCACGGAGCCGGAGGCGATGCCCAGGGTTTTCCAAGCGGTGGTGCGGTCCGTTGAGCAGGTGGATGCCCTGGGAGCCGCCCAGGCCGCCTTGCATCAGGGCAATGTTCCGGGCGTTCTGGTGCTATCTCGGGCGAGTGAGCCTGTGGCCGAGCAATGCCAAGCCATGGGTCTGCCCTTCATCGACGGCCAGGGCAACGCCTATCTCCAGGAGAAGGATCTCTTGATTGTGGTGAAGGGCCAGAAGCCGCCCAGGGTGGAACGAGGCACCAGAGCCGAGGGGGTGACCGGACGGGCCAGCACGGCCACTGGTCTGAAGCTGGTGTTCGCACTGCTCAGTGAACCAGCGCTCACCCTGGCCACAACTCAGATCCTCCATGAAGCAGCAGGGGTAGCCCTGGGCAGTGTTCCAGCGGTGTTGGGAGATCTGGAGCAACGAGGCCTGCTGGTGCGTCGGGGGTGGGGCAAGGGCTGGCATGTGCGCGACTGGAGCCAGCTGCTGGAGATGTGGGCGTCTGAATATCCGGTGCGATTGCGGCCCCGTTTGCGCAGCCTGAGATTTCGCTCACCTGGTCAGGGGCTGTGGTGGCAACGTGCAGATCCGCAGCGATGCGGCGGGCAGTGGAGCGGCGAGGTGGCAGCGCATCAGCTGGGCACGGTGTTGAAAGGAACCAGCATTGCGACAGGGGCTTGCCCAGCTGATGCAGGCGGAAGGTCTGCGCAGTGATCCAACAGGCGATGTGGATGTGCTGGAGGCGTTCTGGGACCCCAACAGGATTGGCGGGGGCGGAGCGTGTGTGCCATTGCCGCTCGTCATTGCCGATTTACAGGCCAGCCTGGATCCGCGCAACATTGAAGCAGCGGCAGAACTCAAGGAGATCTGGCGACGTGCTGTTGAAGCCTGAGCTACCCCTGGATCCCGGCTTGGTGCGGGTGATTGCAGCGGTGCATGCCGGTGCGATGGCTGAGGGCGTGGAACCTTTGCTGGTTGGGGCGGCAGCCCGGGATCTGCTTTTGGTGCATGTGTATCAGCAGCGGGTGCGGCGTGGTACCAAGGATGTGGATTTCGCGGTGGCCTTAACCAGCTGGGCAGCTTATGAACAGCTCCAGAAGCGGTTGATTGACCACCACGGCTTCCGCAATGACAGCCGCCAGGTGCAGCGACTGTTCTTTGCTGAGCCGGGCGAGGGGTGTGGCACCACGATCGATGTGGTGCCGTTTGGCGACCTGCAGGTCGACAGGCACACCCTGTTGTGGCCGCCGGACATGGATGTAGCGATGACAGTCGCGGGGTTTGAGGAAGCCCTGCATGCGGCGGTGGAGGTAGAACTGGCGGCCGATCTGGTGGTGAAAGTGGCCTCGCTGCCAGGGCTCGCAGTTCTGAAGCTGTTTGCCTGGTCTGATCGACGCACGCGCGATGCCAAAGATGCAGTTGACTTCTTCACGGTGCTGTGCAGCTATGGAGCCGCAGGCAATTTTGATCGAATGACGGATCAACACCAGGCCTGGGATCGCTTCTTTTCGCTGGATTGTGACGAGGAAAAGACCGGCGCCTGGTTGCTAGGCGTGGATACCAGAAGGATCGCAAATGCTGAAACGATGGCCAGCCTTCGTGAACTGTTTGGCGATCCCACCCGGCGTGAGCAGCTGATCGATGGCATGGCCTCTGAAGATCGCGGTATCAGAGGGGCACGTCAGCGTGCAAAGCAAATGCTCGGGCTGTTCCTTGAGGGAATGGAGCACGAAGAGATCGTCTTGGCTGGCCGTTCGACGACACCCTGATGGTGCAAGTGTTGAACAACTTTCTGGTTGATCGCCCCCAAGTGGGTCCGCCGAAACCAGATGCCGTGCGCAGGTGCTTTGAGGTGGGTGCCTTTTGTTGGACAGTTCTGGTCACGATCCCGATCCAAGGCAGCGATCACGGGAATCAGGCGGCATCAGAAGAACCGCTTCGAGCGGTCAACCTGACTGACACCACCATCCAGCTCACCAATCCCACCGCAAATCTGCTTTATCCTGCAACCACAGAACAGATGGCAAAAGAAGCCGGCAATACCCTGAAAACCCTTGCAGGATCTGGAGTTTGAGTGGGATGAGCACAAGAGCAACCAGGTCTACAAAGAACGCGGCTTCGACTTCGGCTTCGCAGCTCAGGCCTTCATCGACCCGCAGGCCATCCATCAGCCTGACACCCGCAGCGGCTACAGCGAGGCACAAGATCACGCCCGATGGTGCCCTGCTCAGGGAAACACCTAGAGGTGGAGCCTGGGCCCCTACCAGCCCA
>RGUW01000129.1 GCA_010027605.1 Synechococcaceae bacterium WB9_2_112 | reverse complement strand
CTTGCTTCTCGGGCTCGGGAGGTGTCCAGCGGCTCTCCCTGCGGGTGCGTTCGTTCTCCTCGGTTCGCTCAGCCCAGCGGGAGCGGCCCCGATCCGGATCGTCCACGGTGGTCTCCCAGCTGCGGCCGTTGGGGGGCGCATCGGGAGGCGGGGCCTGACGGCTGCCCGGAGTCTTGGGGGGGACGTAAGGGATGAAGGAACCGGTGAGCACCGGCCGAGGCGGGAAGGTCTGAACCGGAATGTCCTTGAGGATCCCGATCATGTAGCTATACCAAGCCGCCGCCGCGGTGGCGCTGCTGCTGCCGGTCTTCCAGTTTTCGTCATAGCCGAACCAGATGGCGGTGGTGAGCTGGGGAATCGAGCCGATGAACCAGAGGTCGCGGCCCCCTTCGGAGGTGCCGGTCTTGCCGGCCACCGGCCGGTCGGCCAGCGCGGCGCCGCCGCCGGTGCCGCCCTTCACCACCTGCTGCAACATCCACAGCATGGCGTCGGCGATGTCGCTGGCCACGGCGCGGCGGCCCCGGTCACCATCGGCCCGGCGGCTCCAGAGCAGCTGGCCGTCGGGGCCAAGGATGTCTTCAAACGGGGTGGGCCTGACGTAGATGCCACGGTTGGTGATCGCGGCGTAGGCGGCCGTCATGTCGAGCAGGGTCTGCTCATAGGCGCCGATGGCCATCGGATAGAACTTGCCCACCTCGCGGGTGATGCCAAGGCTTCTGGCGGTTTCGATCACCCTGTCGAAGCCCAGTTCCTTGAGCAGCGAGACAGCCACGGTGTTGAGCGAGTTCTGCAGGGCCACCGCCAGCGACACCCGGCCCAGGTAGCGACCACCGAAGTTGCGCGGGCAGTAGCCGGCAAAGCAGCGGGGCGAGTCGACCACGGTGCGTTCGGGCAGCATGCCGGCCTTGAGCGCCGACAGATAAACGAACAGCTTGAAGGTGGATCCCGGGGAACGCAGGGCCTGGGCCGCGCGGTTGAACTGGCTCTTGTTGAAGTCCTTGCCGCCCACCATGGACCGCACCACGCCGGTGCCGGGCTCCATGGCGACCAGGGCCCCTTCCATCTGGCCGGTGGCGAAGCGGTTGATGCTGGTCTGGGCCTGCTGTTGCCAGGTCAGGTTCAGGGTGCTGCGCACCGTGAGCCCACCCACCTCGAGCTGCTCCTTGGTCAGCACCTTGGGCAGCTCCTGCTGCACCCAGCTGCTGAACCAGGGGGCCTGGCTCTCCCAGTATTTGGGTTCGGCCGGCTTGAGCGCCAGGGGGGTGGCTTCGGCCTCGGCCCGTTGGCTGGCATCGATGAAACCCGCTTCCTCCATGCGCGCCAGCACGATGCTGCGGCGCTGGAGCGCCAGTTCGGGGTTGACCAGCGGGGAATACACCGACGGTGCCGGCGGCAGGCCGGCGATCAGGGCCGCCTCCGGCAGGGTCAGCTGGCTGGGGGTCTTGGAGAAGTAGATCCAGGCGGCATCGGCCACGCCATAGGCGCTCGAACCGAGATACACCACATTGAGGTACTCGGTCAGGATCTGACGCTTGCTGAGCTGGCGTTCGAGCTTGCCCGCCAGGGCTGCCTCCTTGAGCTTGCGGATCAGGGTGACGTCCTGGCTCAGGAACACCGTGCGCGCCAGCTGCTGGGTGATCGTGCTGGCACCCTCTTCAACCGATCCCTGGGTCAGGTTGCGCACCACGGCCCGGCCGATGCCGACCGGGTCGATGCCGCTGTGTCGGTAGAAGCGCCGGTCTTCGGCGGCGATGAAGGCCTGCTCCACCAGGGTGGGGAGCGACTCGGGCGTGAGTTTCTCGCGGGTGGCCGGGCCGATCTTCTGGATCACCTCGCCATCGGCCGAGAGGATGGTGAGCGTGCCTGGACGGTTGAAGCTGCCGATGCGACGGGCATCCGGCAGCAGGGCGTCCACGCCGCTCACCAGGGCGGTCTGGCCGAGGGCCAGGCCGGCACCCACCAACAGCGACACCGCAGCCGTGCGTGGCCAACCTGGTGAGCGGATCGGTGACGGTGCGCCGGGGCGAGCCAAGTCAGGTGAGGCTCGCACCAACCAGGGAGCTGTGGCCGATGGCCAGGGCCGTCACCAGCATGCCCAGCACCAGAAACGGTTGGGCGCTGGCCTGGTATTTGACGTCATAGGCCACCGGATCGCGCAGCAGCCAGATGTCCTGGAAGGTCATCTGCGGCACGATCAGCAGCACCAGCAGCACCGCTGCGAAGTGCTGGCCGATGGCGATCAGCACCGCCACCATGGCGAGCTGGAAGATGTCGATCATGCCGGCGCTGATCCAGCTGGCTGTTTCGATGCCGAAGACGACGGGCAGGCTGTTGAGCCCCAGGGCTCTGTCGCCTTCGACGCTCTTGAAATCGTTGACCACGGCGATGCCCAGCCCTGCCAGCGAGTAGGCCAGGGTGAGCAGGGCGGTGGTCCAGGTGAGCTGGCCGAACAGGGCCTGGCCCGCCCACCAGGGCAGGGCGATGTAGCTTGCCCCCAGGGCGTAATTGCCGAGCCAGCCGTTCTGCTTGAGCTTGAGGGGCGGGGCTGAGTAGATGAAGCTCACGAATGAGCCTCCCAGGGCCAGCAGCAGCAGCACCGGTGTGGTGTGATGGGCCCAGCGGTCGAGCCCGTAGGCCACACCCAGACCCGCCAGCAGCAGGATCCAGATCTGGGCCTTGACCTGGGCGAGTGGGATGGCCCCAGACGGGATCGGCCGATAGGGCTCGTTGATCGCGTCGATCTCGCGGTCGTAGTAGTCGTTGATCGTCTGGGTGTAGCCGGCCAGCAGCGGCCCGCTCATCAGCATGCAGGCGATCGAGGCCAGCACATCGCCCAGCCGCCAGTGAAAGTCACCTGAGGCAGCGGCACCGCAGATCACGCCCCAGATCAGGGGGATCCAGGTCACCGGCTTCATCAGCTGCAGCCGGATCTTCCAGATGTTGCTGGTTCCCGCGGCACCCTTCATGCCCAGCAATTGACGGGCTGAGGCGCCTGCAGAGGCCTCGGGGTTGGGGCTGTTGGTCAAGGGAGGCGGCTCGGGCGAAGCGACGGGTCAGGCGGGAGTGATCTCGTCGTCGAAGAACCAGGCCTTGCTGCCGTTGGCCAGTTCAACGACGACACCGATGCCCTTGCCATCAACGGTGCGGAAGCCGGTCACCGTGGCGGTTGCGTCGGCCTTGAGGGCGTCAACCAGCTCGGCAGGGATGCGGTCCCGCACCCGGGTGATGCGCACCTTGGCACCGATGTGGATGCTGGCTGGGGTGGCAGCCTGGGACATGGCCGGCGCAACTGGAGAGTGGCGCCACCTTAACCCGCCTCCCGTCGCCGCCCATGGCCTGCAAACGGATCATTCCCTGCCTGGATGTGGCTGAAGGCCGTGTGGTGAAGGGTGTGAATTTCGTGGGTCTGCGCGATGCGGGCGATCCGGTCGAGCTGGCTTGCCGCTACAGCGCCGCTGGCGCCGATGAGCTGGTGTTTCTCGACATCGCCGCCAGCCACCAGGGCCGCGCCACCCTGGTGGAGCTGGTGCATCGCACCGCCGAGGCGGTGACGATCCCCTTCACGGTGGGGGGCGGCATCAGCAGCGTTGAGGGCATCACCGCACTGCTGCGGGCTGGCGCCGACAAGGTGAGTCTCAACTCCTCGGCCGTGCGCGACCCCGCTCTGGTGGCGCGCGGTGCCGAGCGCTTCGGTTGCCAGTGCATCGTTGTGGCGATCGATGCCCGCCGCCGCGAGACCGGGGGGTGGGATGTGTATGTGAAAGGCGGCCGCGAGAACACCGGCCTCGATGCGGTGGCCTGGGCCCGGCAGGTGGTCGAGCTGGGGGCCGGCGAGATCCTGCTCACGTCGATGGACGGTGACGGGACCCAGGCCGGCTACGACCTGGCCCTCACCCGTGCCGTCGCCGATGCGGTCGCCGTGCCGGTGATCGCCAGCGGCGGGGCCGGTTGCATCGACCACATCGCCGCGGCCCTCGATGCTGGCCCCGAGGGCGGCCATGCGGCCGCCGCGTTGCTGGCGTCGCTGTTGCACGACGGGGTGCTCAGCGTTGAGCAGATCAAGACCGACCTGCTGGCCCGGGGTCTGCCGATTCGACCGCCACAGCCCGGGATCTGAGCCGCACCTGCATCGCGCGGCACCAGCACGGCTCGTTACATTGCCTTTGACGTGCTTGTGATGGTCAGGGCCCCGCGGTGACTGCTGTGTTTCTGTTGCCGCCCGCCGCCCTCACGGCGATTGCCCTGGCCATGGTCGTGGCGATCGTGGCGCTGGTGGCCTGGGCTCTGCAGCTCATGCAGGCCGCCAACGATCGCCAGGAATTTTCGTTGATGCTGGCCGGCTGCATGGTCTGTTCGGCGGCGGTGGGGCTCGCCACGGTGATGGTGATCACCATCA
>RGUW01000128.1 GCA_010027605.1 Synechococcaceae bacterium WB9_2_112 | reverse complement strand
GATCCCCCCCAACGCCACCCTGATCTTCGAGGTGGAACTGCTCGAGGTGAAGGGCTGAGCAGGGGCAGGGGCCGGATACCCCCACCCGAGCAAACCTGAAGCAATCGTTAGGATGCCCGCGGCGTACTGGTCTGCTGGCCGGCGCCGACGCATTCACTCAGCCGTTTCCGACTCCTGAACCCCATGGCCCATACGCTGCCCGCGCTGCCCTACGGCCTTGATGCGCTCGAGCCCCACATCTCGCGCCAGACCCTGGAGTTCCACCACGGCAAGCACCACAACGCCTACGTCACCAACCTCAACAACCTGGTGGCCGGCAGCGATCTCGAGAGCAAGAGCCTCGAAGACACCATCACCGCCGTGGCCGGCGACGCTGGCAAGGCCGGCATCTTCAACAATGCCGCCCAGGTGTGGAACCACAGCTTCTACTGGCAGTGCATGAAGCCCGGTGGCGGCGGCCGTCCCAGCGGCGCCCTGGCCGACAAGATCAACGCTGACTTCGGCAGCTTCGAAGCCTTTGTCGAGCAGTTCAAGGCGGCCGGCGCCACCCAGTTCGGCAGCGGCTGGGCCTGGCTCGTGCTCGACAACGGCACCCTCAAGGTGACCAAGACCGGCAACGCCGATCTGCCCCTGGCCCATGGCCAGAAAGCCCTGCTCACCATGGACGTGTGGGAGCACGCCTACTACCTCGACTACCAGAATCGCCGCCCCGACTACATCACCACCTTCCTCGAGAAGCTGGTGAACTGGGACTTCGTGGCCGCCAACCTGGCTGCAGCCTGATCAACAGCGTCACATCACAGGGTGCTGTTGAGCCCTCACCCCGGAGGGTGGGGGCTTTGCCATATGCCTTGATTGCAATGGATGCTCATACCAATGGCGATGCCCATATCAATGTTGACGCCCATACCTGAGCAGACGCCTCAGGGTTAGACCCAATCTGAAAGCGGCAGCGATGGCGAAAAGTCGTCAGTGACGGCTGATGCTTGCATCAAGCAACTTATTCAAGCCCCACAGTGCGATCAGAATAGACAGCGCGAAGAAAACGGTGTGGGCGAAATAGAAGGACTGCGCGAAGACAGCACCGAAGGGAAAAGCTCTTGGAAAAACCAAAAATGCGGAAGATACCAGCGAAAGAATGCTGGCCAGAAAGCAGTCCCTTGAGCCGATGTAAATCCTCTTTCGCTCAGCGAAGGAGACGAATTCTTCAGCATTCGTACTCCACTGCATTCCAAAAGCAGCGACACTAAGAAGCACCAAACTGAATCCCAGCGGAATCAACTCAGCCAAACTGGATTGATACCAGATTTTCACAAACGCAGCAGCCGAACACATACTGGTCAAAAACACCTTGACCAGGTTGACCAGCAGGGACCTTGGGTTCAAAACCTTCACAAGAAACACAGCTTCAGGTCATAGCTTGGCATCAAGATAAGCAGAGAAGTCAAGTTCCACCTGATCAGCCCCGCTCATGGCATAGCGCCCAAGCAAGCCTGCAAAGCGACGGGTGGATCGGAGCGAATCAGAAATGGCCACACAGTCTCCGGTGCGTGCATGCGACTTGGCTAAGGCATGGGCACACAGTTCGACATAGGTTGCGAAACAACAAGAATCCATTTTTTGCAGCTCAACGGAACCCTTCCAGTCACGGAATTGGCGCCAGTAGCAGTGACCACCATCACGCAGGAAACCCCAGCCCAAAAAAGGATCACTAGCCGATTGCATGAGCCTCTGCCCCTCAACAACCCTCCTGCCGTGATGAAGAGATGCACCCGAACTGCCATCTTCATCGTCCAGGACCGAAGCGACTGCCTCCTTAACCTGGAGAATCATCACATCATTCGGACGTTCGCCCTGGAGGAGAACGAGGCAACAACGACGCCCCACAGAGCCGACACCAACAACCTTCAGAACGCTGTCTCGCTGATGGAATGAAGCCAGGAGATAGCGCAATTCAGGGCGAATCGTCTCCAGATAATCATCAGTGATTGAGGGTATCCAATCGCGATCTTCACGACATTGCTGCAATCCAGATAAATCCGAACCAAAGCGAAGCTCACCACGCTGCTCGACACACATCCGACGCACAACTCTGGCCGCATCATTCTTCAGCGACTTATCAGCAACACGTCGGAGATATTCGGCAAAGTGAGAACCGTCCAACTCCTGGAGGAATTCATAGACACGAATACGCGAATACCACGTATCCAGCCGATTCATCTCAGCATAGGCAGTCATGCTATTTCGATATTGCCTCGCCACAGCCTTGACAAGGGCTAACTGCTCATCCTCCGCCAGTCCAAGCTCTCTTGCCACAAGAACACAACTGATTGCCAATCGCTTGAGATCCCACTCAAATGGACCTGGAGCTGTCTCGTCGAAGTCATTCAAATCGAAAAGCAGCGTGCGCTCAGGTGAGGCATAAAAACCAAAATTCATCACATGAGCATCCCCACACAATTGGGCCGAAAGTCCTGAATCAGGACAAAGGCGCAAATCATGGGCCATCAGCCCTGCAGATCCTCTGAAAAAACTGAATGGCGACACAGCCATGCGCTGACGTCGCAAGGGCAAGAGCAAGAAAAGCCGGCCTAGCTCTTGCTTTCGATTGAACTCAACAACCTCCTCAATCCGAGCACGGGGCTGAATCAGCTCGAAAACGTCAACAAGCATTCCAGCAAGAACCACTCTCGACCAGCTTATCCATCAAGAGACGAATGCCAACATTACACAGGCGGAAAGCATCACTCCATTGCAAAGCCTTGCGTCAGGCAATTCGCGTGAGATAGCAACCAATTGCTCAATCAAAGGATCAAAACCCGAACACTTCGATTCAGGCAGGTGCGTCAGGCTGGGCATCGGCAGCAGGATGCACCGATTGGATCAGAAGGGTCGACAAAGCCACCCAGCCAAGAAACAAGCCAAGGGCAAGACACAGAAGATGAAGGATCAAAAGAACAGTTGCCACAGGGGTTGTCTTCAACAGTGGTTCCTGGGCGAGCCGCAGCAAGCAAGCTGAGGTGAGGGTGAGTCCGGTTGCAATCAGCAGGTCAAGTCCAGCGCGCTTCACGCGCTTGAGCTCAGCAATGGTTGAAATCGGGGGATTCACCCGGGCCCAGCTGATCCCAAATGAACCGAATGTGAGCAGAACAGCAAAGCCTGCAACCGGAAACACCTCAGTGGCTGATCTGAAATCACGGCATTGCAACGCGATCGCCAAGACGAGAAATACCCCAAGAATGGCCATCGTGGCCTGCACGGCCCTCAGACGCAACGCGTTCATGCTGTTCGAAAACACCAACCTTTGACTATCGCATGCTTCAAACCAGGCTGCCCTTAAACCATCGAGATCTTAATGGGGATGGAGCACAGGCAAGCCAGAGATTCACCGCATCGGACGCGCTTGCGCCAGCACTGCCGCCGGCGCGATCCACATCGCATCGCCATAGGAGAAAAAGCGGTATTCGCGGGCAATCGCCTCGGCATAGAGATCCAACAGCCGCTGGCGGCCGATCAGGGCACTGACCAGCAGCAACAGCGAGCTTTTGGGCAGATGAAAGTTGGTGAGCAGGCCCTGCACCACCTGGAAGCGGTAACCCGGCTGAATCACCAGATTCACCGGCCCGGTGTGGGGCGCCATCGCGCCGCCATGGAGCTGGGCCACCGCCTCGAGGCTGCGCACGCTGGTGGTGCCCACGGCAATGACCCGGCCGCCGCGGGCGCGGCAGGCTTCCACGGCCTGCACCAGCTGGGGGCTCACCTCGACCCACTCGCTGTGCAGCTGCAGCTGGCTCAGGTCTTCGGTCTCGACGGGCCTGAAGGTGCCCAGACCCACATGCAGCGTGGTGGTGGCGATCTCCACGCCATGCGCCCTGATCGCCGCCAGCAGCTCATCGCTCAGATGCAGGCCTGCCGTGGGCGCCGCCACCGACCCCGGACGCTGCGCATAGCGGGTCTGGTAACGCTCGTTGTCGGAGGCGTCGTGCTCGTGGATGTAGGGCGGCAATGGAATGGCGCCGTAGCGCAGCAGCAGCGGCTCGAGCGTTGCCGCATCGGCGCACCCCGGCGGGAACTGCACGATGCGGCCACCGGTCTCGCCGTCACTGCCCAGCACCGTGAGCGGCAACGGCGACTGGCCGTCGGCGTTGATGGTGATCACATCTCCCGGTTTGAGACGTTTGGCGGGTTTGGCGAGGCAGAGCCAACGCCCAGGAGCTGCCTCGACACCTGAAGCAGCGGGGGCCTCGCCGGCTGCAGGCTGCCAGGGCTCCAGCACCAGCAGCTCGACGGCGCCGCCGGAAGCGCGCCGCGCCTCGAGCCGGGCCCGCAGCACGCGGGTGTCGTTGACCACCAGCAGATCGCCGCTCTGCAGCTCGTGCTGCAGATCCCAGACGCTCAGATGGCGGGCG
>RGUW01000127.1 GCA_010027605.1 Synechococcaceae bacterium WB9_2_112 | reverse complement strand
CAAGGGATGCTTGCCAGGGCCTCAGCAAAAGCTCGCAACAGGTGATGCGGGATCTGCAGGCGGTATCCATCCGCAGCCACGGCAGCTGCAGGACCAATAATGGCATCCATGGCATCCCTTGCCCTCCACAGGTGCATAGGCTGCACCTAGGCCCAACCTATGCCATGCAGCCGTGGTGGCCCGGATCCCGGCGCCATCGATGCGCATTTTTGGGGTCGCATTTTGTGGGGGAGTGCAGCGCTGGGACCGCCGGCTGCGCCCCCCCATCGGCCCCGGTTGCCACTGCCTGGCCGCCGCGGGCCTGGTGGTCGATGTCTGCCCGCCTGCCGGCCTGGTCAGCCTGGCTGCCCCTGCTGCCCGCTGGGTTCCGTGCGGATTGTCCATCCGTTGCCGGTGGTTTGGCGTCGGCAGGTGCAGCCAGCTGGGGTGCTCTGGTCGGCATCAATCGGTGGCGACGGGTGGCAACGGGTGGTGACCGATGGCAACGGATGGAGACCCACCGCATCCGCCACATCTGATTGCACCATGCACCCATTGTCTGTATAGTCTCCATGGGTGCACTGGATCTGCCTGCTGCCGCGGCTGCTGCTGCGGGGAGGGCCGAAGGTGCATCCACCTCACCCGACACCCGACCAATGACCTACTTGACCTACTCCGACTCTGTGCTGGCTGCTGCCGACGACAACGGCTGCCTGAGCCCTGCTGCTGCCCGGCGGTTGATGGCTGACCACGGTTTCACCTTGAGCGACGTTGCCGAGGACAGCGGCGGCCAGAGCTGCGTTGCGCTGGCCGAACTGAATGCTGAGGCCCTGCTGACCTGGCTGGGCTACTGATCCCGCTACCACTGCAGCCGGTGCCGCTCTGGTGCCGGCTGCCATCACATCCACCTTTCACCCGACACCCTCCCGATGACACGAATCGAACCCACCGCAGCCGAGGCTCTGGGCCTTGCCGCTGCCGTTGTTGAACTGGTGGCCCGTGGGCTACTGGCGCCGCTGGTGGCGCTGGTGCTGACGCTGGCCGGCTGGCGTCCTGCTGCTGCCCCTGCTGTGGCTGCTGTGGCTGCTGTGGCGCCGCGGCTGCTGCCTCCGGCCGATGCCGCCCTGGGCCTCGACGCCATGCCGGTGCGGCAGCTGCGGCAGCTGGCCCGTGCGGCTGGCCATCGCGGCTTGGCCCGCAACGGTCGCCGCGCCGATCTGCTGGCGGTGCTGGCCGCCTGATCCACTCACTCACCCGACACCCGACACCCGACACAGACCGATGGCACGCGTTACCACCGAACTGAGCGCCGATGACCTGTCCCGTCTGATCGACGGACTGGACGGCACCGGATCAGACACGACACCAGCAGAGCGAGCGCACACAGAAGAACTGCTGCACCGGCTTTGCGGACTGTTTGTGCAGGTCAACGACCAAGAACTCAAGGCCCGGCCGTCGCTGGGCTACTGACCACGTTTGCAACGGCAGCCGGACTAATCCCGGCTGCCATCACATCCACCCTTCACCCGACACAAACCGATGACCACCACCACCACCCGGCCGGATTGCATTGCAGCTGGCCTGCCCGATCTTGGCGTCTACGTTGCCTGCCTTGCGTCGTACAACGGCGGGATCCTGCATGGCGCATGGATTGACCTTGAAGGCGCCGACCTGGACGACATCAACGCAGGCATCGCCTGGATCCTTTCCACCAGTCCAGAGGCAAGCGCCGAAGAATGGGCCGTCCATGACAGCTCAGGCCTGCCGGGCTATCTAACCCGTACCGAATGGCCAGACCTGTCCGATCTGATCGAGTGGGCAGAAGCCGTCAGCGCTTACAACGATGACGACGACCGCGAGGCATTCCGGCTGGCTTGTGAAGATCAAGGGCAGACGATCAGCGAGGACGACTTCCGCGACATGTATCAGGGCTGCCATCAATCCGAGGAGGATTACGCCCAGGAGCTGGCCGAGGACATTGCCGAAACCCAAACCCAGACGCTGTCCAGCACGTGGCCGACGTCATGCATCGACTGGGAACGGGCATGGCGTGAGCTGACCTTTGACGGCTACCGGTCGGAGCGCTGCAGCTCCGGCGGGGTGCACATCTTCCGGCCTGTTTGACCACCGCCCGCAGGGGGTCGGCAGCGGCCGGCCCTTTGCCTGCGGTGCTCAACCGGCACCGATTCACCCGACACCCGACACCATGTACGACTGCGACTTCGACGAAATGGCCATGGAAGCTCACCTGTTCCCGTGGCTGGACAGCGATTGCATGGCCGATCCATGCACAGATGACGGCCCATGGGGTGCATGGGTTGACGAGGAGGACGACTAACCACGACCACCAGGCCGGCGCCGCCGTGGTGCCGGCCATTCACTCACCCGACACAAACCGATGAAAACCAGCCGCATTATCACCGACCACCGTTACCCATCCCTTGCCGCTCAGGCCGCCTGTGGCTTGCGCGTGTATCACGGGTGGATGAAACCGGCAGGATTCGACGCATCATGGCGAGCCGCTATCGCCGCCCATGCTGGTGATCACGCCAGAGCCGAACGCGAGCACACAACCAGAGCTGCACTTGTGCCGTATCCATGGAATGGAATCTATAAGGCTTTCACCCTCTAAACTTTTCACCCGACACAGACCGATGACCGCAACAACGCAACAACTGAGCGACGGCCGGCCCAGCTGGTGGCGACCACTGGCCCCGAACCCATGGCCCGGGAATCCCAACGCCTACGAGTGCCCCTGGGGATGCAACGGGACCGGCACCATGCCCTGGTTTTCTCACATCGAAGGCGGTGTGTGTTTCGGCTGCCGTGGACAGGGCTGGATTCTCGGCCGTGGCAGCGCAGCACCAGCACGCACAGGCAGAAGATGGCGCCGTGTTGGTCGCCAGATCGTGGAGGTGACCCAATGAGCTGGGGATTAATGGCGATGTCTGGCCCTAGAACCTACTGGCTCACCGCAGAAGCTTTCAGCTGCCGCGCCTGCGGCTGGGCTGATGAGTTGAGCCGCACCAACCACGACGGCCAGGCCGTGATTGAAGGGATCCTCTGGCGGCAGGCCTGCAGGGATCATGGCTTCTGGGGTGCTGTGGCCAAGGTGAAAGCCGCCTACAGGCTGCGGCAGCAAAGGTTGCACAACAACGCCCGCAGTGAACAGCAGGAGGTGACCCAATGAGCTGGGACAACGGATTGAACCGGCGCCAGGCCCGCACGTTGCGGCAGCTGGCTGAGGCCTACCTGCAGCGGCTGCAGGAGGGGCTGGCCAACACCAGCCCGGGAACCCCGCCGGAACCGGGCGAACGCACCCGGCCTTACATCCGGTTCCGGCTGGCCATCGACGAGGTGACGAACGCGATCCAGAAGCTGCGACGGATCGAGACGTCATGACGCAGAAGCTGATGCAGGTGGCGACGCTGCTGCGAACGGTCAGGACCGCAGCCGAGGCCTCGGGCTATCCCTGCGGGATCCCGACGGTTGAGATCCTGCTGCTGATCGCGGCAGGGGTGGACACCCATCGGGGCCTGATCGAGGCCACGGACAAGGCCCAGGACGCCCGCGGGGTCAAGCGCATCGCGCTCTACCTCGAGGGCCGGACGGAGCAGCACGCCAACCGGGCACGCGCCAGCCCGTTCCGGTTGATCGAACGGCGCAAGCACCCGCACCGTGCGGGCCATCAGTTCCGATTGTCGGAGGAGGGCCTGACCCTTCTCAAACCTGTTTTCCCATCACTCACCAGACCCACGTGGAACGAATGAACCTGACTGATCTGCCCTCGGCCCTGGCCACCCTCTACGACAGCGGCATTGCCGAATGCCTGCGGCAATGGCCGGAGCTGAAACCCCACACCCATCTGCTGCTGTCGATGCGATGGAGGGAGACGCTGCTGCGCGAGGCCGAGGAAGCCCTGCAGGCCGCGGAGGAGGTGCTGAACCGACAGGAGCAGCAGCTGATCCGGCGGATTGAGCTGCAACCTGCTCTCCACCCTTACAATGCGCCTAGGTTCAACCTAGGCACACTATGGATCTGGACAAACTCGCTGCGGCAGCGGACTCTTTCGCGGCTCAGCACGATGACCCATCAGCGGTTCCTCTCCACCACTGGAGATTGTTCATCGAGGTCTGTCGACTTGACGGACGATGCACCTACCGCGAACTGCAGCAGCGGCTCAACCTCAACAACTCCAGCGTCAGCCGAACCGTCAACGCCCTCGGGGAGCAGCATCGAACAGGACGAAGCGGCCTAGGCCTGCTGCACACCTACCCGGACCCCGAGGAGGGGCGCCGGTACTGCGTGGCCCTGTCTCCCCGGGGCCACGCTTTGCTGCGTCAACTGCAAGCCATCTGATCCACACCCGACACCATGACGACCACCATCAACACCGCCGGCACCGTGCGCCAGACGGCCCGCGGCTGGGTTGCTGACCTCAAGTTCCGCGGGGAACGGTTGACCGCCCTGCGCCAGACAGAAGCGGAAGCCCGCCAGGCCCTGGAGGCGCTGCGCCATCGCTTGACGCGCAAGGCGGCCATGCCTGCCAGGGCTGAGGCGGCCATGGCCACGGCCCCAGCGGAATGCCCTGGAATCACGCTGCAGGA
>RGUW01000126.1 GCA_010027605.1 Synechococcaceae bacterium WB9_2_112 | reverse complement strand
GTTGAGCCGGCCAAGCCCAGCGCGGTGCCTGGAGCTGTTGGCCCAGTTGCCGCTGGGCCTCCATTGAAAGCTCACGCCAGGGCAACAAGCTGTATCGCTGGGACCGCTGTAGGCGTTGGACCAGCGGTGCCAGCCGTTGAATCAACTTTTTAGCGCCATTGCGGTCGAGGTGAACCAGGCGCAATCCCTCCATCCATTTCCAGCCATGTTGTGGGTTGGTTAGACACGCCATGGCAGCGGTTGAACCATGGTTGAGCGGATAGCTGAGGGCCAGTGAGAACCAGCCCATCGCCAAGCCCTGTTGCTGAATCCAGCCCAGCAGTTCACGCGCTAGACCCAGGGATCTGAAGGGCTGAGCCACCACCAGACTGAGCACATCCGCAGCCCCCTCAAAGCCAACTCGCAGCACCGCCAGTGCGGCGGGTTGAGCGGCAAAGCAAGCCGCGGCAGCAAGAAAGGTGCCAGGATCCGACAACGGCACTTGCGCCTGTGGCTGGCTGAGGGCAGCCAGTACCTGGGCCAGGGCCGGGGTGGTCAGATGCTCAAACGCCGGCGCGTCTTCAGATGTGAGCCAAAACGCCATAACCGATCGTGGCGCTGCCACTTGATCAGGCCATGATGGCTCCAGCTCGCACCTGGCGCATGGTTGCTCCTGCAGCTGAAGACTGTTTTGCCTTGCTGAAGCAACCCGCCTGTGGGCTCCTTGAACACTGCCGGCAGCTGGCAACCAACCCAGAGGCGTTCTGGTTGCCCCATTTCGGCTTTCAGGCAATGGCTCTAACCCGGGATTGGATCGCCCGCGAACCAGCGCTGCTGGCCATCGAAACAATCTGCCCGATTGCCCAGCTCGGCATTCTGCGCATGCCCGACCACTGGGCCTACCAATGGCACCGGGATGAGAACCGCCTGGCCTGCATCAACATGCTGTTGAGCAGCGACCATCACAGCCACACCTTGTTTGGCCAGAGCATCAACAGCACCAACATGCATTGCCGCGAGCTGGCCTATGAGCCGGGCCGTTATTACCTGTTCAACAATCAGATCCCCCACACGGTGATCAATCTGGATGTGGAACGCCACCTTTTTTCGCTCGAATTCGCCGAGGCGGTGCCCTATGGCGAGCTGCGCCAGTCGTTGGCGTCGGCAGGGCTGCTTGTGCCTGCAGAGAGCGAATGATCCCGGTCTTGGCACCGCCGCGCTCCTGCTCGTCGTTGATCACGGCGATGCTCGGCCAGCATCCCGAGCTTTATGCGCCGGCCGAGCTGGAATGCTTCACCGGCAACACCCTGGGCGACTGCCTCTCTTTTGCCGAACAGGTACCAGTGGTCACTCTGCATGGGTTGCTCCGCACGGTGGCTCAATTGCAATTTGGCCATCAGAACAACGCAACCATTGCCGCTGCGCGGCAATGGTTGGAGGGCCGCCGTCATTGGAGCGGTGGCGACCTTATCGCCTGGATCGAGGCCCAGATCACACCCCGCCGTCTGCTCGACAAAAGCCCGATTCATGCGCTGCGCTGGCCTTCGCTGCAACGGCTGGCCGCGGTGTGCGCAGGCCAACCGGTCGTGCATTTGAGCCGTCATCCCATCAGCGCCGTCCGCTCTCTGATCGGGGCCTACAGCCACCGAGGCCAGCAGCTCACCCCCAGCGAAGCCTTGAGAACCTGGTGGCAGGGGCACCGGCTGTGCCTGCGCTATCGCCAAGACTTGGCGCAGGCACCCAGCCTGTTGCTGCGCAGCGAAGATCTGCTGGCCAACCCCGAGGGCGCTTTAGCCAGAGTCTGTCGCCACCTGGGCATCAACGATCATCCGGATGCGATCGAGGCCATGCTGCTTCCGGAACAATCCCCCTATGCCTGCCTGGGCCCCACCATGGCCCCCACTGGTAATGATCTCCACTGGATGGAGACGCCTGCGCTGAGACGCGGCAGCGCACCGGCATCAGAACCATCCCTGCATCAGTTGTGGGATCTACCCGGCATAGAGCCCGAGCTGGCGATGATGGCGATGCAACTGAGCTGGCAACTTGGCTACAGCTGATCGCTGAAGACCAGCAAATCCCTCCACCAGCCATAGCCTTGGTCGTGACGAATACAGCCCATGGTCAGCGGTCTTGACGAACCTTCGCTTGAGCAGCGGTTGCGCCTGGAGGGCTGGAGTCTGCACCAGCGGCTCAGCTGGATTGCGGCCCGTGGGCTGCCAGCTGAGGACGGGAGCGTGCAAGGTGACGCCTTCCAGAAATGGCGTCAGGTTGTTGCTCCCGACAATCCAGCCTATTTCGACAAGCGCCTGGCCTGGGACGGGCTGACTCCGGCGGCAGCAGCGTGGGCCCTGGACCCCGATCCAGCCGACTGCCCCCAGGAGCCGAGCTGGTGGCCCCTGCTGCAGTCGCTGCGTCAGGCTGCACGAGGCAGCCAAGGCCTCACGCTGCTCGAAGAGCGTGGCAGCCAGCAACCGTTTGTGCACGCCTGGCGGCCCGCGGCCTACTGGGCACTGCAGACACTGCAACAGCGTTGCGACGACCTGAACAGCTCACTGCAGCTGGGCACGGATGCCTGGCTCGATTTGGGCGAGGCCCTGCTTGAGCGCCTCTGCAACACGGCCGATCAGGCCCTATGGGAGCTGTTCAACCAACGCCGCACCCCAGGCCAGATGTTGCTGGCTCATCTGGGGGCCAACGGTGATGGAAGTGGCGAGCCGGTGCACGAGGCCTACGACGCCTTTGTGGCCGAACTGCTGAGCAGTGGCTACGGCCTATTGCTGAACGAGTTTCCGGTGCTGGGCCGCCTGCTGGCAGTGATCACCGAACTCTGGCTTGTGGGTAGCGAAGAGATGCTGCGGCGCCTGGCCGTCAGCCGCCTGGCCCTGCAGCAGCACTTTGGGATCAGGCCGGCGGCGTTGTTGCACAAGGTGCAACTGGGCCTCAGCGACCCACACCGCGGCGGACGTGCTGTTGCGATTTTGAGCTTTGAGGATGCAGGTGGAGACGACACAACCAAGGTCGTCTACAAGCCCAAAGACATGCAGGTCGATCAGACCTACCAAGACTTTCTGCTGGCGCTCAACGACGCTTCAACCCTACCGCCGTTGCGGCGTCTGAGGGTGTTAAGCCAAGACGGCTACGGCTTCATGGAATGGGTCGAGCATCGTCCCTGCTCCAGTGATTCGGAGCTTGAGCGCTTCTATTTCAACGCAGGCCGCACCATGGCGGTGCTGCACATATTGGGCTGCACCGACTGCCACCACGAAAACTTGATCGCCAGCGACGATCAGCTGGTGCTGATCGACACCGAGACCCTGCTCGAGGCCGACCTGCGGGATCTGATCAGCGACAACGGTGATGACGTTGATCTGCTGTCGGACTTGCAGACCTCGATGCAGGGTTCGGTGCTGCGCTCGGGCCTGCTGCCCCAATGGCTGATGGCGGGCGCCGGCAAGAAACGGGCCTTTGACATCAGCGCCCTGGGCATTCAGCCGCCCCCCCCAGAGCGTGAGATGCCTGGCTGGTTAGGGCTCAACAGCGACGGCATGATGGCTGGGCGCAGCCCCCAGCCCTGCGAGCTACCCACCAGCCTGCCGGTTGGCCTGGGCAGCCCGCAACGGCTGACCGATTTCATCGAGCAGTTGTGCGATGGCTTTAACCAGCAGCTGGTGGAGGCGATGCGTCTGCGATCGCCGTTGCAGCAGGCTCTGGTGCGCTTCAACGGCCAGCCGCGACGCCTGGTAGCTAGGGCGACGCGTTTGTATTTCACGATTCAGCGGCAGATGCTGGATCCGGCGTCCTTGCGCAGCGCCGTGGCCCATGGCCTCAAACTCGAGCAGCTGAGCCGCAGCTTTGTGCTGGCCAGCGAAAAGCCCCTCAACTGGCCGATGTTTACGGCCGAGCTTCTGCAGATGGAGCGCCTGGACATTCCTTTTTTTGAACACCTCATTGACGGTGAGGAGCTGCCCCTTCCGGAGGGGCTGGCCCCGATCCCAGGGTTCATGAAGGCCAGCGGTCTTGCAGCCGCCGAGCGGCGTCTGCAGGCACTGGATGGGGTCGAAATCGCTTTTCAGCAACAGCTGATTCGTGGAGCCATTGCAGCGCGGCATCTCAAGGCCAATCAGCAGCCCAGTGAAGCGGGGCCCGTGGCGGGAGCAATCGAATCCCAACCCGATTGCGCACCAGGGCTCGCCAATCTTGATGCCGATGTCTACCGGCAGGAGGCGTTCAGGCTCGGTGACGAGCTGTGGAGTGCCGCCATTCGCGACCGCAAGGGGCGCCCCGAGTGGCTGGGTATGGACCTGGGAACCGATGGCGAATCGTTCCATTTCGGCCTGATCGGCAATTCGCTGTATTCGGGTGCCAGCGGCATCGCCCTGTTGTTTGCGCGTCTGGCTCTGCTGTGTACCGACCCTGCTGAGGCCGCTCGCTGGCGTGATCGCGCCTGGAGTTGTTTTGCGGGTCTGGCCGAACTGGCCGAGCGCACTAGCAATGACCAGTTGTTTCGCCTCGTGCGTGATCTGCCTTACGGCATCAGCGGCACTGGAGGCATCTTGCTGGCCCTGGCGCTGCTCGAGCAGGCTGGCCTGGAGCAGGCGCAGCCGCTGGCTGACTTGCTTCAGAAGCAACTTCAACCCGAACGGCTTCTGGCCGATCAAGCCATCGATCTGATCGGGGGCGTCAGCGGTCTCATAGGGG
>RGUW01000125.1 GCA_010027605.1 Synechococcaceae bacterium WB9_2_112 | reverse complement strand
GCTTCAACCGCAACGTCAACGTCGACAACAACTTCTACAACCGCGACTACAACGGCTTCAACCGCAACTGGGCCAATGGTGGGTACTGGAACAATCGCCCCTGGAACACCGGATGGTATCGGGGCTGGGGCGGCTGGAGCTGGTGGGGCGGCAATGCCGCTGCCTGGGGCCTCGCCGGCCTGGCCACCGGGGCTGTCATCGGGGGGCTGGTGAACGCGGCCGCCAATTCCCAGTCGCCGGTGATCGTGGTGCCGAACACCGCCTACGACCTCAACTACGGCTCGGTCGAAGCCGTCGGGACCTACGGGGTGAGCTTCAACTACCTGGTCAACGGCTCTCAGTTGATGGGCGCCGCCAACTGCCAGCAGGGGCTGCTCAACGGCCAGGTGCCCAGCAACGCCAGCCAGGCGCAGCTGCTGAATGCCGTGTGCCAGGTGGCCTACGGCAACGGCAACTGAATCAACCCGGAAGCGGCACCACAGAACCGCACGGGGCAGCCGTCCGGTCCGTAGACCGCGTCAGCGGGCGAGAGGCACCCCAGGCGGTTCTTGGCCTTGACCTCGTCGGGAGTCAACCGGGTCGGCTGCAGCAACCCCTGGGAGGGTGGCGAACTGATCCTGGGGCACGGCGCCAACTGGGCCGGATTGTCGCTGGCCTGCACCGAGGCGGGAACAGCCGCTAGCTGGACCAGCGTCGCCAATCCCACGAGGCTCAACCACCGACTGCCAGCCGCCATGATGGATCCATTGCCGATGCCCCATTCTGGGTCCCCACAGCAATGGTTGAAGATTCCGCTCTGGTGAAGGCCCTGGCTGAGGCCTCCCATGCGTTCGACAACACCGGTGCCGATCCGGAACGCAACTGTTGGATGGCGGTGCATCACCATGTTCATGGGGTGTTGCCGAGCGAATACGACATCCGCGAAGTTCCCGAAGATCTCTATCTGGCCGTGCTGGCACGACGAAAACAGGCACAGCAAGAGGGCTGACCGGCTCGGTCGGCCGGCATGACAGCGTCTCAGCGCAGCGACCTGATCGGCTCCAGGGTGGATCCCATCAGGAACTGTGCAACCCGTTCCTCCCGCTGGGCCCGGAGCAAATCAAGACGCGTGATCCCATAACCGAGGGCATTCACCTGCTCCAACCACTGCTCCCAGCTGCTGCACGCGCGCAGGTGACGCCTCAGCGACGGTTGGGCCTCGATCGCAGCCACGAGCGCGTGCAGTTGCTGGCGTGACATGCACCCCCACCGGCTCTGCCTTCAGCATGGCCAGCCCCCAGCAGATCTGCCAACAAAAAACCCCGGCGATGGCCGGGGTTCAAAGCGGAGGAAACCGTATTCAGCTCGATGTGAGCCGAACTCAGGCTCCAGGTTGGATCAGGCCCAGCCCTTCTGGGACATGTCTTCGACGTAGGCAGCCACATCAGCGATGTCGCCCTCGCTGAGCTTGCCACCAAAGGCGGGCATGGCGTTCTTGCCATTGGTCACCTGGTAGGCGATGGCAGCCTCATGACCACTGCTGTAGTTGGCCAGGTAAGCCTCGAGAGCGTCCTGCTTGAGGGTGCGCTCAGCATTGACCACGTTGCCGCCGCCCATGTGGCAGGCAGCGCAGTTGGCCGAGAAGATCTGACCACCGTGGGCCGTATCAGCGGCAAAGCTCGGGGTCGCGCCCAGCAGCAGCGTCAGGCAGAGGGCAAGCAGCGAGAAAAGACGGCGCATGGGAAGCGCTGGAGTGCACGATTACCGGTCAAAAATAGGGCTGCAGACCTCCACAAGGGTCTGATGTTGCAACCAGAGGGACGCTTCGAAACATTTGGCTGCCGACCGGGCCACCCCCAAAGCCGGGCGCTGTGCTCAGAAACGCCCGCGGCGGGGCACGCCTGAGCTCTCCAGCACCGCCTCGAGGCTGGGGGCATGACTCACCAGGCCGAAGCGCTCGGGCGGGCTGACGGGCTCATGCACAAAATGCCGCTGCTGGATCGAAAACAGATCCCAGGGGGTGATCTCGAGCCGCAGCAGCCTTATCAGCCCATTGATCAGCCAGCCACTCAAGGGCAGCCCCACTGGCGGGTAGGAGCCGTGACGCCAGCGTGACAACCGCTGCAGGGTCTGGTTCAGCGTGATCGGGTCCTGACCCAGCACCAGCCGCCGCACGGGCCCCTGCCCTGGCTCGGGATTGGCCTGGTGGGGTGTGGTCGCCAGATGCACGCAGACCCTGGCGATATCGGCGGCGTGAATGAAATGAAAGCTGCCGTCGGCCCGCAGCCATTTGGCCAGGGGGAGCCAGCGCACCGCCTCGGCCAGACCGGCCGTCAGGTAGCTGGTGGGGTGGGTGTCGCCGCCGTTGCACTGACCCGCCGGGCCGATGCGACCGCCGAACACCAGGGTCGGAAACACCGCCACGATGCGCGCCGCCAGGGGGTGCTGCTCGAGCTGCTGCAGGCACAGGGCCTTGGTCTGGATGTATTCGGTGCCGAACTGGGCCGCCTGGGGCAGCAGCTGCAGGTTGCGGTCGAGAATGCTGGCGGTGGAGAAATAGGTGATCTGCTCCACCACCGCCGGATCCAGCAGGGCCAGCAACTGCTTGACCGCCACCACATTGACCTGGTGGGCCCGCTCGGGGTCTCCCCAGGCGGTGGCGGTGTGGATCACCCGCGTGGCGGTGGCGATCCGGGCGGCATGGGGTGCCAGATCCCTCAGGTCACCCACCAGCAGGGTGATGCGCGGATCGTCCTTGGGAACGGCCGTGAGCTTGGCTGGATCGCGCAGATGCAGCAGCAGCTGGGCGTCAGTGCCCTGGTACAGCTGTTCAGCGATGGTTTGGCCGACGCAGCCCGCCGCCCCGGTGATCAGGATGCGGGCAGGGTCTGGGCTCAAGCGGCGACTCCGAGGCGCTCCATCACCGACTTGCCGGCCTCGAAGAAGAACTGGCCGTTCTCCTCAGGCGTTCCCGGCAGGATGCCGTGCCCCAGGTTGAGGATGTGCTTGCGGCCCCGGGCCTTGCGCACCGTGTCATCGATGCGCTCGCGGATGGCCTCGGGGGTGCCGAACAGCAGGCCGGGGTCCACATTGCCCTGCACACCCACGTGCTCGGGAAGGCGGGCCAGGCCCTCGGCCATGTCGACGGTCCAGTCGAGCGAAACGATGTCGACGCCGGTGCGGGCCATCCGCTCGATCACGCCGGCACTGCCCGAGATATAGAGGATGAACGGGGTGTCGGGATGGGTCTGCTTGACCAGATCCACCACCTTCTTCTGATAGGGCGCCGCAAAGGTGTCGTAGTCGGCGGGGCTGAGCTGGCCGGCCCAGCTGTCAAACATCTGCACCACCTGGGCGCCCGAATCGATCTGGTAGCGCAGGTAGGTGGCGATCGACTCGGCAAAGTGATCGAGCAGCTTGTGCAGCAGCGCCGGCTCGCGGAAGGCCATGGCCTTGATCACCGCGTAGTTCTTGCTGCTCTTGCCCTCGACCACATAGGCCGCCAGGGTCCAGGGGGCGCCCACGAAGCCGAGCACGGCGGCCTCGTTGCCCACCGACTGGCGCAGACGACCCAGCACCTCACCCACGAACGGCAGGTTCTCGGCCGGTTGCAGGGGGCGCAGGGCGTCCACCTGGGCCATGGTGCGGATCGGGTCCTGGATCAGGGGTCCTTTGCTTTCGACGATGTCGAAGTCGATCCCCATGCCCGGCAACGGCGTGAGGATGTCGGAAAACAGGATCACGCCATCGGGCTTGAAGGCGTGGAAGGGCTGCATCGAGATCTCGTAGGAGAGATCGGGGTTCTCCGAACGCTCACGAAAGCCGGGGTGGCGGTCACGCAGATCGCGGTAGACCTTCATGTAGCGACCGGCCTGGCGCATCATCCAGACCGGGGGCCGCTCCACCTGCTCCCCACGGGCGGCGCGCAGCAGCAGGGGGGTGGAACTGGTCATGGCAACGTCGGAAGGCAAGGCCTGATCAGGGGCGAACCTACCTGAGCGGCCCCGGCTTCAGGCCTCGGGCAGGGCTGCCTCCGGGGCTTCGTCACAGAGCAGCTCCTGGCTGCGCAGCTCATCGCGGCGGAACACCAGCACCGACAGGGGCGGCAGGCAGAGATCAAGGGAGTGCTCGTAGCCGTGAATCGACCACTGGTCGGTGAACTTGCCGCCCAGGTTGCCCAGGTTGCTGCCGCCGTAGCGCTCGGCGTCGGTGTTGAACACCTCGGCGTAGAAGCCCTCGAGCGGCACGCCGACGCGGTAGTGGGAATGGCTCTGGGGGGTGAAGTTGGCCACCACCACCAGCCAGCGGCCGGTGGCCGCCTCGCGCCGCATGAAACTGATCACCGAATGGCGGTTGTCGTTGCAATCGATCCACTGGAAGCCGTAGTCACTGAAATCGTCACCCCACAGCGCCCGCTCTGACTTGTAGAAAGCGTTGAGGTCGTCGACCAGGCGCTGCAGTCCCTGATGGGGCTCGTGATGCAGCAGATCCCACTGCAGATCGCCCCAGACATTCCATTCGGCCCGTTGGCCGAACTCCATGCCCATGAAGATCGTCTTCTTGCCCGGATGGGTCCACATGTAGGCCAGCAGAGCTCGCACATTGGCGAACTTCTGCCAGTCGTCTCCTGGCATCTTGTGGAGCAGATTGCTCTTGCCGTGCACCACTTCATCGTGGCTGAGGGCCAGCATGAAGTTCTCGGTGTGGTGATACCAGATCGAGAACGTGATGGCGTTCTGATGAAACTGGCGGAACCAGTGATCAAGCTCGAAGTA
>RGUW01000124.1 GCA_010027605.1 Synechococcaceae bacterium WB9_2_112 | reverse complement strand
CTGCTGTGGCCCAGACCCCAGGCCCAGGGGCTGGCCCGCCTGTTCAACCAGTCGCAGCTCATCCAAAGCTTCGGGGCGGCACCAACGCGCCCGCTGCCGGCGCTCTGGCGGCAGCGGCTGGGGCCTGTGGCGGCAGCGTTGTGGTCGCGCCAGCAGGGGATCTGGTGGCAGTTCTGGGGTGCCCATGGTGATGCCGGGGCTTTTCTGGTGTTGCCGGCGGTGAGCCTCAGCGGCATACCGACCCATCGTCTGCCCGTGGCTCCGCTGCTGGTTGATGATCTCGCCGTTTTGGCCGCCGACCCGCTGTCGCGGCAATGGCTCTCGGATCGATTGCGCACCGCCATGAGACCCCCCCGCGGCCTCGAGGAGCGGTGTCTGCTGCAGTTGCACCGGCCCCAGACGGTCAGCTGGAGTCCCGCTGGCCTGGGCGCCCTGGCAGGCCCTGTGGCTCCCCTGTTGCAACGCTTTCAGCAGGGATGTCTGACGCTGGAGCTGCGCGGGCAGACGGTCGATCTGAGTGGCGAGGCCGCAGTAGCGGTTGGCGTCCTCAGCCCGGCCTCACAGGCACGGCCCGAGCCGGCTTCCCGCCCTCTGATGCCGGGTCAGTTGCTCGAGCTTCGCGGCCCAGCGCTCGAGGGTCTGCTGCAGGGGCTGCTGTCCCGGCAGCTGGTGCGTGAGCCGTTGGCATCCCGTTATGCGATCGCCGAACCCCAGCTGGCCCTGCTGCGCCGCGCCCCCTTTGCCCTGCGACTGCGCGAGCTGCCCCAGGGCCCGTTTCAGGCCGGTCTTGAACTGGATCTGGTCCCTGCTGCCCGCGATCGCCAGGCCTGGGTGCGATTGCTGGCTGCCCTGCGTCAGCCGTTGCTCCAGCAGGGGCTGCAGGACCAGGGCACCAATCCCCAACGCAGCAACTGGCGCGATGAGCAGGGTCGGGTGGTGGGCGGTTGGTTCTGGAGGGCACCATCCGCAGGCGGCGCACCCACGCTGGTGCTCTATCTGGGGCCAGAACCTGCTTCCGGGGCACTGCCGGCAGCCCCTGCTGGGGCGTTTGTGCTGCAGGCCCGGCCCAGCGATCTGGATCGGCTGGGGCTCTGGCCTGCGGCGTTTCCGCCGCTGGTCAGGCGGGCCGCCCAGCTGGAGGTCCAAGCTGATGCCGAACCCCGGCAGCCGGTCAGCCGGCTGAGGGGAGGCCTGGCGCTGACTCGCTCTCGTTAGCCGCCTCTGCAGCAGCAGCCGGTGCAGCATCACGGCGTTCGCGCTTGCGTTTCTCGGCGGCGACGGTCTCCTGCATCAGCTCCACTGCCTGGGCCATTTTTTCCAGGTTGCTGGCGTAGAGCTTGAGATCCTTGTCGAGCCGGTCGCGCAGCAGTCCCATCGACGCTCCCAGGTCGTGCGCAGCGTCACGCAGCGCGGCCGGATCCATGGCATCGGCACCCTGGGCCTGCTCCAGCAGGGCCATGAGCCCGACAGCCATGAGGCGTGAATAGTGAAAGTCGGGCCGCTGAATGCTTGCCAGCGCCTGGGCCAGAGGCTCAGGTGCGCCCTGCCCCTGCTGCTCGACCCACTGCTTCACAGCGTCGACGCTGTGGCTTCCCATGGCCGCCATGGCCTGAGCGTGCTGTTGACGCAGTGCGCCGGCGTCAAAGCCACTGGCGCTGCACAGCGCGGCAAACAGGGGTTCCTTCTGCGCTTCGGGTCGGTACCCCTTGGCGAAGCCGTCGAACACCTGCACCAGCCCCACCGCAAACAGGGGATCGGCCTTGAAACCCTGCTGGCGACTGAGCAGATGAAGCTCCACCAGCAGCTCATCGACCATGCGCCGGTACAGCGGGCCGATCACGTAGGGGAAGGCGCGGTGGAAGGCCCGCTTGCTGTCGGCAACGGTGAGAGCAGCGCTCACGCAGGTGCAACCAAGGTGCAGCGACCCTAGCGCCGCCTCCATCGGGACGTTTCCAGCCTCAGTAGGATCACGGCCGTGCCGAGAGTTGCCCCGTGACCACGATCCCCATTGTCATCGAGGAATCGGGTCGCGGTGAGCGGGCATTTGACATTTACTCGCGACTGCTGCGCGAGCGCATCGTGTTTCTGGGCGAGCCGGTGACGTCCGAATCGGCCAATCGCATCGTGGCCCAACTGCTGTTCCTCGAGGCCGAGGACCCCGACAAGGACATCTTCCTCTACATCAATTCCCCTGGGGGGTCGGTCTACGACGGGCTCGGCATCTTCGACACCATGCAGCACATCAAGCCCGATGTCCAAACGGTGTGCGTGGGCCTGGCTGCCTCGATGGGGGCCTTCCTGCTGTGTGCGGGCGCCAAAGGCAAGCGCAGCAGCCTGACCCACTCCCGCATCATGATCCACCAGCCCCTGGGTGGCGCCCGTGGGCAGGCCAGCGACATCCGCATCCAGGCCGACGAGATCCTCTACCTCAAGAAAAAGCTCAACCAGGAGCTTGCCGATCGCACAGGTCAGCCGCTGCCGCGCATCGAAGAAGACACCGACCGCGATTTCTTCATGTCACCGGCTGAGGCGGTCGACTACGGCCTGATCGATAAGGTGATCGACAGGCGCCCGGTGCGCCCGGTGTGAAGCCCGGCGGCAAAGGACGTCCACCGAGCCAGCGGCCCAGCAAGATCTGCCCGGTCTGCGGCCGCCCATTCAGCTGGCGCAAGAAATGGGAGCGGGTGTGGGACGCGGTGATCTACTGCTCTGAGCGCTGCCGTCATCGGCGCTGAGATCTCCGCCTTAATTCAGTGGCTGCTGCTACGGCAGACCTTGTTGGCCATTTCCATGTCAACGGTGCCTGGAGCGATCGTTTTCCATCCCGTGGACACCGGGCTGGTGGCATTGCGGATCTTCATGGCCTTGCAATCGATCGACTCGCTGCTGATGGCTTCATTGGCGGTCAGCCCCTGCACCTCGATGCTGCAGATGCCGTCTTTGCAGCCCAACGATCGGTAGCGCACCTTGATCTCATCGACGCGCGTGGGGATGGCGATCCAACCGCCACCGGCTGCTGGGTTGGCCTGCGCCGCCATCGGCACGGCCAGCCCCAGGCTTGCGCCACCGAGAGCGAGGGCCAGGGCCAGAGCACCGGTCTGTCCAGGTTGACCTGCAATCAACGCCATGCCTCTTGCTCTGTTGTCTTGGGTGTCGGCTCAGTTTATGGGCAGCTTCAGTGCGCATGCCCCTCGGCGTGGCCGTTGACGTGGTCATGCCCCTCAACCTGGCCATAGGGACATAACCCCACGGCTCCTTGATCCAGTGCATCCAGGTTGGTGAGGTCGGCATCGCCGATGCCGTAGGCCACGTCATGCACCAGACGGCCGCCGGCCATGGTGGCCAGCACCTTGGTGGCGGGGATCGCCTCGGGCTTGATCTTGAAGAGATTCTGGTTCAGCAGCACCAGGTCGGCCTTTTTGCCGACTTCGATGGAGCCGAACTCGTGGGCACGGCCCATCTGCTTGGCGCCATTGAGGGTGTAGGCCTGAATCGCCTCGGCCAGGGTCAGCACCTCGCGCGCCGGCGGCAGCACCTGGTTCACCGATCCGAATTCGGCAACCAGCTTCTGGGGCGGCCTGCGGTGCATGGCCGTGTAGATGTTATTGAAGGGGTTGAGTCCGTACTCAAACCCGCCCGGTGTCGCGGGCCAGTCGGCCCCCAGCGCCACAACCGCGCCGCTGTCGATCAGGCTGCGCAGCGGAAACTGCAGGGTGTCGTTGCGCCTTTTGCCTAGAAGGGAGAGGTAGCTGGGTTGCACATTCATCCACACGCCCGTGGTCTGCACGATCACGTTGTTGGCGGCGAAGCGTTTGATCTGGTCTGGCTCCACCAGCTGGGCGTGGGTGATGATCAGCCGCGTCTTGGTGTCGCCGGCCTGGCGAAAGGCCTGGGCGGCATCGAGTGCCGTGCGCACGGTTCGATCGCCAATCGCGTGGATGGCAGTGCCCTGCCCAGCTTTGGCGACTCCCTGCATCATCGACAGCAGGGTCGGCTGATCGAAGTACAGCGCTCCGCGGTTGGTGGTGGGCGTCGTGCCGTCCTTGAGATAGGGCTGCTCGAGTGCCGCCTTCTGGTTCTCGAGCACGCTGTCGCCAATGATCTTGAGCGTGTCGACCCAGACATGGGCCGATCGCGCTTGCTTGGCGAGTGTGGTGGCGTCGATCACCGCGGTCTTGGCGAGCTCTGGGGTGTTGACCAGGTGCAACAGGCTCAGCCGCAGCGGTAGTTTTCCCTGCTGGTCGAGCTTCACCAGCGCCTGCGCCGCCGCTTCTGTGGCAATCGGGTTGCCGAAATCCATCGCCGCGGTGAAGCCGTACTCCGACATCCCCGAGAGGATCCGGGGCAATGAGCGCTCGATGTCGGCTGCGGTGATCACCCTGGTGGCGCGCAGCACCGGCACCGAGGCCGGGCTGCCCTTGATGGTGCCGGTGGGAGTGCCATTGCTGTCGCGCACATACTCACCGCCCGGGGGGTTGGGCGTGGCTTTGGTGATGCCGGCCACCTCAAGGGCTTTGCTGTTAGCCCACATGGTGTGAATGGTGTGATCCGCGAGGATCACCGGCCGATCAGGCACCACCGCATCGAGCCATTCGCGCTTGGGGCCTGCCTCGCCGAACAGCAGGCCGTTGTAGGCCGATCCAAAGATTGCCGGCTTGCTGGGGTTGGCGGCGGCGTAGGCCTTGAGCTTGCGCTGAATGTCGACCAGGGTGTCGGTCATCGTCAGCGTCACACCACTGGTGGTGGCGGCGCCCATCAACACG
>RGUW01000123.1 GCA_010027605.1 Synechococcaceae bacterium WB9_2_112 | reverse complement strand
CCAGTGGGCGGCCACCGCCTGGGCGGCATGGGCCGCCACCCGCTCCACGCCGCCCACAACAAAGCCATGTAACAAGAGAAGGCGGCGCGGCGGCTTAGGGATCTGTTCCAAAACCCGCTGCATCACGAGATAGCGCAGGCCTGGCGTAGGGGGCGGTGCTTGCTGCACAAGCCTCGCCAGATCGAGGCTCCCGAGGCCTGGCTCCTGGGCCACCAACCGCCGCTGCCAATGCATCAGGTCCGCGGCATCCACCATCAGGCGACGGCAGCCCGCACCCTACGGAACTGGCAGGTGCTCTCCAGCACCCGGTGCGCAACACCAGCCTGCACACTGCGGCCATGCCAGGTCCACAACGCATGGCCCAAGACAGTTGGCAACGTGCTCAACTCGGGCTGCAGGGGGCACACCTGGAAGACCGAGCGATGCGCCACGCAGCTCCCGGGCCAAATCTCCTGGCTCAGCACCGCGGCCAGCGGATGGACGAGCTCACTTTGGTCGGGCAGCAGCTGCAGTTGCTGCTGGGTTTCAAAGCACACCAGCTGGCGGGGGTGAAACACACTGCACCGAGCCTGATCCGGAGGCTGCGTTTTGATCGCATGGTTCACCGCCCTGCACCAGTTGGGGGAGAGCAGGTCGTCGACGGTGCTTAAGGCGATCCAGGACTGACGCGTGTTGCGGATGCCCGCGTTCCATGCCTGGGCCTGCCCGCGGCGGTGACGCGTTAGCCATCTGAGCGGCACTGCGCAGCCACGGCGCAACTGGGCCGCCGCCTCACAGGTGGTGCGGTCTGCACCATGGAGCACAAGCAGCAGCTCCACCGGCACGTCCTGCACCTGCAACTCCCACAGGGCCTCGGCGGCACACCGCACGGCCGCTGCCAGGTAAGGCCCTTCCCGTTGAGCTGCCATCACAAGAGCCATCCCCTCGGGGTGGCATCGTGATGGCTGAAAGGGCAGTTTCACCAGGCTGCGAATCAGAATCTCAATCTAGATTCAACAAGCTTCCATGCCGCTGTGGGCAGGGCGAGGCATGATCGCTGACCTAGCCGCTCACCGGCGTAGCCGGCCTGCATGAGCACCCGGGCGCACCAGTTCTGGTGCTCAAGCAGCCATTGGACCGTAGCCTCCAGGCCCTGCTCAAAACTGTGTTTCGGCCGCCACCCCAGCTCCACGGTGATCCTGCTGGAGTCGATCGCGTAGCGGCGGTCGTGACCAGGGCGATCCGGCACCAGGGTGATTAGGCGGCCGTGGGGTGCGCCCTGGGGCTGCAGTTGATCGAGCTGGGCACAGATGGCTTCCACCACCTGGCGGTTGCTGCGCTCCCCATGGCCGCCTACGCAGTAACTCTGGCCCAGGGCTCCGCAGGTGGCCGCCAGCAGCAGGGCATCCACATGGTCGTCCACGTACAGCCAATCGCGCACATTGGCGCCATCGCCATAGAGCGGGATCGGCTGACCGGCCAGAGCCTTGAGGATCACCACTGGGATCAACTTCTCAGGAAACTGCCAGGGGCCGTAATTGTTGGAGCAGTTGGTGAGCACCACCGGCAACCCGTAGGTGTGGTGCCAAGCCCGCACCAGGTGATCGCTGGCGGCCTTGCTGGCGGAATAGGGGCTGCGGGGGTCGTAGGGGGTGGATTCCGAGAAGCGCCCGGATGCACCCAACGAACCGAACACCTCATCGGTGCTGATGTGATGGAAGCGAAAGCGCTGCTGACGCTCCTGGGGCAACCGCTCCCAGTGGGCGCAAACGGCCTGCAGCAGGTGGAACGTGCCGAGGATGTTGCTGTCGATGAACGCAGCCGGTCCATCGATCGAACGATCCACATGGCTTTCTGCGGCGAGGTGCAACACCAGATCCGCGTCTGCCAGGCGTACCGCTTCCGCCGTTGCAGCGGCATCGGCCAGATCCACAGGCATGAGCAGGTGGCGTTCAGCCGCCTGGGGCAACTGCTCAATGCTGGTGAGATCGCTGGCGTAACCAAGCTTGTCGAGGTTGAACACCTGGGCTGGGCTGTGCTTCAGCAGTCGCCGGACCACGGCCCCACCGATGAAGCCCGCACCGCCGGTCACCAGCACTCGCTGGACCCCCTCAGGCAACGGTCCAGCGTGCATCAACCCTCCGCTTGTGAACCAAGCCTATGGGAGGGCAGGGGGCCCAGGCAGCACTTGAGCCAATCCACCAAATCAGGTTGGGGGGGTGGGGCCACCGGCAGCTGCGGCAAGGCGGGATCCTCTAGCAGACGCAACACCAGGTCCTCCAGGTCGTGCAAGCGCTGGGTCCAGAACCAATCTGGCCGCCCTTGGGCCAGGGGCATCAGCGGACCCATCAGGGCGGGGCTGGCAAAGACCACCTGGGGCGCCCCAGCCGCGGCCGCCTCATAGAAACGATGGTTGAAATCGTGATTGAGGGGAACATTCAACACAAGTGCGTTTGCGGCGTACACCCTTGCGGCCTGCTCTGGCGTAGCCGTGCTGACGTGCTCAAACGGGATACGCCCCCGTTGCAACAAGGCTTCAACGACGTGACGCCGCTGGGGATGGTGAGGGCCCAGGCTGCCCACATGCACTAGGCGCCGGGCGGGTGCCGGATGGCGAGGATGGGAGGGGTAGCGAAAAAATCCAGGCGGATTGCAATGCACCGGTACCGAGAGGCGCCGTTGCACCTCTGGTAACAGCATCGGATTGAAGGCCAGAGCCACGGCGTCGTGAGCTTCCTGGGCCTGATAAGCCACCAGGGTGTCCACCGGAGCAGGGCCATGGTGCAAATCACCGCACACCAGCAAACGGGGGCCACGCCAGTGGCTGAGGCCACGCAGCGGGGCAGCCCGGATCAAAAAAGGATCTGTGTAATGGATGAGCACACCACGGGTGGGCCCACCGCGGCTACGCAGGGCCAGTTGGATCGCCTCCACGGTTGGCGCTGCCACCGGAAGCGCCGTAGGACCTGGCTCCAGTCGCGGGCCGCACTGGATCAAACCCGGTTGCTGCCACAGGGGCTGAAAGGGCCCGTAGTGGAACAGCACCATGCTGGGGCTCATGGCTGAGCCGCCGCCAGCTGACGCAAAACGGCCTCGAGGGCATGGCGCCAGGGCTCTCCGGAGAGCTCCAAGGCTGAACGTGTCGCCGTGCAATCCATTAAGGAGTAACTTGGCCGCCGGGCGGGAGTGGGGTAATCCCCCGTGGTGATCGGCAGCACCTCTGCCACCCGCTCCAACAGTCCGAGCGACTGGGCCAACTCACTGATGGCGAGCGCAACGTCAAACCAGCTAGCGGCGCCCGCATCACTCCACTGGAGAATTGTCTGCAGGCTTTGACCGGCTGCCACCTTGGCAATCAGCCGCCAACAGGCGGCCGCCAGGCCCGTGGTGCTGGTGGGGCAGCCCACCTGGTCAGCCACCACCTTCAGTGGGGCCCCCAGCGCGGCCCGCTCACTGTGGAGGCGAAGCATGGTGAGGCAAAAATTGCGGCCCACCGGCCCATAAACCCAGCTGGTACGGAGGATGTGGGCGCCGCCCTTAAGACCTGCCAGCACGGCCTGCTCGCCGCCGGCCTTGCTGGCGCCGTAAACGCTGAGCGGTGCCGGCGGATGCGCAGGGAGGTAGGGCCTGCCCTGCTCGCCGTTGAAAACAAAATCGGTGCTGAGCTGCAGCATGCGCCCCTGGCCCAGTTCCGCCAAGGCCCCCGCCAGGGCCCCAGGGGCGGCAGCATTCACGGCCCATGCCAACTCGGGCTCGCTCTCGGCCCTGTCGACGGCGGTGTAGGCCCCGGCGTTGAGCACCCAATCGGGACGATGCTGAAGCACCGCCTCACGGCAGGCCACGGGATCGGTCAAGTCGAGCTGATCGCGGCCCAGGGCTATCAGCTCAACCGAGGTGGGCACAGAGGCCATCAGCGCCCTTCCCAGCTGACCACCTGGACCCGTGAGCAGAACCCTGATCATGCAGAAGGCACCATGGGGTCAGACAAACAGAGCTCCTGCCGGCACATCAGCCAGCAGAGGAGCAACGGCATCCTTGTCAGAAAGGATCGGTTGGGGGAAGGGCCAGGCAATCGCCACCTGGGGATCGTCCCAGCGCAAGGCTCGTTCTGATTCACGATTCCAGAACTCCGTGGTTTTGTAGAGCACATCGGCCTGGTCGCTGAGCGTCACAAACCCATGGGCAAATCCCACCGGGACCCACAGTTGTTGATGGTTGGTGGCGGTCAATCGCGCAGCGACCCAGTGGCCAAAGGTGGCCGACTGGCGGCGTAGGTCGCGGTCGTCGCCAGCGTACCTGCCACAAATGCTCGACGTGTTATTTTCGGTAGATTGTTCATATGCCTCGTCATGAAAGATTACAGGAGACAGCCCTCAAGGCCGGTCTCCGAATGCTCAAGCCGCAGTCATTCTTGTGAAGAAGAGTCGTCCCAGCCATCCTCAGTCGAAGGTTCGGTCCGTCGCGCGAGAGGAGAGGGGGTTCATCAAACGGGGCAGAGTGTAGCGCTTCCGCGCCGAAACTGCCAGCGGTGCGCAAAATTCCCCTGACGGTTGCCGGGCTGATGGTGAGAATCTATACTTGCTTTTTTGCCCGTGTGGGCGGGAGAGTGAAGAGAGAAAGAGGATATGGGATTTACGTTTACCACGGCAGGCGAGTCACACGGACGGGCCTTGATCGCAACGGTGGAGGGGCTGCCGGCGGGCCTGCCCGTCGCCCTCGAACGAATCAACCATCAGTTGTGGCGACGGCAACAGGGGTATGGGCGGGGTGGTCGGATGAAGATCGAGACCGACCAG
>RGUW01000122.1 GCA_010027605.1 Synechococcaceae bacterium WB9_2_112 | reverse complement strand
GGTGGGAGCCCTCTCAACCCACCTCAACCGCATGCGGCACAGCAAGCCGCTGCAGTTTTTGACCGACAACGTCGAAGAGGCGATCCGCAGCCTGCCGCTCATGCATGGCGAGCTCCCCAATGAGCTCAAGAACCTCAAGGAGAGCATGAAGCGTCTGGCGGTGCCCAAGTTGGGCGCCGTGTTTGAGGAACTGGGTTTCACCTACATGGGTCCCATCGACGGCCACAACATCGCCGAGATGGTGCGCACGTTCGAGCAGGCCCACCGCACCGGCGGACCGGTGCTGGTGCATGTGGCCACCACCAAGGGCAAGGGCTATCCCTACGCCGAAGCAGACCAGGTCGGCTACCACGCCCAGAGTGCCTTTGATCTCGCCACCGGCAAGGCCTACCCCTCGAGCAAGCCCAAACCTCCCAGCTACAGCAAGGTCTTTGGTCAGACCCTGGTGAAGCTGTGCGAGCAGGACCCCACGGTGGTGGGCATCACCGCCGCCATGGCCACCGGCACGGGCCTGGATCTGCTCGAAAAGGCTGTGCCCAGCCAGTATTTCGACGTGGGCATCGCCGAGCAGCACGCCGTGACCATGGCGGCCGGCATGGCCTGCGAGGGCCTCAAGCCGGTTGTTGCCATCTACAGCACCTTTCTGCAGCGGGCCTACGACCAGCTGATTCACGACGTCGGCATCCAGAACCTGCCGGTCACCTTTGTGATGGACCGGGCCGGGATCGTCGGCGCCGATGGCCCCACCCACCAGGGCCAGTACGACATCAGCTACCTGCGTGCCGTCCCCAACTTCACGGTGATGGCCCCCAAGGACGAGGCCGAGCTGCAGCGCATGCTGGTCACCGCCATTCACCACAGTGGACCCTGCGCCCTGCGCATTCCCCGCGGTGAAGGTGAAGGTGTTCCCCTGGCCGAAGAGGGTTTTGAGTCCCTGCAGATCGGCCGCGGTGAGCTGCTGACCGATGGCGACGACCTGCTGATCGTGGCCTATGGCTCAATGGTCTACCCCGCACTGGCCACAGCAGGCCTGCTGCAGGAGCAGGGCATCCGCGCCGCCGTGATCAATGCCCGTTTCCTGCGGCCCCTTGATGAGGCGCTGATCGCTCCCATGGCCCAGCGCATCGGCCAGGTGGTCACCATGGAGGAAGGCGCCCTGGCCGGCGGTTTCGGCGCCGCCGTGGTCGAGGCCCTCAACGACCATGACGTGCTCGTCCCGGTGCTGCGTCTGGGGATCCCTGACGTGCTCGTCGATCACGCCAGCCCTGATCAGAGCAAGCAGACCCTTGGACTGACTCCGCCGCAGATGGCCGAGCGCATCGTTGGGCGTTTTGGTGAACGGTTCGGCCAGAACCGAAATCGCGCCGTCACCTCTGCAGCCCCCGAGGCCCTTGCGGTCTGACCCAGAGGGTTGTTGCTCAGGCCTGAGGGACAGGGCTGACTCCCAAGATCACGGGTCCAGCGACTTCTGCCGGCGGGACCCGTGATGGTGCGGGGTCAGAGCACGCCGCGGGTGGCCAGGCCCTGGATCGCACCGATGCCCAGTAGGTGACCCAGGCTCAGGGTGCCCAGCATGGCGCCGTGGCTCAGGCCGCCGAACATGGCCGCGTTCGGCAGTTGCAGACCCACGTTGGGCTGTTTGATGGTGGCCTTGCCGATGGCGATCGCGATCACGTTGCAGACGATCATCACCAGGGCGACCTTGGGGGTCCAGGTGATCGAGGCCGGAGCAATGGCCAGAAGAGGGGCGAGCATGGATCTCAATGCCAACTGCACCATCTTCCGGGTCGCTTCGCAGGCAGGGGGCAGCGCTTAAGACTTGTTCATCCCCGCTCGCGCTGCCAGGCCGAATCCTGCTGCCACCGCGAGGTTGGCCAGGGTGAGAAACGCTTCGGCGCCGCCGTGCAGCGGATCCACATCGGCCAGTTGGCGGCCATAGCGCTGCTGGGCGATCAGGGCAGCTCCGATGGTCACCGCCACAAACACCAGCGTGAGCACAAAGCCCCGCAGGGCCAGTGGCGGGAACCCCCTGACCTGGCGTGCCCACCACAGAAACGCCAGGTAGGGCAGCAGTGACCCGGCAAACAGGGGTGCCGGATCGATGCCGGCCAGCCAGCTCAGTGCCGCGTTGATCGCTTCAGCCATGGGGAAGCCGTTGCAGTCGCAGCAGATTCCAGGCCGCCAGCGCCATGGCCCCATTGCCCAGGCAGGTCAGGCCCGCCTGGAGCACCACCAGCCCATCGAGAGCCGGGCTGTTGTCAAACAGATGCCAGGTGCAGGCGGCCATGGCACTGGTCAGGGCCGGCAGCATCGCCAGACCCAGCCAGCGCCAGCCCCCTTCGCCGCGGAGCCTCCCCAGGGCCACCACAGCGCCGATGGCCACCATCCATTCGGCCACGGAGGTGATGTGGATCCACCAGGTGGGCAACGAGAGCGCATGCATGGCACGACTCTATGGAGCCGGATCTAAGCTCGCGCCGATGGCCAGCCTTCTGAGGGCTCAGCACGCTGCTGGGCAACCGCTTCTGCTCTGCGGCTACTACGGCGAGCACAACCTGGGTGACGATGCCCTGCTCGAGGTGTTGCTGGCCCAGATCGCGCCGGGCACCGCGGTTGTGATCACCGCCTACGACGAGCAGCTGGTGCAGCAGCGCCATGGGTTTGCCACGGTGCAACGCCGTCATCTGACGACGGTGTTGGCTGCGTTGCGGCACTGCCGTGCTCTTGTGCTGGGAGGCGGCAGCCTGCTGCAGGATGCCACCAGCTTCAAGAGCCTGCTCTATTACGCGGCCCTGATCACCGTTGCCCGGGGCCAGGGCAAACCTGTGGTGCTGTGGGGGCAGGGACTGGGTCCGCTCCACAGGCGCCGCAGCCGCTGGTTGGTGCGCTTCCTGCTGCCCCTGGCCACGGCGGTCTGCTGGCGCGATCCGGCATCGGCGGCGCTGGCGGCTTCGTTGGGGCGCGTCGATCCCGCCGCTGCCGACCCGGTCTGGGCCAGTCAACCCGTGCCCTGGCTAGGCCTGGGCGGTCCGATTGTTGTGTGTCTGCGCCCCACTGCGCTCCTTGGCGCCACCGCCTGGCGTGTCTATCTGGAGGCGTTGGCGGCCCTGGCCCAGGCTGCCGACCGGGAGGTGCTGTGGCTGCCCTTTCATCAGGATCAGGATCAGACCCTGCTGGCCGATCTCCAGCAGGCCGGTCTGTTGCCCGAGGCGTTGCGCAGCCGTAGCCGCCAGGTGCAGGCACGGACCCCTGCTGAAGCCAAGGCCGTGTTTGCGTCGGCCGGTCTGGTGATCGCCATGCGTCTCCACGGCCTGATTCTGGCGGCGGTGAGCGGAGCGCCCACAGCGGCACTCAGCTATGACCCCAAGGTCGAGGCCGCTGCCCAGGCCCTGGGCTGTCCGTGCCACAGCCTGCAGGCGCCTGCACGCACAGACGAACTCCTGCTGAACTGGCAGCGGCAACTGGATCACCCAGCCCCTCCACGCGTGAGCGAAACGCTGCGCCGGCAGGCGGCCCAGCTCGCTGCCCTGCTCAACGTTTGAGCGTGGCTGAATCGAGCCGCTGACCCTGGCTGTCGATGCCGTTGATCGTCAGGGTCCGGTCGCTGACGATCAGTTCGGCAAAGCTGTGCACACTGGCTGCGTGGGCGGTGCGACCGTTGGCGGTCACGGGTCTGAGGCTGGCACCGCCTCCGCCCACGGTGAGGTACGTGGTGCCAGCAATGGCATGGGTGCGCTCGTAGTTGTGCTCGTGTCCGTTGATGTACAACTGCACCCCATGGCGGGCCAGCAGCGGTGTCAGGCGGCCGATCAGAGCGGCGTCATCCCCGTAGTGGCCTGCCGAATAGATCGGATGGTGACCCACCACCACTTTCCAGGGGGCGTTGCTGGCCATCAGTGCTTGGTTGAGCCAACCGAGCTGGCGCGTCCAGTCGGTGTTGCCGTTGGTGTCGAGCATGAAGAACTCGAGTGGTCCCCGGCGCACGCTGTACCAGCGGCCCTTCATGCCAAATCCCGGGTAGCTGAGCTGGGGATCGCCGTTGGCCGTGCGGATGTCGTGGTTGCCGAGCACCGCGTGAAAGGGCACACCTGCAGCGATGAGTTCGCGATAAGGACGCTCAAATGTGGCCGCAATGCCGTTGAGATCGCCGTCGCGCCAGCCTGGCCCCGCATAGATGTTGTCGCCACCCAGGATCACCAGATCCACGGGATCGCGTAGGTGCAACGCCGCCATCTGCCGTGCCACAGCCCGCTGCTCACGGTTGCCGCTGCCGAAGTCGGCCGTGACCAGCACATGCATCCGCCGTTGGTCCGCTGCGACGGGCAGGGTCGGCGGCGCCGGTGGGGCGCTCGGAGCTGGTGGCTGGTGCTGGGCCTGGGCCGGATTCTCGGAAACGCCGAGCCTGGTGGCAGCGCTTCCCAGCAGGCCCCAGCTCAGAAGGTGCAGCAGCTGCCGGCGTTTCATGCCGCCCTGGTCTGCAGGTTGGCCAGTTCGGCCAAGACTTCCTGGCTGTGGACCGCGGGTCTGACGGCTGTCCAGCTGGCCTGCACAACCCCGCTGGGATCTATCAGAAACGTGTGCCGTTGGGAAAATGGAGGGATCCAGGAGCCGTAGCGCTGGCTCACCCTGCCGCCGGGGTCGGAGAGCAGGGTGTAGCGCAGCCCCTCACTGCCGCAGAATTCGGCATGTTGATCGGGCGCATCAGCGCTGACGCCGACGATCAGCGCATTGGCCGCTGCAAAGGCCTCCAGATCCCGCTGAAAGCCACGGGCTTCCAGGGTGCAGCCGCTGGTGAAATCCTTGGGATAGAAATAAAGAACAACCCAACGCC
>RGUW01000121.1 GCA_010027605.1 Synechococcaceae bacterium WB9_2_112 | reverse complement strand
GAGCTCATCGGCTGCCTGCTGGTGAAACGCCAACCCGATGGCGAGCTGCTGTGGGGCGTGATTGTGGAAACGGAGGCGTATTGCCAGAGCGAGCCCGCCTGCCACGGGCATCGTCGCCGCAGCCCCAGCAATGAAACCCTGTTTGGTGAGCCTGGGCGGTTTTATGTGTATGTGAGCTATGGCATTCACCACTGCGTGAACGTGGTGACCCATCGGGCTAACTGGGCCAACGGGGTGTTGCTGCGCGCTGCGACCTTGCCTGGAGAGCCTGAGCGTGTGGCGGCCGGACCGGCGTTGCTGGCGCGACGCTTCGGGATTGATCGCGGTCATGATGCGATGCCGGCTGAACCGGCTCAGGGGCTCTGGCTGGCGGGGCGGCCCGAGGAATGGGGTGGCCTGGCTCCTCAGGATCTGGTGCAGACCGGTCGCATCGGCATCAGTCAGGGGCAGGACCTGCTCTGGCGCTGGTATCTGCGCTCCAGCCGCAGCGTCAGCAGGCGGGCCAAGGGAGATCCCATGCCCAGGCGGGCTGCATCGATTGGCGTTCCAGACCTCGGCGCCTACGCTGGGGTCGTGAGCCGCCCTCAACCTTGAGCGACTGGACCCACCGCCACGTGCTGGATCTGGCGGCCTTCTCGCTTGACGATTACACCACCGTTCTGGAGTTGGCTCAGCGGTTTCGGGCCATGCCCACCAGCGGTGCGCGCAAGTTGCCCGCGCTGCAGGGCAGGTTGGTGACCACCCTCTTTTTTGAGCCCAGCACCCGCACCCGCAGCAGCTTTGAGCTCGCCGCCCGCCGCCTGTCGGCGGATGTGCTGAGTTTCACGCCCGGGTCCAGTTCGCTCAGCAAGGGCGAGAGCCTGCTCGACACCGTGCGCACCTACGTGGCCATGGGTGCCGAACTGCTGGTGGTACGCCATCGCGCCACGGCCGTGCCGCAGCACCTGGCCGAAGCCCTGGATGCCTCAGGAGGTCGGGTGGCCGTGCTCAACGGCGGCGATGGCCTGCACAGCCACCCCAGCCAGGGACTGCTCGATCTGTTCACCCTGGCCCGTCACTTCGCTCCCCAAAGCCCCACGCCCGAGGCCCTGCGCGGGCGCCGCATCGTGATCGTGGGTGATGTGCTGCATTCGCGGGTGGCCCGCTCCAACCTGTGGGCCCTCACCGCCTGCGGTGCCGATGTGGTGCTGTGCGGCCCCCCCACCCTGGTCCCTCAGGACTTTGCCGACTTTGTGGCGGCGCCTCCCTCGGGCCAGCGGCTTGATCCTGTGGTGGAGCGTGGCACGGTGCAGGTGCTCCATGACCTGGATGACGCGCTGGTGGGTGCCGATGCGGTCATGACCCTGCGACTGCAACAGGAGCGGATGCAGCAGAACCTGCTCACAAGCCTGGATGGCTATCACCAGCGTTATGGCCTCAGCCAACGGCGGCTGGAGCGCTGCGGCCGCCCGGTGCCGGTGCTGCATCCGGGGCCGGTCAATCGGGGTGTGGAGATGACCGGCGAGCTGCTCGATGACACCAGCGTGTCGTTGGTCGATGAGCAGGTCTGCAACGGTATTCCCGTGCGCATGGCACTGCTCTATCTGCTGGCCGGGGCGGTCAGTGCGCTGCCGGCTCAGGTTTAGAGAACCTTGAAGCCTTCAATCAGCAGTCCGTAGAGCAGGCCGATGCGAGCCATGTCGAGCAGGGCCACGGTCAGGCCCTGATTCGACTGACGCAGCAGAGGGCCCCGAACCCGGGCGGCCACCTCGATGATCACGACACACACCAGCGCGCTGAGGGGATCCAGCTGCGACAGGGTGCCGCTGATCGAGCCCAGGGCGCCGCCGATGGTGAAGCTGACCAGCAGCACGATCATCTGCAGAGACAGGCGCCGCCAGGGATTGACAGCCCACTCCTGAAGCCGGGCTCCGCTACCGAGAATCAGACTCTGGAAACGGGTCTGTTGCAAGGGTGACTGGAAGGGGATGCAGGCCTGGCATCAACGGCGATCCCCATCACCCAGCCCGTACCTGCACACCATATCTACACCATCCGTGGCGCATTTGCAGCGATTCACCGCTACCGATAGGGGATGCCAATGAAAAAGCCCGGCGCCTCAGGGGCCCGGGCTGGGTGATGGGGACTGCGATACCAAAGCGCCTGCTTGGCCATGCGGCAAGGGGCTCAGCCTTCGCTGTCCTTCTTGCGGGAGGTCTTGCCCTCGAGAAGCTCGAGCAGGGCTTCCATCTGGGCCATGACGCCGCGGACTTCCCCGGCTTCGGGCAGCAGACCGTCTTCCATGACACCCTGATGCATCTCGCGCAGTTCCTGGCGGATGTAGCGCAGGTGACTGACCACCTGTTCTCGCTTCGACTGCGACATGGGATCGGGTAGGCATTCCTACCTCTTATTTACCTGATCGCGGGTCTGGCCCGTGGTCATCCTGAGCTGAGACCGCAGCGATGCTCGCTCACTTCTGGCCGAACTGGGCCTTGGCCTGTTCGTAGAAGGCTGCATCGACCTCGGCCAGGCCGGCTTCGCTGGCCAGGGTTTCAATGCGGCGCCGCACCACCGGCCGCACAAAAAAAGGCACCTCCTTGAGGCGCGATTCAGCGTCTGCTGACCACTGCATGGGTCCGGCTCAGGGATGGAAGAGGCAAGGTTAGGCAAAGCGCCAGACCTCAGCCTCGACGCTGGGGGGGATGGAGAATAGGGGACTCGAACCCCTGACCTCTGCGGTGCGATCGCAGCGCTCTACCAGCTGAGCTAATTCCCCGGCCACGCCATTATTTCAAAGCAGCCCGTCCCTGGGCACCGACTTTCTGAGTCGCACACCTCTCTGCCGCCATGACGACCGCGATCACCCCCGAACGCCTGGCCGCCTTTGATGAGGCCAGTACCGCCGAACTGGCTCGCCGGCTCGAGGAGGAGGACTATCCCTCCCCGTTTGACAGCCTGGCCGACTGGCATCTGATGCGGGCTCTGGCGATCCACCGGCCCGAACTGGCTCAGCCCTACGTGCATCTGGTGGATCAGGAACCGTTTGATGAGGACTGAGGTTCCCGACCCTCTGGCCGGTCGGCGCATTCTGGTGGGCATCAGCGGCAGCATCGCTGCGGTCAAGCTGCCCCTGGTGGTGAGTGCCCTGGCCAAGCGAGGCGCCCAGGTGCGCTGCGTGCTCACCCCGAGCGCTGAGCAGCTGGTGAGCCCGGTGGCCCTCGCCTCCCTGAGCCGGCACCGCTGTTATCTCGACGCCGATCAATGGAGTCATGGCGCTGACCGGCCGCTCCATATCGAGCTGGCGGAGTGGGCCGAGCTGGTCCTGTTGGCGCCACTCAGCGCCACCACGCTCGGACGCTGGGTGCATGGCCTGGCCGACACAATGCTGGCCAGCACGTTGCTGGCCACCGAGGCGCCGGTGCTGGCGGCCGCCGCCATGAACACGGCCATGTGGGGCGCCCCGGCGGTGAGCACATAGGCCAGGGCCCCCAGGCCCAGCAGGGTGCGTTTGCGGGGCAGGGCCTGCAGCCGCAGCATCCGCCGCCCCTGCCGCGGCTCGAGGCTGGTCATTTCTGGCCGAAGCGGGCCTTGGCCTCGTCGAAGAAGGTTCCATCGATGCTGGCGAGCCCGGCCTCCGCCGCCAGGGCCTCGATGCGCTTGCGCACCGCCGGGCGCACAAAGAACGGAATCTGCTTGAGCTTGGTTTCCGCCTCGGCGCTCCAGTTCACCGCCGGTGCCTCCGGGAAGGATTTGCGTTCGCGATGGAGAATAGGGGAGACGGGGGCCGGGCCTGAGAACGGCTGAGATCCCTTGCAGCAACTGGGTTGGTTGTGGGGCCTTTTCTCCCCCTCTGCACCGAGGCTGCACCCATTGGGGCACCCCAATGGAGAATCCCGATGCCGGCGATCAGTGGTGGCTGCGAGCTGAGTAGCCGGCCACGGCTCCCACCAGAGCTGCAGCCAGACCGCCCAGCGCCTGCATCCCCTGCTGCCGCACCACAAGCCCCGCCAGGCGCAATACCAGGCGCTCACGGCCGCGGCGATGGCGCTCTTCTTCTGGATTGGCTTTCAGGCCTCTCAGCCGCTCAAAGGTGTCGGCCAGTTCGGCCAGCGTCTGCGAATCAGGCAGCTGGCTCACAGGGCCACCACTTCCTTGATCCGGGGCGCCCCATCGGCCTCCTCGACGAAGAAGCCCATGCGGCGCCCCTCCTGCGCTTCCTTTCGTGCGAAGGCGAGTAATGCAACCGCGCGGCGCACCACCTCGGCGCGAGACAGCCCCTCGGCCTCTGCCAGCTCATCCAGGCCTTCCAGGAAGGCATCCGACACCCGTAGCGCAAGCCGCTCAGACTTCATGGTGTGGGCACAAACGTTACCCGGATCGTATCTCTGGTGGCGCCTTGGCGGGACCCTCGCGTTGCGGGCGCTTCAGGCGCGTGGACAATGTCGGGCTACGTCCAGGCAGCAGCCCAATCGCCAGCATGGAGTTCCTGAGATGCTCAGAACCCCAGTTCCTGCAATGCTTGTGGTTGGGTTGGCTTGGGTGAAGTGGAGAATAGGGGACTCGAACCCCTGACCTCTGCGGTGCGATCGCAGCGCTCTACCAGCTGAGCTAATTCCCCGAGCGGGCGGGCCGTGGCTCGCCTGCCAGAAATTATCAGCCCTGTGGCTGGGCATACAGGCCTGGCAGCGGAGAATGACCGCATCTGCGCGGGCCCAGCCTTGACCGATTCCCCTGCCGCGGCGGCCGGAGCGATCACGCCCGAGCTGATCGCCTCCTTCGATGAGGCCTCCACCGCTGCGCTGGCGCGCCGCCTCGACGAGGACGACTACCCCACCCCCTTCGCTGGCCTGCAGGACTGGCATCTG
>RGUW01000013.1 GCA_010027605.1 Synechococcaceae bacterium WB9_2_112 | reverse complement strand
GCCGCTGGCGGTGCTGCTGAAGCCGCTGAAGAGAAGACCGAGTTCGACGTCATCCTCGATGGCTTCGAAGATTCGGCCAAGATCAAGGTCCTCAAGGCCGTTCGCGAGGCCACCGGCCTCGGCCTCGGCGATGCCAAGGCTCTTGTGGAGGCTGCTCCCAAGGCCGTCAAGGAAGGCATCTCCAAAGCCGATGCTGAAGCCCTCAAGAAGGCCATCGAAGAGGCAGGCGGCAAGGTCACCATCAAGTGATCCCCTGCGCCGCGAGGCGCCCTGCATCCGACCTGTGATCCGGCCTCTCGGGGCCGGATTTTTTTTGGTCGCCATGGGCTCACCATCGATTCGTCGTTGACTCGCCATTGATTCGTGATTGACGACCACGTCTCTGACAAACCGTGACAATCCAGGGGGATCGGTGCTGTTTGCCTACGATCGGGTTGAGATCTGATCGGCTGCGTCTGCGGCTGTCAGTCGCCATTGATCAACGGCTCCGTACCCCCTGTTGTGATGATCAAGTCCATGGCCAAGACGCTGAATTCATCCCTGCGGCCGGCACGGCGCTGGTCCCTCCTGCTGGCCCTGACGGCCCTGATGGGTGGAGTGGCGCCCATGGCGGTCCAGGCATCCGGTGCTGCCCAGGCTGGCGGGGTCCCCTGCCCTGCCTATCTGAGCGGCATGAAGCCCCTGAAGATCGGCTTCAAGTGGACCGAGGGTCCGGCCTGGGATCCCAAGGCCCAGCGCTGGATCTTCAGCGATCTGATGGGTGAGACGGAGTACGGCATCACCGCCAGTGGTCAGCTCACCGCCCTGCGTCAACCCGCCGGCTATCCCAACGGCCATGCCCTGCTGCCCGATGGTCGCTTCGTGGTGGCACAGCACGACCGCACCCTGGGCATCGTCAATGGCGATGGCAGCGGTTTCCGTGTGATCGCCGCCACGTACCAGGGCAAGAAGCTGAACAGCCCCAACGACGTGGCTGTCGCCAAGAACGGTGACGTCTACTTCACCGACCCCACCTTCGGACTCGAGGGCTATGGCCCTGTGAAGGCAGCGCCCGATCTCAGCTTCAAGGGTGTGTATCGCCTCCGCAACGGCAACCTGACCGTGATCAACGATGCCCTCAAGATTCCCAACGGCATCGGCCTGAACCCATCTGAATCGCTCCTGTATGTGAGCGATACCAGCAACAACACCGTCTACACGATCAATCTGGCCGAGTACAACGGCAAGCCCCTGCCGGCCAAGCCCCTGTTTGTGTTCGAGCAGATCAAAGGTGGACATATCGCTGCCAACGCCAGTGATGGTCTTCGCGTCGATCGCGACGGCAACATCTGGGCGACCGGTCCAGGTGGTATCGGGGTGTTCTCGGCCCAGGGCAAGCCGATCTGCTCGATCCCCTTCCCGGATCACGTCGCCAATCTGGCCCCCGGTGGTGCCAACAACACCAACATTCTCGTGACCTCAGCTGACAAGGTCTATCTCCTGACCCTCAGGAAGCCGTTCTGATCCAGACGTCTGCTCCGGTTGTCGCCTCCAGTCCCTGACCGATCGTTTCCATGCGCCCGTTGAACACCACCCGCCGCCGGCTGCTGCTCGGTGGACTGGCCTCCCTCGCCGCCGCAGGTCTGGCACCGGCCATGGCCGCCGGTTCCGGCAAAGCAACCCGTTCTGCAGGGGAGACCACCATTCCGCGCCGGCAGCGGGTCAAGGCCCTGGTGATCGGCAGCGGTTTCGGCGGTGCCATCGCCGCCTACCGCCTGGGGCAGAAGGGTATCGACACCCTGGTGCTGGAGCGGGGCCGCCGCTGGGATGTTCCAGCAGGCAAGCCCGGTCCGTTTGCGACATCGCGCAACCCCGATGGCCGCGCCCTGTGGTTATCGGAAGTCGATCTGCTCGTCAATGACGGCCCCAAAGACCCCCTGAACCGCTACGTCGGTCTTGTTGAGCGCTACAACGAAGACGGCATCATCGTCTGGGCATCCTCGGGTGTCGGAGGGGGTTCGCTTGTTTACAACACGGTTCTGCTGCAGCCCTCGAAGAGAAACTTTGGCCTCGCCTTCCCGGCCGCGGTCAGTTACGACGAAATGGATCGCGAGTATTACCCGCGTGTCGTTGAAATGATGGACGCCAGTCCAATTCCCGACGACATCCTGATGTCGTCTCCCTATCTGGGGGCGCGGGTGTTTCAGGAGCTTGCCAACCGTGCCGGCCTGCGTAACGAGCGCATCAACACGGCCAGCAACTGGCATGTGGTGCGCAAGGAGTTGCGCGGCCAGCTGCAGGCATCGGCAACCGCGGGTGAGATCTGGTATGGAGCCAACAGCGGCTACAAGAACAGTCTCGATCGCAACTACCTGAAGTACGCCCAGGAGAGTGGTCGGGTCAAGGTTCAGGAACTCAGCAATGTTGTCGATATCCGCGAGAACGGCAACCGCTACCTCGTCGACTACAACCGCATTGACGAGCGTGGCAACGTCATCTCCAGCCACACCGTTGACTGCGACTATCTGTTCCTCGGTGCAGGTTCCATGGGCACGACCTCACTGCTGGTGCGTGCCAAGGCTCGGGGCACGCTGCCGCGTCTGAATGCCGAAGTCGGCCGTCACTGGGGGAACAACGGAGATACGTTTGGATCCTTCCGCACGGGCAAACCAGCCGGCAGCAGCACCGGTGGTCCTGCTCACATCGTGGGTCTTGACTACGAGACCAATCCGCACGGCCCACAGACCGTGATCGCCTTCCCGCAGCCCAACAACCCCGAGGATGCGCTGATTTTTCTCGGCATGTCCATCCCTCAGGACAGCGGTTACTGGGACTACGACGCCAAGGAAGGCAGGGCACGTCTGCATTGGCCTACCAACACCCCTGGCCAGAAGAACACCGAACAGGGCATGGAGTACACCCTCGCCCGGCTGGCTTCAGCGGTCACCCCCGAAGCCGATGCCAAGCGGGCCAGGGAGTCGATCAAGGTCGGCGCTGGCGCCACCGCCCATCCCTGTGGTGGTGCGGTGATGGGCAAGGCCTGCGATTTCTATGGCAGGGTTCAGGGTTACAAGGGTCTGTATGTCGTCGACGGTGCGCTGATTCCGTTGGCCACAGCTGCCGCCAATCCGGCGCTCACGATCGGTGCCTTTGCCGAACGCTGCATGGAGGAGATTCTCAAGACCGAGCTGCGCGGCTGAATGCCGTCGCAGCTCAGCGTCTGAGACCCGGGTTCAGGTGCTGATCAGCTTCAGCAGCTCTTCGGAGGCGAAGACGTCACGCACAAACGTGAGTTGTTCGCTCTTGTAGTAGCAACCACCACGGTGACCACGGCGCACCCAGCAGACGCTGCCTTTGGCGATCTGTTCACCTGTGTTGTCATCGAGGCAGATCCATTCGAAGTGGGTGAATTCACCCCAGAACTGCACGATCGGCCACACCATGGTCACTCCAGGTTGGGCGATAATCGCCCACCAGTGCTTTTCACGCTTCTGCTGTTCGGTGATGCCGTAGTAAGGGCCGTCCTGACAGTGATAAACGAGATCAGGGCGATATTCCTTGGTGAGCAGATCGCCGCGTCCCTGGCGCAGGGCCTCGCAGTGGGTGGGCCAGAACTCCCTGTTCTCGGCCTCGATTTGCTCGAGTGTGTAGTCGGGGCCGATCTGAGGCAGAACGGCTTCCTGAAGGTTGCCGATTTCGGCCGAGCGTTGAATCAGCTGCGCTTTCATCGCGTCGCTGACCAGGCCAGGACGGGAATAATCAGCTGCCAACCCTTCGTAGTAGTTGCGCCGCGCCATGGTGTCGTTGTTCGGGGGGTGTGAGAGTCGATCGACGTTGCGCAAGTGATGCAGACAACATTGATCGCGAATGGAGCAGGCAAATGCTTGATCGCCGCTCATGTTGTTGGGGCTCACACATCGCAAGCCCCGCCTTTTCATGCTAATTGTCCCCTCAGTCTGCGGCAAGCAATGGGGTTGCGCTTGCGTCTTGATACGCCAGGCTCTGACTGTTGCTGAGCAGCCAGGCGTCTTGATGGGATGGAGGGTTCTGCGGTGCCTAGGCCGCCGCACAAGTCGTTGCGCCGATGGGGCAATTAAGAAATCCTGGATTTTCTTCGCTAAGCTCTATCGGTCTCTAGTTTTGAGAGAGACAGCGGCCTGTCCGGCCTGATACTGCTCTTTTTCTGCAACCTTTCTGCAATCAGCGGGGCGACATGTTACTCAAGGCACACGGAGAGTCCAAAGGAAGGATCGGGGTCCTCATTGAAGAGCACTTCGATATGACCGAGTACCGGCTGTTCAACAAGCGCTTCCCTGCCGCCGGATACGAGCTGGAATACATGTCCAATCTCTGGGGTAATGCCTCGCTGCAGTTTGGATCGAATCCTGATAATGACTGGGTTGAAGAGCATTTGATCGTTGCCAAGGATGTCAAAGACGTCAATCCAAGTGATTACAAGGGTTTTCTGCTGATTGGCGCCTACGCCACTGATCGTTTGCGCTACAGCGTGAAGCCCGAGAAGGGCAAGCCCAACGATGCGCCGGCGGTCGAGCTGCTGCGGCGCATCAATGCCACCCCGGGCGTCAAGCTGGGCACGATCTGCCACTCCCTTTGGTTGTTGTGTGCAGATCGCACCCTTCTTGAGGGTCGCCGTGTCACCTGTGCTCACAACATCATCTGTGATGTTGAAAACGCAGGAGCTGACGTTCAATACGGGGATGACGGTACCGTCGGCAGCGTGGTTGATGGTGATCTGATCACGGCCAAGCATCCGGCGTTCACCGATGAGCTGATCGATCTCTTCATCCAGCAGATCGAAGCCTGATCAAGCCTGGCACGCCCTGTTCCGAATCCACACAAGATCATCAAGCAATGGGCCTTCGCTCCAGCAAGGGCCCATTTTTAATGTCATGATCAGCGGTCTGCCGAGCTCTGACAGTGTTCAGAAGTTCAGGTAGACCCTGAAGGTGCTGCCCCAATCGGTACCACCATTGCTGTAGCCGTCATGATTGGTGACCAGGAAGAAGGCGGGTTGGATATAAACGCGGTCCGAGAATGGATAGTTGTACCAAGCTTCAAAGGCAATCGGTGCGGCATTGGTGCCCCAGGCTGACGTGTTGCTGTAGACCGATGGAACCTGGCCCACCGCCAGTCCCATCTTGGCGTTGTCGACGATCAGATCGTCAATCACCAGGGCCGCCATCCAGCTCTGTGCCTTGGCCGTGTCGCCGGCCTTGGCCATCGGCACGCCAAAGATGTTCACATTTTCTCGAGCCGTGTAATAGAAATGGTTGTAAACCAGGTTGAGAGAAATATTTTCACGGAACTCCCACGCGAAGGTTGCGCCAACCTGATTGTAGGAATCGACATCATAGAAGAATGGATTGGCGCTGAGATTTGTGCCGACAAAAGCATTCAGAGTGTCACCACGGCTGTAGACGTAATTGAGCGAAGCCATGATGTTGCCATCGTTGCTGATATACCCGAGCTGGAACGGTGCGCGGAAGCGGGTGTCACGACCCACGATGCCCTTCTGCTGGTAACTGTTGGAGACCGGGTTGAGAGCATCGGTTGGGTTGGCCATGTAGCCACCACCGATTGACAGATTGCCGCCAAGGAAGTTGCGGACAATGTTGTTGTAAGTGAATCCAGCTCCAGAGCCCACATAGTCGGCAAGTCCGGCACCGCTGGCAAAGAAGTAATTCTGCTGCTCAACCGGATAGAAGGTTCCGTACTGAACAGGCAGGAAGTCGTAATCCTTGTAGCGAGTGCCGAGCCAGAGGGAAGCATCCTGGCCGAATGGGATCTTCCACCACAGGCGATCAAAGCTCACATAGGAGTCGTTGATCGTTCCAAACCCGTAGGCCAGGTTGAGCGCCGGGAAGCGACCCCTCTCGCCGTAGGGAACGATGTTGCGGTAGCGCAGTGAGACATTCAGCAGGTCAGCTCCCGTGAAGCTGGTCCTGAAGTGAACCTTGACGTCGTTGTTGAAGGTGTAACTGCGCTGAAAGTTAAAGTCCTCGATTTCTGGCACGTCGTTGCGCGTGGTGCTCACCAGCCCGCGCACAAATGTCTGGGCCGCTGCCAGGATGGTGGGATTGTTCTGTTGTTGCGTGGTGAGAGAGCCGTATTCGGCGATCGCCAGGTTGAGCAGGTCGTCATAGAACGCTGTGTTCTGCACCAGGCCGCCGTTGGCCACGGTGGTGAGACCTTGGCAAAGCACCACACAGCCCACGGTCGGGACATTCACGCGTGTGCCCTGCGTCAGCACGGTGTTGGCGTCTGTCGAGGGTGGAAGCTGGGGGTTCAGCTCCAGGAAACGGGCTGCCGATGTGCCGTTCTGATTGGCGATGGTGCTGATTGATTCACCGGCGCGCACCGTGTAGGAACGGGTCTGGTTTGCCTGCGGGCCGAGTTTGAGTGCGCGTGACTCGTTCGCCAGGTTGATCAGGTTCTGCAGATCCTGCGACCCCAGAGGAATGTTGGCGAAGGTGATATCCGATCCCAGGTTCGACAGGTTGAAGCTGCTGGCTCCGACCGGTTCGTAATTGACGGTGGGATTGACGAGTCCTCCAAGGCCAGAGTTAGGTACGACAGGCTGGCCTTTGAGATTGACGGAAAGGTCGTAACCACCTTTGTCGAGTGTTCGCGGACTGGTGGCGTTGTAATTGGGATCCGACGGGTCGGTGATGATCAGATTGCCGCCCCTGGACAATGAGGTGAAGCGCACCTTGCCGCCGGTCCAGCTTGAAGCGATCGAATAGTTCGAGGCCACCGCCGGGTCAACAGGCTGCAGCCCGTTGGGGGGGAAGAACAGATTGCTCTGTCCCGTCAGGTAGTAGGCGTAGGCGGTGCCACCGGCCTTATTGGTGGCTCCGGTTACTGAGTTGGGCGAGAGTTCGACGGCGTTGTTGGCAAAGTCCCGGTTGGTGTTCTGGACCCTGCCGGTCCAATAGTTTGTGGCCAGGCTTGTCGAGGGACCCGTGACGCCTCCAACCACAAGGTTGGCCGAACCGCTGATGGTGAGCGTGGGGCGGAATTTGGGCGCTTTGCCCGGTTCGGCTCCTGCAGCTGGGGTGGTTGTTGATCCAGCGGCGCCAGCCTGGGATCCGGGCTGGGCTGGCGTCATCGCCAGCGTGACGGGAGCCTTCTTCTCGAGGGTTGCAACCTGTTGGCGCAGGGTGGCAATGGTCTGAGTCAGCTCCTGTTCACGGGCCTGGGTGGTGCGGTCCGACTCCTGTTTTGCTTTCTTCAGCTCGGCGACGTCGCGTTTGAGAGCATCAATCTGCTCCTGAAATGCACTGAACAGCTTTTTGGCTGCCGCATTGGACATCTGCTGCGAGATGAGTGCCTGTTGGGTCAGGAAACGGGATTCCAGGTCCAGCAGTTCCGAACGTTGCGCGGCACTCAGGCCCGGCGCCCCCGCACAGTCACGTATCTGGCGAGCGACCGCTGCGGCAGCCATGCCGGCGCTCAGGTCTGCGCGACAACCGGCTGCCTTGAGCTTCGCGTTGATCGCTTCGGTGGTCGACGTTCCCGCAATGGTCGTCGATGGGTCCTCGACAAGTGCCAGAGCAGACGGAGCTGCCGTCGTCAGCAACGTCAGCGACAGAGCGAACCCGCTGGCAGACGAATGGGCACGGGCCATGACGTCGGGGAGTGCTGAGCACAAGTGAGCAACACGGTATTCAGGGTGACGCGTCGACGCTGCATGGTTGTGCCAGACCCGCTGCCGCACCTGATCGCTCACGCTCTCGAACGCTGTGTCAGGGAGCCTTCTCGGCGGCCTGCTTCAGGTTTTGCAACACCGACAGATAGGCGGTCTGAAAGAAGGTGCTGTTTTGCTGACCGTCCTGGCCTGTCTTGGGCCGGAATGTGTTCGACCAGCTGACCAGGCACTGGCCCTGCACCAGAGGAACAAGGGAGACCAGCGCGACGTTGTCGCGCACGGGGCCGTTCATCACATGGGTGTAGCCCAGCTCCAGGCCCACGGGATCGAGATAGATCAGCTTCTCCTGCACGATCTGACCGTTGCTGGCACGCACGAGCTCGCGGACCTCTCCGACCTGGCCCGGTTGACCAGCCACCCGTTTTGAGGATCGAAATCCCTTGAACCAGGTTGAGATGCCGCTGAAATCGGCAACCAGTGGCCAGACCTGTCCGCAGGGACGGTCGACCACGATCGATTTGCGGGTCCGGGAAATCGGTTCGCCGCTGCTGTCAGCCTGGGCGGCAACCGGCAGGTTGGCCGTCAGCAGGCAGATCAGGCTCAGGGCCACTCCAGGCGTGATGCGCCAGAGGTGGCTCTGCTGCCCAGCACCTGGATTCGTTTGGGTCAACATCACGTTGGCTTCAGACCAGGCTGTTGTATCGGGCGGCGTCGGTCTTGTCGATCGACGCACAGGCGGGAGCCTGTCAACCCATTGGTGGGGTTTTGACGACAAAGTTCACGACGGTTACCGGCGCGTGTCGGGCGAGCCAGAATCAAGGGACGACCCGTCAATGCCCCACTGCCGCCATGGCCGCCGAATCAGGACCGATCCCTGCCGATCTGAGGGGCCCATTCTTTTCTGAGTATTACGTCTACGACGGTGGACCGGGAGATGAGGATGGTGTCGTCAATGGCGAAGTGCACTACACCACTTACTTCGGGCAGGGGCCTTTTCATATCAAGGGTCTGAAGAATTATGTGGTGAACACCCTTGGCGTGCCTGTGCCGTCCAATGCGGATACAGACGCCGAGCTTCTTTATTCATTTGAAGATGTCAACAATCAGAATCGCGACACCTATTCACCCGTTTTTCTCTATTCCTATGGCCATCTAGATGCGCGGACTGGAGTCCTTCATCAAGATAGTCCGGGCGCCATGATTCAGCTGAATCCTGGCCAGAAGTTGGTATTGACAACAAAATTTGCGGATCTCGACCTCGATAAATCACCTGAAGTCGTCACTTCTGGTGTTGCATTCATGGAGGGTGGAGGTGCTGGCTCTACAAACATGCACTTCCACGGCACCAATGTGTCTCCAAAGGGCTATGGAGACAATGTTGATATCGAATACAACACGCTCCTGTTTCCCGATCTCGCGACAAAAGGCTCCACAAACGTCATCAAGCTGCCCAAATCGCACCATGAGGGGTTGTCCTGGTGGCATCCCCACTTCCATTCCTCTGCCAATGGACAGGTCTACGGCGGCGCCTTCGGTAACCTTCAGATCGGCGATTCTCTGAATCATGTTGCCGGCTTTGAGAGTGCCAGTCGTAATTTCATTGGCATCAAAAACTTTAACGTCACTTTCAATGAGCAGACGCAGCGCTTTGAGGTGCTCAGCAGTGCCTTCACGCCGGAAGACACTGCTCGCAACATTCACCTTGTCAATGGTGAGTTCAACCCCACGCGCTCAGGCTACAAAACGGGATCCTGGAATTCCTTTTCTTTCATCAATTACACCAGCAACAGTTTTTACAATGTCAAAATCGTTAAAACCAAGCCTGGCGTAGCTTTTAACATCAAAGATAAGTCGACCTGGGGCGAGTTCAACGACGTCTATATCTATGGCAAGGATGGTTATCAGACCCCTCGCATCGCCAAGGCCTATTCGGGTATCAACAACACCATCATGAATGGTCTTCAGTTGGAAGACCCTGTCGGCACGGTTGTGACCGATCTTCCTTCTCCTGATCTTGAGAACAACCTGTACTTAAGTCCGGCCCGGCGTTACGAAACACTGACTTATTTCAAGGACCCAGGCGAGTACAAGATCATTTCCGAAGCGTGGACCGGTGCTGGTTTGCGTGCCGGTGGATGGATCTGGCCGAACATCGAGTTGGCGACCCTGGTTGTGGATGGTCCTGTCGCCCCAGATCCTGCACTGCTGCCATCTCAGGTCACGCCCACAATGCCCTATGCAAGCCTTGGGCTTGATCTGTCGCAGTTCACGCCGCTGCGGGAGCGACGGATCACCTGGTCTGGAGACCTTTTCGTGGAAGGAGCGAATCGGTACAGGAAGATCAATGGTTCGATCTATGACACAACGCGCACATTGATGAATGGCGCGGTGAATCGTTATGGCGACTATCCGACACCATTTCTGATCAATGACAACATTCTTCCTTACAATCCAGCGCTGATTGCACAGCTCGATACGCTCGAGTACTGGAATCATGAAAACTGGGCTTCGGAGCAGCATCCGTTTCACCCCCACCAGAATCACTTCCAGGTCGTGACGCCAAAGTCGGTTCCCAGAGACCGCCTTGCTTTGGCACCTGTCACGGCTGACTCGGCACAGTCGCGATCCGTGATTCAGCTGTTCATGGCTTATCTGGGCCGTCTGCCCAACCCGAATGAACTGATCCAATACACTGAATTTCTGGGTCAGGGTCGTTCAGAAGATGATCTCGCCTATGAGCTTTCCAGTTCCACCAAATACAGCGCAGAGTTTCAGCGCTTCTACATTTCTGAGCGCGACTACTCCAAGGACTATTACGGGCAGATTGCTGATGGCGCCTACTACACGCTGACCCGAGAAAACATTTACGATCAGTACAAGGCTGCATTCTGGGCTACCAAGCTGTTTGAGCTTGGTTATGAGAAATTCCCCCTTTACATGCTGCAGAAGCTCCGCAGTGGTAGCGAGGGCTCTGCCTTTCAACAGCGTCTTGTCAATCTTTCAACCGCTGGCCTTTATGCCGTTAACAAGGTTGCGCAAACAACCCCTTACACGGTGACGGCCACAGCCTTGTTGCGTGTTCTGAATCAGCAGATTTCGGACAACCCTGTATCGGTGACCAGATTGCTGCCCATCATTGACGAATTGGTGCAATTTGATCCCAATCAGGTTGCCAATGGCGAGAGCTATTACGGCTCTCTGGAGCGGGCTGACACGATCGCCTTGCCAGCAGCGATGATCAAGAGTCAGTCCTATTCTTCGCCCAGCACAAACCGTTATCCCGCGCCTGCCGCCTATAACGAGTGGCAACCTGGCTTGTTGACGACAGCCACCACATACGACAATTACACAGGTGGTTACCTGCAGCATTGTCATATTCTTCCGCACGAGGATTCCGGGCAGGGAATCATCATCAAAATCATCGACAATATGGAGCGTTCCTGGCTTGCAAGCAAGAAGGAATTTGCACCGGGTGAGATGATTACTTTCGAGCGAGCTTCTAACTTCCAGCGCTTCACGCTTCCTGCTCGCACCGATGTCGGCCAGCGTATTGCCTTTGGCGATGTCAACAAAGATGGTTATGTGGATGTCGTTGTGGGCGAGGGCGATGGCGGCAGCGACCTGATTTCGGTCTACAGCGGCATCGATCTGTCCTTGATGGGATCCTTTCACGCTTTTGCGCCTTACACCACGCTCGGGCAGGCGGCTGTTGCAGGAGCATCCGCCAGTCGAGGCTGGTCATCGGGCGTTCATCTGGATGTCGGCGATGTCACCGGTGATGGCCTGAATGACATTGTTGTTGGTGCTGGTCATGGTGGCGGCAATCTGCTCAGCGTGTTCAGTCGCACGCCGACTGGCTTCCAATACAGCGGCTCGACCCAGGCCTTCAGCTCGACGCCCGAGCTGGCCGATACCACAGAGACCCGGTTCACCCTGGGTGATTTTGATGCCGATAATTTCCTGGATTTTGCCTTCATCGGTTCCGAGTCAGCCGGTAGCTATGTCGAGGTCAAATCATCTCGTCTCAATCTGGTGCTGTCGCTCTTTCAAAGTGGCCTCAGTGGTGAGATCGGCCTGACATCCGGATTTTCTTCCTATCAGAATCTCGGGCTTGAAACGCTCTATCTCTATGAAAAATATGCGCCGACAGCGTTGATGAAGGCGGCCACTCTGAGGGCGGCATCCTATGTCGCCCATGCCAAGTTGGGTGATAATCCTTACTTTGACGCTGCTAAGTATTCGGCCTATGTCTCGGCTGATGAGCAGGTCTTGCTCAGTCAACCCATCGGCATCATCGAACCTCAGGCCGGATTTGACTGGATTCTTGCCGACATCCGTTCGCTGGCGACCGATCTCGGACCCGCTGCTGACCCGGTGACCGGCTATCGCGAGGCGCTCGAGTTGGATGCAACCTTCGCTGGCTATCAGGCCAATCCCGTGCTGATGGCCAGCCGTGGACAGGCGCGTGACGTGTTCACCTACACCTCGCAGGAAACCTTGGACGCGCTGCCAGGCTTCAGCAGTGATGGTGCTTATGCGAATGCTTCGCGGGCGGTCATCGGTCTTTACGTGACCCATCTGCAACGACTTCCATCCCCGGCCGAGCTGCACCGGCTTGCCCGTCGCCTGTCTGACGACGGTCAAACCGTTGATTATGTGCGCCAGGTGATCACCTATCGCGGTGACTACAACCCGGCCAATCCCGTGAGTGTGGATGCCATTCAGGATCAGTACTACAACCACGCGACCGGCGACATTCGCTACGCCTATCAGGGCATCACCAGCCTGTCTGATCGTTCCACGTATCGCATGATCGGTGACGATTTCAGCGCGGTGACGCCAGTTGATCCACAACGACTGTCCAATATTGTCGACTTTGGTCTTTACTTTGATGCGCAAATCGTCAATAACATGAATGTCGACGGCGACATCATGATGTTCCTTGGCCCTTCACAGGCCATCAAGGATCTGCTCAGGACCTCCTACGCCTCGATCACCGCCAATCCCGCCACTGTGCCACTGGCGCTTGGCGCTCTCAATACCTCGCTCAGGGGCAACTACACCTATCCGCTGGGCACAAGTTCCCCATTGGCCAATGGGCTCAACGTTGAATCCTCAACCTATGAACCGGTCTATTCCCCGTATCTGCATGAGGATCTGCTGGTGACCCCAGGCGTTTCCGCTGCCGCGACGTCACCGGTTGTGGCACGTGCCGACATCTTCGGTCACGCAGGCCACTGACGCCAGTCGGCCCTGATCGATCGATCCGCCATGCAACAGTTCGGGCGGTTGCGCCTGGCTGTTGCATGGCTGCCACGGCGACCTGATGACGGCAATAAAAAAGCCCCGCCGAAGGCAGGGCCGAGATTTGGATTCGCGAACGGAGTCTGTCCTTGTTTCGACCCGTTGCGTCTCCTCACTCCTCACGCACATAACTTAACGGGGGCCCATGGCGCCGCTAGGGGTTGGCGACCAGCTTGTCAACTGGCCTCCAGGGGATGACCGCTAGGGCGACTACGCGCTGCCCGTCCCCTTGGCTGCTCAGCGGCGGGGGTGGTGGAGGCAGGCCTGGGGGCAACGGGCTGGCGGCGACGGTCGTTGCCGAGGCCACCAGCCTGGCTCCCTGAAGACTCCAGTTGTCCAGCGGCGTCAGTGCGATGAGTTCGCCGTTGGGCGCGGCACGGTCGTTGCGGTCGCCTCCGGGGTCAGATCCGGTGGCGAGGTCGAGGCGCTCGCCGTTGCGCCAGCTACGGGCCTGAAGGCTCAGGTTGGAGCCTTGCCGTCGCAGTTGGAAGCGCCAGTCACCAGGATTGCTGGTGTCAGCCGGTTGCAGGCTCAACCGTGCGGTCAGGCTGCCCACGCTGCAGGACGCACTCGGGTTGGTGGCGGCTTCTAGGGCCACGATGCGCCCGTCGGCCTCGACACGCCAGCAACGGTCGGCGGCCTGTTGCTGCAGCAGCACAGGGGTCCAGCGACCGCGACCGTCAGATTGCGCTGCCAGCAGGCTTTGCGGTGTGTTCTGTCCGCCGCTCTCACCCAACCCGCGGCTCAGTCCCGCCCCGCCCTGGGCTGCTGCGAGCAGCACCACGCTCCCCAGGATCAGTTGGTGATGTCGTGGGGTGCCCATCGCTGTTGTGCCGCTCTCAGCATGGCCTGGCTCAGGATGCTCTCTAGCTCAGATGCCGGAGTTGTCGAGTGCGGGATGAACGGTTGTCGCAGCAGGACGGGCGCGATGGGGCGGCCAACCCGGTGGTGGCAGCCGCCTGTGACGGCGCCTGCAGCGGCAACCCGGGGCCGGGGGGCTGGGGCGCTCTCCTCCGCTTTGCCGATGGCACGGTGCGGGAGCTGGGTGGCTTTGAGCCCGCCACCACCAACAACCGCATGGAGCTGACCGCCGCTCTGGCCGTGCTGCAGGAGCTGGCGACCCTGCCGCGCCAGAGCCAGCTGGCGATCCGTACCGACAGCCGCTATCTGATTGATGGCTTGCAGAGCTGGATGCCCGGTTGGAAGCGCAAGGGCTGGAAGACGGCTTCCGGCGCGCCGGTGTTGAACCGCGATCTGTGGGAGCAGCTCGATCGCGCCCGTTTGCCCGGTGTGGTGTTGCAGCACGTTCGGGGTCACAACGGTGATCCCGACAATGAACGTTGTGATGCCATCGCCGTCGCCTGGTGCCGCGGTCAGGCGGCCCCTCCAGCGGCATCCGATGCGGCACCCGCTGCAGCGGATCCGGCGCCGCCGCAGTTGCAGCAGCTGTTGACCCGGCTCGAGCTGGCCGATCGCCTCTGCCAGGGCGGTTTTGGCCTCACCCTGGTGGAGCTGGCCCAGTTGGTGGAGGAGCCTGTCGCCCGTCTGGCCGAGCGTCAGGGGCGCTGGCGCTGGCGCGACTGGTGGATTGAACCCCTGGCCGAAGGCCGCTGGCGGCTGCAGGCTGGGTCCGCGGCATCGCACGATGGGGATGGCTGACGCAGATCGGGAGATGGCTCCCACCGGAACCGGTGCCCTCTATCGCCGTTTTGTGGGGCCGCTGCTCAGCAGTGACGAGGGTTCCGATGCCGAACAGCTGTCGACCCTGTCGTTGGCGGCCCTCGCTCAGGCCTCCCTGCGGCGTGGCTGGCCCGGGGTCAGCACGGTGCTGGCCGGTCTGGCGCGGGAGCTGCAGCGTCCGGATGCCCGGCTCGAGCAGACCCTGTTTGGCTGCCGCTTCAGCAATCCGGTGGGTCTGGCGGCAGGGTTCGACAAAAACGCCGTGGCCGCCGGCATCTGGCATTGCTTCGGGTTTGGCTTTGCCGAGCTGGGCACGGTCACCTGGCATGCCCAGAGCGGCAACCCCCGCCCCCGTCTGTTTCGACTGGCGGCGGAGCGGGCAGCCCTCAACCGTATGGGCTTCAACAACATCGGCGCCGAGGCGGTGCTGCGCACCCTCGAGCGGCAGCGGCTGCCGGCTCCGGGTCGGCGACCGGCGGTGCTGGGCATCAATCTGGGCAAATCGAAGCGCACACCGCTGGAGCTCGCTCCCGACGACTACGCCAGCTCCCTGGACCTGCTGGCACCGCTGGCCGACTACGCCGTGATCAACGTGAGTTCACCCAACACGCCGGGGCTCAGGGATCTGCAGCAGGAGAGTCAGCTGCGTCGCCTGGTGGAACGGCTGCGTCGCCTGCCGGGCTGCCCGCCGCTGCTGGTCAAGATCGCACCCGATCTCGAAGACGACGCCATCGATGCCATCGCCCGCATGGCCTACGAAGAGGGGCTGGCCGGCGTGATCGCCGTCAACACCAGCCTCAATCGCCTGGGGCTCGAGCAGCGTCGCCTGGCCTCCAGCGGTCTGACCCTGGCCGAGGAGGCGGGCGGGCTCAGTGGTGCCCCCTTGCGGGCCCGTGCCCTCGAGGTGCTGCGGCGGCTGCGTGCCATCGCCGGCCCTGCCCTGCCCCTGGTGGGGGTGGGAGGCATCGATTCGGCCCAGGCCGCCTGGGAGCGCATCGCCGCCGGGGCCTCGCTGGTGCAGGTCTACACCGGTTGGATCTACGAGGGCCCCGAGCTGGTGCCGGCCATCCTCGACGGGTTGCGCCTGCAGCTCGATCGCCACGGACTGGCCCACATCGGTGCGGCGGTGGGCAGCGGACTGCCCTGGAAAGAGACGGCCTGATCAAGGGCTGACCGCAGCTCTAAAGTCCGTTAGCTTGCGCAAAGGAGCGGAAGCCGATCCTGGTGCTTGCCGAAGTCCGCGAGCTCTGGCCTCCGCTGCGATCCCAATGGTTGGCCGAGCGGGTGGTCCTCAGCATTGAGGAGCCCACCCTGCGCGGCATGGCCCTGCGGCGTGGTGCCATCAGTGTGCCGGTCTGGGAGTCGCAGCTGCCGGCCCAGGTTCTGGCCGATGGCCTGCCGTTGCGGGTGGAGGAGCTTGGCGATTTTCTTGGTGATCTGCTGCTCAGCAAAGGCTTGATGGCTCAGCCGGTGTGGTTGGCTCTGCCGCGGCAGGCAGCCCATTGGCGGGTGATCGAATGGCCCTTCGAGGATTGGCCCGACGAGCCCCTCGAGGCCCTGCGCACGGTGGATCCCGCGCTGGGCCTGCCGTTTGCGTTGGCCGATGCGGCAATCGATCTGCAGCCGTTGACCGGCCAGCCGCTGCGTTCGCTGCTGATCGCAGCTCCGCGCCAGCTGGTGGAGGCCTGGATCGCGGTGTTTGCGATTGCCGGCACCACGCTCGAGCGTCTGGTTCCATCCCAGGTCGGTTTGCGGCAGGCGCTCCTGCCGGCCCTGCAGGCCCTTGAACCCCAGCAGGGGGTGCTGGTGCTGCAGGCCAACGGCGCGCGTTGCGCGGCCAGTCTCTGGCGCCAGGGGATGCCGCTCTACGAGCGTCAGCTCAAGAGTGACGACCCCCGGCTGCCGGCGGAGCTGGGGGCGATGCTGGACTACTACGGAGCCAGGGATCGTGGTTTCAAGGCCGGTCAGCTGTGGCTGGCCGGCAACCTGCCCGATCCGTTGGCGTTGGCCGAGACCCTGGGGCTGCCCCTGCAGCAGCTGGACGGTGCTGTCGAGCTGCAGGGATTGACGGGCCCGGATGCGGTGCCCCTCGATCTGTTGCGGGAGCCCCGTCAGCTGCAGGGCCTGGGCGATCCGGCCACGGTCGCACGCGAGCGCCGCAGCCTGGTGCTGCGCGGGGGCTCGGTCGGGGCCGCCCTGCTGGCCGCCAGTGTGGCGGTCACGGGTCTGCTGGTGGTGTGGCAGCAGCAGCTGCGGGGCGAGCTTGCGCGGTTGGCGCTGGTGCAGGCCCGGCACGCAGCCGCCTCAGAACCCTGACCACGGCCAACCGGGCCTTGCTGCAGGGTCTGGTCACCACGCGCTCGGGGTCGGCGTTGCTGCGGGATCTGCAGGGACGGGTGCCCCAGGGCGTGCAGCTCACCAGCCTGGCGGTGTCGCCGGGTCAGCAGAGCCTGCGGCTGTTGGGTACGGCTGCCGATCCGCAGGCCTTTGCCCGCATCAATGCCCTGCAGATCGCCCTGGGGCGTTCGCCCCTGCTTCAGACCGGCAGCGTGAAACTGCTCAAGGCCCTGCGTAGCGAGGCCCGGACCAGCCCGCCGCCGGCGGGCCAGCCTGCCTTGCAGCCCGTGGTGCCATCGGCTCAGGTGGGGTTTGAACTCACGGCGGCCTTTCGGCCCGCTCTGCCACCGGCGGTGGAGCTGCAGCTGCTCAGCGAGCTGGGGGCCACGGGCATGGCCCGGCGGCTGCAGCTGCTCGGTGCTGAGGGCTTGCTGCCATGACCAGCCTGCCGTCAGACCAGAACAGTGTGTTGATGCGGCGTCTGCTGTTCTGGTTGCCCCTGGGCGGCGGTGGCCTGCTGGCGTTGCTGGTGCTGTTGGTTGGCGCCCTGCCGTTGTTCAACGTGCTGCAGGTGCAGACCAGCCAGCAGCGTGACCAGCTGGATCAGGAGCAACGCCTGCCCCTGATTCGCGCTGACCTGGCCCGCGTCAGCGCCCAGCAGCTCACGGCCGAGCGACAGCAGCGCCAGTTGCTGACCCTGATCGCCGGCAGCGGTGACCTGGACACCTTCCTGGCCCAGGTCGACAACGAGGCCCAGCGCCATGGCGTGCAGCTGCAGCTGTTTGAGCCAACGTCGGCCCTGCCAGCCGCCGACGGCGAGGAGGCCGACCCGCTCAAGGCCCAGACCAAGGGCACCCGTCAGCAACGGCAGAGCCAGCAGCGGGCCAAGCAGGCGGCCAGCGCAGCCAAATCCAGCGACCCCCTGCGCAAGGCGGGGCTCAACAGCACCCTGCTGCTGTTGACCGCCCGGGGCCGCTTCCCCCAACTGCTGGCCTTCTTGCGGGGCATGGAGGCCCTGTCGCTGCTGGTGGTGTATCTGCCGCCCGGTTCGAGTGGCGGCTTCAGCCTCGGCCAGCCGGTGGTCGACAGGGTGGCCACCGCCCCGGTGCCGAGCACCGGTACCCAGGCGGCAGCTCCACCCGCGGGTGTGGTCGAGTTGAAGATGGCCATTGCGCTTTACAGCGCCAACGCCGCCAAGTGAAAACTGGTTGGCTGCAGCGACAGCCGATACCATCGGCGCGCACAACGATGGTCAGGGCGTGGGCAGTGGCTTGGGTAGGCGGCTGCTGAGGACGACGACGTTCGCGACGCTGATCGCCCTGAACCTGACGCCAGTGGCAGGCAGCGCCCAGTCTGCCGCCGCGCCCCAGTCGGGCGAGACGATGACTGCCAGCCCTTCTGGAGCTGTGCAGCTCAAGGTGCGGCGTCTCGGTGATGCCCTGGAGCTGGTGATCGCAGGCACCGGTCCGGGGCCCCAGCTGGTGCAGAGCTCCAGCAGCGGCGGTTGGCAGGGGCAGTTGACAACGGCGGCTTCGGCGGCGTTGCGCTATGGCCCTCAGCGGCTGTCTCTGCCTGAGGCAGGACTGCAGCAGGTCACCCTGAGCGGATCAGGTACCAACTTTCAGATCGATGTCGTTCCCACGCCCGGGTTGCCCATGAAGCGGCCCGTGGTGAGTGCCGACGGGCAGAACCTGATCCTGACCTTCTCGGCACCTCCTCAGTCTTCGTTCCAGACCCTCAGGCCTGACCTCAACCAGCCTGGCGCTGTGCCCCAGGCTGTCTATGCCCCACCACTGCAACCCCGCGCCGTTGCACCTCCGCTGGGTGACATGGCCATCGGCACCATGGTGTTGCGAAACACCAGCTACGTGAATGTGCGCGGCCCGCGGGTCACCATGACTCTGCGAAATGCACCAGCCAAGGATGCATTAATGGCCCTCGCGCAGATGGGTGGCTATGGGTTTGTTTATGTCGATGAGCAATCAGCGCTTGCCGCAACACCCTTTCAGGGTAGTGCTGCAAATCAGGGGCAGACATCGCAGCTTGCCACTGGATTGGCTGCGCCAATGCGTCAGGGAGTCAGCATTGCATTTGTGAATGAAGATTATTCGCGTGCTGTTAACGCCGTGCTTCTTGCAGCAGGGCTGACTGGAAAGCTTGAGGGAAACATGTTGATCGTCGGTCTTAATGTTGGATCCAAAGGGTTTGGATCCCGTCTCTCAAAGGTCTATCGTTTAAATCAGGTGAGTTCAGAGGCTGCCGCTGATTATTTGGCCAATCTCGGCGCGACTGTCACCAAAACCAATACCATCTCCACCTCCATCACTCAGGGTGTCACGCAGACAACCGCAGTTGCAGGTGCTCCCACTGCTTCTACGACTCAATCAGCAAGGCAGACTACAGTTGAAACTTATGGTGCGAGCCGTGGGCCGTTGCTGGGGCTTGGAGCTACCACTGACAATCGATTGGGAACAATCACGCTGGTCGGCGATGCCTCTGTGGTTGCAATTGCAGAGCAGTACCTGAAGCAACTTGATCTCAGGCAAAGGCAGGTTGCGTTGTCGGTCAAAATCTTAGATGTCAACCTAAATAATGATGTTAATGTCAATAATAGTTTTGCGGCCAGATGGGGCAATACTTTCATTGTCAGTGATAGCGGCAATCTGCTTGGTGCATTCGGCAATAACCTACCGGCAACTGCTCAGTTGACTCCTGGAACTACGTTTAATCCTAATAATTTAAATCTGACTCCTGCACCAGGATCTGATTTCACCCCGAGTGCTGGATCTTCCGCAACCGGTACGACTCCAGCTGTGCCCCCCACAGCGAATCCGGCGAAGCCAAATCCCGGTTTCGGCTTCCCAGATAATTCCTTCAACAATTTTTTACAGGCTACGATTCTTTCTGAAAATACTAAAGTTGTTGCCAATCCAACATTAATTCTTCAGGAGAACTCTGCTTTTCTTCGGGAGCCGGGAGTGACTTCGGGGACCACGGGTGGGTTGGATGATTATTCTATTGACGCCCCGATAGGTCGTCGTAGGGCAAATGAAGGAGTCGTGCGAGTGGGTGTGAACGTTCCCACAAAAGTCAGTGTCAATATTGCTTCAGGTGGCGGTCCGACAACCTGTAGCATTGATCAATTGAGCACCTCAGGGCTAGTTTTAGGTGCAAGAATAGAAAAGATTGATGACAATGGATTTGTTACCTTTGCTTTGAGTCCAAGTATTTCTGCTGTTGAAAGCGAGCTGCCCTCGGGTGCTGGATGCCCACCAATAAGTATTTTAAGGGTTCGCCGTCTGGACACGGGTGTCTTGCGCGTTCGTGATGGGCAGACGTTGATCTTGACAGGTGTCATTTCTGATTTTGATCGTCAGGTTGTGCGTAAGTGGCCCATTGTCGGAGACATGCCGCTGATTGGTCAGTTTTTCAGGGCTTCTGCTGGACAGCGTGATAAGCGGGAGCTTGTGATCATGGTTACTCCCAGAATTATTAACGATGAGACGAGTGGTGTGTATGGATATGGATATACACCTTCGACACGGCAGAGCCGTCAATTCATGGGTCAAGCTATTAATTGATTATTTTGGTGCAATCTGTGGAAAGTTGCGACGTCGCTGGAGCCCCTGGGGAGTCGTGCACGGGCGACGTCTTGGCTCAGCTGAATCGGGCGAATTTTGAATGTGCACTTCTCGAGCAGGCATTGGAAGAATTCCCCTCAACGATGGAGCAAAAATTTCGTTTGCGTCTTAATCATGTTATTGAGATGAATTTGCATCTCAAGGTTCAAAATTATGAGCTGCGACAGGCATTGCAGTCACAGGGGCTCGTTTCAACTCAAAAGCTTGGTGCCAATGTCGGATTGTTGTTGCGTTGTCGGCCGCTTTTGATTGGTATCAGTTTGTCGGGATTGACGGCTCTTCTTTTCTGGGCTGTTCCCAATCTTGGCCTGCGCGAAACCCATTCGTCTTCGGGAGTCAGGCGTTCGACCTTGGTTGCGCCAGTTGCGTTTGAATCCAATGCAATCTTGAAGCTGTCGGCTGATGGCGCGAGCTGGGTTGAGGTACAGGATCTAGCAACGGAAAAGACTCTTTTCGTTGGTATCCTCCATGCCGGTGAGCAGCGCTCGATACGAATGCGTCGAGGACTTCGTCTTCGATCGGGCCGGCCAGATCTCCTGAGGTTGCAGATCGATGACGGTTCGTTTGTGCCCTTTGGAACCTCCCTGAACCTGGGTTGGCGGGTTCTGCTGCCGCCGCTTAAAAAGCAACAGGCATGAATGCTTTTGCGGCTATCGGAGCCAGGATTTTGAATGCCGCCAAGGCGCCGCCTACAGCTTCAATGCCTTTGCCGTTGCCTGTTTGGCCGCGTCCAGGTTCTGCAAGGAGTTGTTCGCTAGAGCGTTTCACCGTTGCAGCCATTTCCAGTTCTCCACCTTGCTCGTAGAGATGGCTTGCGAATCCAAGGTCATTGGCGGCGAGGATGATTTTGCCTTGTTCGCTGCGGCAGATGGCTCGCGCCAGCCAGCTCACCGCTGCCAGGGGTTGCTTTCTGATTGCTTCACTGAAGAACTGCTCGGCCTCGGGATAGCGATTCTGTCGTGCTGCCTCGACGCCTGCATTGTGCAATTCCGCATAGCTCAGTCGTGCGGCAGGGTTCAGACCAATGGCCTGTTCCCAGTGGGCCCTGCTGAGAGCACCTGCGTCCAACTGGGCATCGGTGAGATCGGCCTGGCGAAGATCAGCACCGTCGAGCCAGGCACCTTTCAGATTGGCGCCGCGTAAGGATGCACCCTGCAGGCTGATGAAGCGAAGATCAGCGCCTTGAAAATTGGCGCCATCCAGCCGTGCGCGACTGAGATTGGCCCGTTGCAATTGGGCCTTTCGCAGATCTGCGCCCCGCAGATCCGCGTGAACCAGATCTGCATCCTGGAGCTGGCAACCACCGCAGCGACGCTGCTCGAGCAAGCGCATCACGTCGTTCGCCGGTCCTGCAGAAACCGGCAGGGCGACCCACAGGATTGGTGTGAAGATCAGCCCGAGGACGGCACGGCGCAGGGAGGTGCCGCAGGACTCAGCGCCCATGGCCTGATGACGAGATGGGCCGGTTATAGCTCCACCCATGGTGTTCTCCATCCAGTCGTCGCCCTCAGGGTGGAATGGGTCACCGCACTACCCTCGACCTGCCTAAATGTGTAGTCCCACCAGGTTGTTCAGCAGCTGACAAAGGGGTGTGAGCTCGTCAGGGTCGGTGTGTCACCCCCTTCCCCAGAGCTCACACACCATGCATACCCACCCGAATGCCCGGCTGACAGCCCTCGGCCGGGAACGGCTTGTACGTCGACACATTGACGATGCTGTCCCCCTGGCTGAACTGGCGTCTCAGGCAGGGATCAGCCTCCGCACCGCGTACAAGTGGCTCGCCAGATTCCGCTCAGGCGGGGTAACCGCACTGGTGGATCGACGCAGCGTGCGCCGCACCCAGCGGCGAACGCTCGATCCGCAGCAACAGCAGCAGGCCAGGACACTGCGCCATGAGCGCTGCACCATGCGGCGCATCGCCAAGGACCTGACAGCTCCGCTCTCGACCGTTGGCCGTTGGCTCAAGGCCATCGGGCTCGGGCGACTGAGGAACCTGGAGCCCAAAGAGCCAGTCCGCCGGTACCAATGGGCTCAACCCGGCGACATGATCCACGTCGACACCAAACAGCTGGCCCGCTTTGAACGCATCGGCCACCGCATCACCGGTGACCGCCGCCAAGGCTGCTCGCCTGGTGCTGGCTATGAGAAAGCCCATGTGGCTGTGGATGACGCCACGAGGCTGGCCTACGTCGAGGTGCTGCCAGACGAGCAGAAGGCCACGACGGTGGGTTTCCTGGTGCGGGCTGTGTCCTGGTTCAACAGCCAGGGCATTACCTGCCGCAGGGTGCTCTCCGATAACGGCAGTGCTTACCGCTCCAAGCAGTGGCGGCAGGCCTGCACCGTGCTGGGCCTGAAAGCCAAACGCACCAGGGCCTATAGGCCCCAAACCAACGGCAAAGCTGAGCGATTCATCAAGACCCTGCAAGCCGAATGGGCCTATGCAATGCCGTTCACCAGCTCAGAAGAGCGCAAGCTCTGGCTGCCCCGATATCTGGCGATCTATAACGGCCGCAGGTGCCACATGGCCCTGGCAGGCAGCACTCCCTTTCAGCAGCTCAACCGGCTGCGGGTCACTGAATGACCTGGTGAGAAAACACACTTAGCGCTCACAGCTGAGTTGCATCACATCACCCAGGCTTCGGCGCAGCCGCAGGTCTGGGTGATCCGGGTCCTCCAGACTCCACCACCATCGTCCATCGGTGAAGCTTGGGGGACCCGCATTGTTGGTGCGGGGCAACTGGAGAACCTGCTCCTGCCACTGCAACACCACAAATGCACCTGGCAAGGTGTTGCCGCTGCGGTTGGGGATTGAAAGATCGTCAACGTCGCCACTGTGCAAGGTGGCGACCAAGGGTTCACCGTTGCAGCGGTAGCTCTCCGGGGCGGCGACCCGGTCGGCCCAGGCTGGGCGGGCTGGGCCGCCGAGCAGCAGCACGAGGATTGCGGCCAGCATCACGCCAAGACCTGCGATCCTGCGCCAGGCTGCATGACAGCTGCCCTGGCGCCTGTGAACCCGCTTGTTGCGGCGAACACCCCCCTCGGTGGATCTACCCCCGTGCTGGTGTTTGACGGCGGCTGCCCCTTTTGCCGCCATTTCGCCGAACTCACTGCGTTGCGCAGCGGAATTCCCGGCCTCACGATTCGCAATGGGCGCAGCGACCATGACCTCAGGCATCAGCTCGCACGTCGGGGCTATCGCCTGGCCGATGGCGCGATCCTGCTGGTCGACGACCAGGTTTTGCATGGCTCCGATGCCGTGGCTTGGGTGTGCACCCAGATGCAGACCAGTGATGCCCTGCTGCAACTGTTGTCTCGACTGATGCGCACGCAGCGCGCTGCGCGGCGTCTCTACCCCCTGCTTCTGCTGACAAGACAGGCAGCCCTCGCATTACGAGGACTGCCCGTCGACCCTGATCGGGTCTGACCACGATGTCAGCCGCAGTGCATCAGAAGCAGAACGGCAGAAACTGGGTGTGGCAGGCGGCGTAGCCGTCGACCAGAGGTCCCAGCCCGATCTGATGGGCGATGCCGGCGCCGGTGAGGCCTTCTGTGATCACGCCGATCACGATGCCGAGCATGGCGGCCCGACCGTTGAAGCGTTCGGCGCGTTGCAGCTGTTCGAGGTGAATCTGCTCAGCGGCGCGATCCTGGAACCACTTGTCGCTGTTGGTCGTTGAATCGGACATGGGTCTTCGCAGAAGAGATCGTCAGGGTTTGTTGGGCAGGTCGCTCGGTCGACTCAGCAGGAAGGTCACCATCCCGGTGAGCACCACGATCAGAACGACAAGACCGGTGATGGCTGCGGTGTAGTCGGTCGACATCAGGCTCAGCCCAGGCCGATCTGGCTGAGGATGCCCTGGCCGGTGAGCAGTTCGGTGCCAAGGCCGATCACGAAACCGAGCATGGCCAGGCGGCCGTTCCAGGTCTCAGCGAAGGCCACGAAACCGAAGCGGGAAGGGGAGTCAGCCATGGCTCGTTACAGAGTGTTACCGAAACTGTAACAGCGTGTAACGCGATCTGGCAAGGGGCCGCACGCCTTGGTCGTTAGGGTCTCGCCAAGTTGCGGCAGGGCCCTGTGGTTGTTGAGGTGCTCAGCGAGGCCCAGCGCCGCAAATGGGATGCCAGTGACGATCAGCTTTTTTATGCCGAACCGCGCTTTGTGCAGCACCTCGACGAGGCCTTTCGCGAGCGGCTGAAGCGCCTGTACCGCGAGCGCATTCCCGCCCGTGCCGTGGTGCTCGACCTGATGTCGAGCTGGGTGTCGCACCTGCCCGACGACATCAGCTACGAGCGGGTGATCGGCCATGGCCTCAACGCGAAGGAACTGGCGGCCAACAAGCGTCTCGACAGCCATTGGCTGCAGAACCTGAACCTCGATCAGCAGATCCCGCTCAAAACCGCGAGCGTTGATGCGGTGTTGATCGTCGCCGGGTGGCAGTACCTGCAATACCCCGAGGCGGTCGCGGCCGAGCTGCTGCGCATCACCCGGCCGCAAGGCCTGCTGATCGTGGCGTTCTCCAACCGCATGTTCTTCACCAAGGCGCCCCAGGTCTGGGCCGATGGCAGTGACCGCGACCACCTGGCCTACGTGGCCGAGGTGCTGATGGCCCAGGGCTGGCCCCGGCCCGAGCTGATTGCCGAGCAGACCCGTTCCCGCGGCTGGCAGGGCCTGATCGGCGGCCAGGGCGATCCGTTCTTTGCCGTGGTGGCAACCCGGCCTTGAAGTGAAGTTTCTTGGTGATCGCGCTGTAGCAACCGCTACAGAATTGCTAGCCTGTGGTCACGTTGATCCCCCTCCAGTGGGATGCAGTCAGATCCGCGCCAGGCAACGGGGACGCGGGCACTGTGGAGTTCAGCCATGAACACCCTCGAACTGATCCGCTCCCGGATCCTCAAGACCAGGCACCTGGAAGAGGCCCAGATGCTGATGGCCAAGTCGTATCGGGGCGTCGCCCATGTCGATGCCCATCACGACGCACCGGCTCCCAGCCGCGAGCCCAAGGTCCTGACCGTTCACGGTCAGCCAGCTGCTCATTGAGCGCTTTCAGGGAGGGGCTCTCACGCCGGCAACTGCCGGCGTTTTTTTATTGGATCTGCAACGATCTTTCGACTTACCTGTCGATCAGCCGATGCGCGGATCAACTCTTTGGACTGTGGCGCTGGTTGCACCCGTGGCCTGGGCCCACGCTGCACCTGGGATGGCCCAGACCATGCCGAGTCAGGACCAGATGATCAAGGTCGGTGAGTGCATGGCCAACCTGGACACCGCCGCCATGGAGGCGATGGAACGCAAGAACGAAGCCTTTGAGGCTGACCTGAAGCGTCTTTGCAAGGCCGGCATGCGCGACGCGGCCCTGCAGCGCGCCAGGCAATACGCACTGGAGATGGTCAATGATCCGACTATGAAACAGATCAAGGCCTGCACTGCCGGCCTGCCGATGCCCCAGCGGCGCACTGTGATGCCACCGGAGAAGCTCACGCCCGCTGACATCTGCACTCCCTGAGCGCCTTTTCTTCAGGCCTCCCCATGGCGCACAAGGGGTACGGGTCCCGTATTGCCGCCACTCGCCAACCGATTCTCCTGGGTGTTGGAGGCAAAATAGTGGAGTAAATTAACCACCAGACCACTCCATCCGGTCTGGTGGCTGGCACCAATGCCAGCCCCATTGTCGCCATGGAAGTACTCATAAAACAGGAGATAATCCTTCCAGTGGGGGTCGCTTTGAAAGGTCTGCTGGCTGCCAAACACGGGTCTCAGGCCTTCGGCATTGCGTATGAAGATCGAGGCAAGCCTCTGCGCTAGATTTTCAGCGATTTCGTACAGGTTTGCGAGCTGGCCGCTGCCTGTCGGGAATTCAACTTTGAAGTCATTGCCGTAATACGTGAAGTAAACAACCAAGGCGCGAACGATCGCGAAGTTGACCGGCATCCAGACCGGCCCGCGCCAGTTGCTGTTGCCGCCGAAAAGACCTGAATCCGACTCGGCCGGTAGGTATTGGACAACATAGTCCTGTTGATTGTGGACAAAACGATAAGGGTCTCGTTCGTGCCGTTTTGAGATCGAGCGAATGCCATGGTCCCCGAGAAATTCGTCGGGATCGAGCATGACCGTCAGAACGCGGCGAAGATTGGTTTCGTCGAGGGCTGACATCATTTGTCGGTTGGCATGGCCCTTGAGGCTGATGTCGTGAAAAGAGCTGCGTTGGTCTGGGTATTTTTCCCGCATGCGTTGCAAGATATCGCCAATTTCTGGAAATTGCTCCACCACATCCTGCTCGAACACCTGGACGGCGCACAATGGAATCAGCCCGACCATCGACCTGACTTTCAGTCGTGTTGAGCTGCCGTCACTTTTGCGGAGCACATCATAGAAAAATCCATCCTCTTCATCCCACATGCTCTCGCTCGCGTTGCGATTGACCATTGCATGGGCG